>JAJQFT010000083.1:17798-45306 GCA_021200975.1 Bacillota bacterium | reverse complement strand
CCCCCCCCCCCCCCCCCCCCCCCCCCCCCCCCCCCCCCCCCCCCCCCCCCCCAAACCCCCCCCCCCCCCCCCCCCCCCCCCCCCCCCCCGGGGCTTGCTTTTTTGCGCGACATCGGGTACAATGAGGGGAAAGGAGGGGGAGAATATGCTCTTTGATACCCATGCGCATTTGGATGACCGCGCCTTCGACGCCGACCGGGAGGAGCTGCTTGCTTCCCTGCCCTCGCAGGGGATTGGGCTGCTGATGAATCCGGGCTGCTCGCTCGCCTCCTCCCGGGCCGCGGCAGCGCTGGCCGGGCGCGTCGAGTGGCTGTATGCCGCCGCCGGGAGCCACCCGGATGCGGCCGACGAGGTGGACGAGGCGGTTCTGGCAGAATACAGAACATTATGTAAACTTCCGAAGGTCAAGGCAATCGGAGAAATCGGCCTCGACTACCACTATGAGGATGTTCCGCGCGCCATTCAGCAGCGTGCCTTTGCCATGCAGATGGCGCTGGCGCAGGAGCTGGCGCTGCCCGCGATTGTCCACGAGCGGGAGGCGCACGAGGATGCGCTGGCGATTTTGCGCCGATTTCCGGATGTGACAGGGGTGTTTCACTGCTTCTCCGGCTCGGCGGAGATGGCACGGGAGCTGGTGCGGCGCGGCTGGTATGTGGGCTTCACCGGGGTGATTACCTTCAAAAATGCCCGCCGCGCGGTCGAGGCTGCACGCGCGGTGCCGCGCGAGCGCATTGTGATTGAAACCGACAGCCCCTATATGTCGCCCGAGCCGCTGCGCGGGCGGCGCAACGACCCCAGCCGGGTGGTGTATATGGCGCGCGCACTCGCGCAGATTTGGGGCGTTTCGTCCGAGGAGGCGGAGCAAATCACGTTTGAAAACGGCAGGCGGCTCTACCGCATCTGACGAAAGCAAAAAACAGGCAAATGCGCGAAAAATTTTCTTCCCTTTTCCGCTCATTTGTGCTATAATTCAAGGAAAAAAATTCCAAAAATCAGGAGGACTCCTTATGCCCCGAACCAGCGATAAGGCGGAAAAAATTCTCGAATATGTTAATTCCTTCGTGCTTGCGCATGGCTACGCGCCCTCTGTGCGGGAGATTGGCGCGGCTGTCGGCCTGCGCTCGACCGCCTCGGTGAGCTACCACATCAGCGCGCTGCAGGCCAAGGGGCTGCTGCTCGCGCCGGATGCCAAGGGGCGCAAGCGCGCCATTGTGGCCAATGTCCGCCCGGGGCAGATCCCTGTGGTGGGCGTGGTTACGGCCGGTGTGCCGATTCTCGCGGTCGAGAATCAGGAGGGCACGATGGCGTGGGACGGCGCGCCTGGCTGCTTTGCCCTACGCGTGCGCGGCGACAGCATGATTGGCGCCGGCATCCTGAGCGGCGACAAGGTGGTTGTGCACCCGCAGCCCACGGCGGACGATGGGCAAATTGTGGTCGCCCGCATTGGCGACGAGGCCACCGTTAAGCGCCTGCGCTTTCGTGGCGGGCATGTGTGGCTCGTGCCGGAGAATCCCGACTATTCGCCCATTGACGGCGACGAGGCGGAGCTGATTGGGCTGGTCAAAGCCGTTGTGCGGGAGTATTGATGGGATGAAAAGAATTGCAAGCTTTACGGTTGACCACCTGCGCTTGCTGCCGGGGCTGTACGTTTCGCGGCGCGACCGGGTGGGGCAGGAGGTCATTACCACCCTCGACCTGCGCCTGACGCGCCCGAATTTTGAGCCGGTGATGAACACCGCCGAGCTGCACACCATCGAGCATCTCGGCGCGACCTACCTGCGCAATGCTCCCGGCTGGGGCGAAAGGGTGGTCTATTTCGGGCCGATGGGCTGCCGGACGGGCTTTTACCTGCTGCTCGCCGGCTCGTACACCTCCCGCGAGGTGCTGGAGCTGGTGCGCGGCTGCTTCGCTTTCATCCGCGACTATTCCGGGAGCATTCCCGGCGCCTCGGCGGGTGAGTGCGGCAACTGGCAGGATATGAACCTGCCGATGGCAAAATACTGGGCCGCGCGCTACTGCGCTGTGCTGGAAAGCGCGGGCGATGCGCAGCTGAACTATCCGGGGGAGGAAGACGCATGAAGCTTGGTATTATCGGCGCAATGGATGTGGAAATCGCAGAAATCCGGGAGAAAATGTCCAAAATTTCGAGCTTTTCCCGCGCCGGGACAGAATTTTCCGAGGGGCTGCTCTGCGGCCTGCCTGTCGCCGTGTGCAAGTGCGGCGTGGGCAAGGTCAATGCCGCACTGTGCGCGCAAATCCTGTTCGACTGCTGCCATGTGACGCACATCGTCAATACCGGCGTAGCCGGCTCGCTCACCGCCGAGCTGGATATCGGCGACATGGTCGTGAGCCAAGACGCGATGTATCACGATTTCGACTGCGCCTTCGCCGGCTACCTGCTCGGGCAGGTGCCGGGGATGCAGAGCCTGACCTTCGCGGCGGACGAGCGGCTGCTGGGGCTGGCATTCTATGCGGCGGAGCAGGTGCATCCCGGCCATACCAAGGTCGGCCGCGTGGCCAGCGGTGACCAGTTCGTCTGCCGCGACGAGCAGAAGGCGGGCATCGCCGCGCATACCCACGCGCTTTGCACCGAGATGGAGGGCGCGGCCATCGCGCAGACGGCTGTGCGCAACGAGCTGCCCTTCGTAATCCTGCGCGCGATTTCCGACAAGGCGGATGGCTCCGCTGAGATGGACTATCCCACCTTCGAGGCGCAGGCGGCGCACCGCTGCGCGCAGGTGGTGCTGGCGCTGGCGAAGGCGCTCGCGGAGGCGTGAACCTTTAACAAAACACACCCGGGCCTGCGCCCGGGTATTTTTGCGCCCGTTTTGGCGCGTACCGGGGCGGAAGCTTTACGCCGATTTTACAATTGCGCGCTAGCTGTCCTTACATCCGGGAAATATACTGGAATCGTCCCATAAGGGAAAATATCAAAAAGGAGAAATCTACATATGAAGAAATTTCTTGCTCTGGCGCTCGCCGCGATGCTGGCGCTGTGCGCCTTCGCCGGCTGCTCCGGCGAGGATGCGGAGGTCGTCCTGACCACCAACGGCTCCACCTCCATGGAGAAGCTAATGGAAACCTACATGGATGTCTACACCGACGCGACCATTACCTACGCCGCAACCGGCTCGGGCGCGGGCATCACCGCCGTGACCGAGGGCAACGCCGATATCGGCCTGGCTTCCCGCGACCTGAAGGACTCCGAGGTGGAGGCCGGCCTGACCGGCTACGTCGTCGCCATCGACGGGATTGCGATTGTCGTGAACCCCGCTAACCCGGTTTCCGACCTGAGCATTGAGCAAATCGCCAAGATTTACACCAAGGAAATCACCAACTGGAGCGAGCTGGGCGGTGAGGATGCGACCATCGTGGTCGTCGGCCGCGAGGCCGGCTCCGGCACCCGCGACGGCTTTGAATCCGTGACCGGCACGGCCGAAGCCTGCTCCTACGATATGGAGCTCAATTCCACCGGCGACGTGCGCACCACCGTGGCGGGCAACACCGCGGCGATTGGCTACATCTCCCTCTCCTCCGTCAGCGAGGAGGTTAGCGCTGTTTCCGTCGAGGGTGTGCTTCCCTCCGAGGAAACCGTGCAGGACGGCAGCTACGCGGTGCAGCGTAACTTCGTCATGGCCGTAAAGACCGACTCCGTGAGCGACGAGGCCATGGCCTTCATCAACTGGGCGCTTTCGTCCGCGGCGGATGAATATGTCCGCGAGGCCGGCTGCGTCCCCATTGTCCACTGATTGGGAAAGAAATATGCGGCGATGCGGAATGCGTTTGTCATTCCGCATCGCTATTAGGAGGACCTTATGCGTAAAAGCCATCCGCGGGGCGCGCCGCGCGCGAAGCGTCCCTTCCATCCGGCGGAACGAATCATGCGGGTCGTGTTCGGCGCCTGCGGCGTGCTCGCAATTGCTTTCGTCGCCGTCATTACGGGCTACCTGCTCGTTTCCGGCATTCCCGCCATCCGGGAAATCGGGCTGCTGCCCTTCCTGCTTGGCACCACATGGCAGCCGGGCAGCGACCAGTATGGCATCGCGCCCGTGATTCTTACCTCCATATACGGCACCCTCGGCGCCATTTTGATTGGCGTGCCGCTCGGCCTGCTTTTCGCCATTTTCCTCGGGAAAATGTGCCCCAAGCGGCTCTATACGCCGATTCGCTATGCCGTTGACCTGCTTGCGGGCATTCCCTCCGTGGTCTATGGCCTCGTGGGCATGATTGTGCTGGTGCCTTGCATCCAGACGGTGTTCCACAAGGCCTATGGGCAGGGGCTGCTCGCCGCCATCGTTGTGCTGGCGGTGATGGTGCTGCCGTCCATCATCAGCGTGTCGGAAACGGCGCTGCGCGCTGTGCCGCGCGAATATGAGGAGGCCAGCCTCGCGCTTGGCGCAACATGGAACGAGACGGTATTCAAGGTCAGCTTCCCCGCGGCCAAGAGCGGCATCGCCGCCGCAGTCGTGCTGGGAATTGGCCGCGCCGTGGGCGAGGCGATGGCCGTGATGATGGTCTGCGGCAACGTGGCCAATATGCCCGCGCTGTTTACCTCCGTCCGCTTCCTCACGACGGCGATTGCCGGAGAGATGGGCTATTCGAGCGGCCTGCACCGGCAGGCGCTGTTCTCCGTTGCCCTGATTTTGTACATTTTTATCATGGTTATCAATTTGATTTTGAATCTGTTCCTGAAGCGCAGGGCGGGGGAGGGTGCGAAATGAAGCCAAGCCAAAAATCTCCGGCCGCCGCGCCGCGCCCGGGCCAGAGGCGCTCGAGGCGCCGCATTCTTGCCGACGGCCTGCGCGCAGGGCTGATGCTGCTTTCCGTGGCGCTCATCTGCGCGCTGCTGATTGGCATGATTGTCTACATTTTCGTGCGCGGCCTGCCGCATATCAGCGCGGAATTCCTCACCACCAGCCCCAACGCCCGCACCGGCTGGATTGGCATCCTGCCCGACCTGCTGAACACGCTCTATATCATCGCCATTACGGTGGCCATCGTGCTGCCGCTGGGCGTGGGCGCGGCCATCTACCTGAACGAATACGCCTCCAATAAGCGGCTCGTGCGGGTCATCGAGTTTGCAACCGAAACACTTTCCGGCATCCCCTCGATCATCTATGGCCTTGTCGGAATGCTGCTGTTTGTGAATTTCCTTGGCCTGCAGCCCTGCCTGCTGGCGGGCGCGCTCACGCTCGTAATTCTCACGCTGCCCACCGTTGTGCGCACCACACAGGAGAGCCTGAAGACCGTGCCGCAGAGCTACCGCGAGGGCTCGCTCGGGCTCGGCTCCGGCAAGTGGCACATGATTCGCACGGTGGTGCTGCCCTCGTCGGTGGATGGCATCGTCACCGGCTGCATCCTCGCCATCGGGCGCATCGTGGGCGAGTCCGCCGCCCTGCTCTATACTGCCGGCGCCGCGCATAACCTCCTGAACCCGCTGCAGGCCGTTGCGCCCAAGAGCGCCGGCACGACACTCACCGTGGCGATGTACATCTATGCCAAGGAGCGCGGCGAAACGGACGCGGCCTTCGCCATCGCGACCATTCTGCTGATTTTAACGTTGCTGATCAACCTCGCGGCAAAGCTGGCCGCCAAGCACCTGAAAAAGTAGGAGATATCAATGGGAATTTTGCAATCCGAAAACCTGCACCTGTGGTATGGCAGCTTCGAGGCACTCAAGGGCATCGACATGGAGATCCCCGCCCGGGAAATCACCGCTCTGATCGGCCCCTCCGGCTGCGGGAAATCCACCTTTCTGAAAACGCTCAACCGCATGAACGACCTCGTGGAGGGCTGCCGTATCGAGGGCCGCGTTACGCTCGGCGGCGAGGACATCTATCACAACATGGATGTCAACCAGCTTCGCAAGCGCGTGGGAATGGTATTCCAGAAGCCGAATCCATTCCCCATGAGCATCTACGACAACATCGCCTACGGCCCGCGCATCCACGGGATACGCTCCCGCGCGAAGCTCGACGAGATTGTGGAAAGCTCGCTCAAGGCTGCCGCGATTTGGGAGGAAACGCGCGACAAGCTCCGCTCCTCCGCGCTCGGTCTGTCCGGCGGGCAGCAGCAGCGGCTGTGCATCGCCCGCGCGCTCGCGGTCAAGCCCGAGGTGCTGCTCATGGACGAGCCAACCTCCGCGCTCGACCCCATTTCCACGGGAAAAATTGAGGAGCTTGCCATCGCGCTGAAAAAGGAGTATACTATTGTTATCGTCACCCATAATATGCAGCAGGCCGTGCGCATTTCCGACCGTACCGCATTCTTCCTGCTCGGGGAGATGGTCGAATATGGGAAAACGACCGATGTATTCTCCAACCCGCATGACACGCGCACGGAAAATTACATTACGGGGAGGTTTGGCTAATGCGCAGCCAGTTTGATCAGCAGCTCAAGAAGCTGAATACCGCCATGATTACGATGGGCTCCCTGTGCGAGGACGCAATCGACCACTCCATGCGCGCGCTGATGGCGCGCGACAAGGCGATTGCCGCGCAGGTGCCAGAGCTCGCCGGGCAGATCGATCAGCTCGAGCGGGAGATTGAAGCCCAGTGCCTGAAGCTGCTGCTGCAGCAGCAGCCGGTTGCGCGCGATCTGCGCGTGATTTCCGCCGCGCTGAAAATGGTGACGGATTTGGAGCGGGTCGGCCACCAGAGCGCGGAAATCGCCGAGATTCTTGAGGTGATGGACTTGTCCGCCGCGCCGAGCCTGCCCGCCATCCGCGAGATGGCCAACGCCACCCGCAAAATGGTGACCAACAGCATCTCCGCGTTCGTGCATCAGGATCCCGCGCTTGCGAAAAATGTCGAGGCATACGACGATGTGGTGGACGATTATTTCGTGCAGGTGCGCAGCCAGCTGATTGCGCTGCTGCGCGACCCGGCGGTGGATGCCGAGAGCACGGTTGACCTCTTGATGATTACCAAGTATTTTGAGCGCATGGGCGACCATGCCGTAAATATTGCCGGCTGGGTGGTGTACACCGCAACCGGCAGCCGTGAGAGTGAAGGTATATGATTTATTGTGTGGAGGACGACACCAGCATCCGCAACCTGATGGTGTATACGCTCAATACCTCCGGCCTCGCCGCCAAGGGAATGGCGGACGGCGAGGCGCTTCGCCGCGCGATGGCTGAGGAAAAGCCTGAGCTGATTCTGCTCGATGTGATGCTGCCCGGGGAGGATGGCATTTCCATCCTCAAGGCCCTGCGCCGCAAGGACGCCGGTATGCCGATCATCCTCGCTACCGCCAAGGGCACGGAGTTTGATAAGGTGCAGGGGCTGGATTTGGGCGCGGACGATTATCTTGTCAAGCCCTTCGGCATGATGGAGATGGTTTCGCGGGTGCGCGCCGTGCTGCGGCGCGCCGCACCCAAGGCGCCCGCCGAGCTTACCTGCGGGGAATTGACCATGAATTTGCAGTCGCACCTCGTGACCGTGCAGGGGCAGAGCGTGCAGCTCACGCTCAAGGAGTATGAGCTGCTGCGCCTGATGATGGAGAATCGCGGCGTCGTCTTCACCCGCGACCAGCTTCTGAGCGCGGTATGGGATACCAACTATGTAGGCGAAACGCGCACGGTGGATGTCCATATCGGCACGCTGCGCACCAAGCTGGGAAAATGCGGCGAGTATATCCAAACGGTGCGGGGCGTGGGCTACCGCCTGTAGCGGCTCATTGCTTGCGCGTGGCCGAGAAGATGGCGCGAATCAGGGCGAACACCCCGCTCGCGATCGGCCAGATCACCCACGAGATGTGCCAGTTCATGTAGGCAAAGCTAATTGCCAGATAAATCCCGGCAACAATGGCCCAGTACGCGCCCGCGAATGCCTCCAAGGCGTTGTTCTCGCGCTTCTTGGCGGGCGTATAGTCGCCGCGCTGCAGCAGCCGGTTGTACCCGCCCCAGCGGATGCAGACCCGCACAAGCACGTTCACACCTAGCGCGACCACCGCCAGCAGCAGCGCGCACATACAGGTGCAGATGCCCTCAGGGGCCTGCGCAGCGCCCGCAATCACAATCGGCACGCACGACAGCACGCACAGCGCCGCGCCGAAGGCGATCCCGCGGTAGTACGCCGGGCGGAACGCCCTCTCCTGCTTTTCCACAATTCCGGCCACCCCGTAGGCGAGCCGGAATTCTTCATTTTCCAGATAGTCGTATTCCTCCAGCCGCATACCGTTTGTGATAAACAGGACAACCGCCACGGCGACGATTGCCAGCAGCACGCCACAGCCGACCCCGCCCGCGATATCCTCCGATGCGAAGATATGCCCCAGCTGATACAGCCCCACCAGCACCAGCATCGCGGCCGGGGAGAGGATGCACAGGCTCACGCCCAGCGCAATCCGCTGCGCCGCCGCGTGGATGGCGGCGAGGTACTCGTTTGCCTCCTCGGCCGAAACCTCCCGCACCGGCATCGGGCGGTAGACATCGGCCACGACCTCGTCGGGCAGCTCCTCCAGCTCGTCCTTCAGCAGGTAATCGGTGCTGACGCCGTAGAGCTTTGCGATTTCCAGAATCTTGTCGATTCCGGGGATGGAGCTGCCGTTTTCCCATTTGGAGATGGACTGCCGCGATACGTCCAGCTTCTCGGCCAGCTCCTCTTGGCTCAGTCCCGCGCGGGTGCGCAGCGTCAACAGCTTTTCGGATAAAATCATGGTGGTTTCTCCTTTCCGGCCCGGAATTTCTCCGGGCTTGCAGCGCTATTATAGCATACCGCACGGTTGCTTTCCACCACCTTCGCTTGAAAATTTCCGCAACCGGCGGTTGCAACTGCCGCCGAGACGGCGAAATCCGGCACGATTTTCGCCGCACTGCATGGAAAAGAGATGCTCCGCAGATGGGGGAACGCCCCTGTGCGGGGCTTCTTTGCGCGCTTGTTTCTGCCAGCGGGCGACGCGTGTAGGAAAATTTATGGACGATTCTTGAATAATTTCTTGACAAAGCGAAAAATATTTGTATAATAAAAAGTGAAAGTACGACAATCAACGGCCAAATACGAGATTTGTCAGATTTGAGGTGACCATTATGAAAAGAATTGTTCCGTTAATTACCTGCTTTTGCATCCTTATTGGGATTTTTGTCGCCCCTATTTCCGCGGCAGAGGCGCGGTCGGCAGATTCGCCCTGTCTTTATTGCGGGGTCGGGACGCTGTCTACTAGTATTGTCCGTACAGATAAGGGCAATGTCATTATTCCCTGTGAACACGGATTGAAAGGCTATGATTTTGTCACAGAGTACGAGGTTAAAACGCATACCCTCTGCTCCAACTGTGACTATTCGCGCGAGTCAACGTATACCCAACATGTCCTTATCACTTGCTGTGGATATGAATAAACCCTAGATTGGATTGTCGTACTTCCAAATCTTAATTTGATGAATTTGAGGTGAGGAAAGATGCTGAAATTATTGCCGCTGTCGCTTCAGGCGGTGCGGCGGAGATGGCGGGCGTCGCTGCTGCTTTTCAGCGTCCTGCTGATTTCCTTTACATTCGCCGTGGTGCTGCTGTGCGTGACCGAAAGTGCTGCCAAGACCAACGAGGAGTACCGCTTTGATACCTACGGGGCGTGGTACGCCGTGTTTGTCGACGGCAACGAGCAGGAGGAGGAGTGGCTCCTCGGCCAAAGCTGGCTGGAAAGCCTCGGCGCCAGCCGCTGCTACGGATCCTTTAATGGCGGCAGTATCGGCACCGTGGATGACGCCCTTCAGGAAATGGGGCGCATTGTAACGCTGGATGGCCGCCTGCCGGAGGCGGATAATGAGATTGCCATCGAGGCAAGGGCGCTGAGCGCCATGGGCTATGACTATACCATCGGGCAGAAAATTACATTGCAGATTTACTTGCCGAAGGATGGGAAAACGGTGACGATTCTGGAGGAGTTTACCCTGTGCGGCGTGGTGAAGGATTATACCCACCTGTGGGAAATCAGCGAGAGCGGCCTTACGGGTTCGCTGAACGCTGCCCTGATCACCGAGTCCGCCGCCGAGCGCCTTGTGGCGGAGGCCGGGGCGGATGCGCCGACGGTTTCTTATTTCTTCACGGTGCAGCCGGGGACGGAGGAGGAGATGCTCAGCGCGGCGCAGACCAAGCTCCCGGACATGGCAAAAACCCTGCGCAGCTACCTGAGCATCAATACCGGCGCTTATGGAGCGACGGCGGCGAGCAAATCCTACGATTTCTATGTGACCCTCACGCTGGTAATCACGGTGCTGGCGGTGGTCGTCATCTATCTGCTGAATCTGCCAGTCGATGTGCGACGCATCGCGCGGCTGCGGAGCTTGGGGGCGAGCCGGGCGCAGGCCGGGCTGCTGCTGAGCTTCGAGACGGTGCTGCTCTGCCTGCCGGCGGTGCTGCTGGGCATTGGGCTGGGCGCGCTCGGCACATGGGTGTACCTGCGGGTGTCGGTGTATGCCGGCACGGTTGAGGTTCAGCTATCCCTGCCGTGGGAGCACCTGCTTACGAACGGCGGCGTCTGGGTAGCCAGCGTGCTTCTCGTGCGGCTGCCCACGCTGGCGGCGGCGCTGCATACGCCGCTCACCGGGCGCATGAGCCTCAGCCCCCGCAGGGCGCGCTTCCTGCGCCTGTTCCAGCGGAGCGCAGCGCTGCTGCTTTCCGCCGCGCTTTGCGGCGCGGTGGTTTTCACGGTGCTCCACGCCCTTTCGCCGCTGTATAAATACCGCACATATTCCTCCTATCCGAGCTATGAGCTCGACCGCCTGTCCTATCGCAGATACCTTTCGCAAACGGTCACGCAGGAGGAGGCGGAGACCGCGGGCAGCATCCCCGGCATCCGGGAGGCGTGGGGCTTTGGCGAGTTGTACGGCGCGAATCTGATCCTGCCGGACGGCGAGAGCGTTCCCGCGTATGTCTATGTTCTGGACGAGGGGGAGTTTCCGGGCGCTTTCGACTTTTCCGGCCTGGATCTCGAAGCCTTCTACGCCGGGGAGCAGGCGCTGCTCTCCTTTCCGCTGGATGAAAGCGGCAACGTGATAAGCGCCCCTGCCTGGTATTCTTCGCGCGAGGATTATTGGCAGCCCGCCGAAATCGGCTGTGAGGTTGGGGATGTCCTGACGCTGCAGGTCGGAGATCTTTATGAAACATGGGATTCGGAGCTTACGCTGAAGGGCGGCTCGATCGAGGCAAGCATCCCCATCGGCGCATTCAGCTACAATGAAACGGATGACCCCTACTATACACTTCCCGGCCCGAAATTCTCTTATACGCTGGTGATTTCGCACAGCTTCCTGCAAAGCCTGCTGGCAGATCTCCCTGAGGAGGCGTATTGGGGCTACTACCACGCCGGGGACGGCGACAATTACAACAAAATTTACCTTTTTGCCGATTTGAACGCCGAATACCTGTCGACGGATGTGGCGCTGGCGCAGTTTGCCTCGCAGAATGATATGAGCCTGGAAAATCAGCGCGAGGAGTTTTCCGCCAAGGCGCAGGATTATCTGCAGCAGCTCATTCTGGTGCTGGCAAGCGGCTGCGCCACTATCGCGATTCTGGCGCTGATTCTGCACAGCACGCTTACGCTGGAGGCGCAGCGGGAGCAGCGGCGGTACGCCATTTTGCAGACGCTCGGCATGTCGCGCAGGCAGCGGAACCGGCAAATCGTGCGCACCGCCATAGGCCGGGCGCTGGGGGCGGTCGCGCTGGGCTGGGCTGGCTACCTGTGCTACGAGCTGAGCAGCCTGCCTGACAGCTACGCCGGGTATACGCTCCTGCAATCGCTTCGGGCGAGATACTCGTCTTACGCCTACGACGGCTTTGGACTGCCGCAGTATGTGCTGCTGTCGGCGCTGGAGGCGGCGGCCATCTTCGCCATCTGCCTGCTGTCCAAGCGCTTCTTAGGCAGCAGAGATTTAATGCAAATGCTTTCGCAAGAGAAATGAGGGTATGGTAATGGCAACAATTTTATCTGCACAGGATGTTTACAAAACCTACAAGGCTGCCTCCGGCGAGGTGCACGCCCTGCGGGGCGTGAGCGCGGACTTTGAGCAGGGGCGCTTCTACGCCATCATCGGGCGCAGCGGCTCCGGCAAATCCACGCTGCTGCATATCCTAAGCGGGCTGGATAAGCCCACTTCCGGCAAGGTCTACCTGAACGGGGAGGATTTATACGCCTACCCCGATAGCAAGATGGCGCAGTTCCGCCGCCGCTACATGGGCTTCGTGTTTCAGCAGTTTCACCTGCTCGATGAGTACACCGCATGGAACAATATCCTCCTGCCGCTCAAGCTGGACGGCCGGAAGCCGGATATGGAATTCGCCGACCGCATGGTGGAGAAGCTGGAGCTGCGCGACAAGCTGAAGAAATATCCATCGGAGCTATCCGGCGGCGAGCAGCAGCGCGTCGCGATCGCCCGCTCGATCCTAGCGCAGCCGCCGCTGATTTTTGCCGACGAGCCGACCGGCAATCTGGATAAGAAAACCGGGGAGACGACGATGCAGCTGCTGCGCGATTGCGCGCGCGAATTCGGGCAGACGCTGGTGATTGTCACGCACGACCCGCAGCTGGCCGCCACCGCCGACCAAATCATCGCCATCGAGGATGGCGTTATTCAGCAGCAATAAGCACCGGGGAAGGCAGCACGCCTTCCCCGGAAATTTTTTGTGCACAAAGCAAGGCCAAGCTGCCTACTGCTTGTGGTAGTGGGTGCGCATCTCGCGGTCGGCGCTATCCATCGCGGCGAGCAGCTCGCGCGAGGACATCCGCAGCACGCCGCTGCGCAGGCCGGAGAGCTGCACCAGCTCGTCCGACGTGACCACGTACACCCGGTAGCTCCCGCCAATCTTCGCCGCGAGCGACTCGATGTAGCGGTCGGCCGTCACGTTCTCGCCGGTGAATACCACCTGCAAATTGTGATAGGCAAAGGTTTCGCCGGGGCTGCCGGATACCTTGTAGCCGTCGAATACCAGCAGGATCTCCCAGCTCTTGTAGCCCGCGAAGCTGCTCAGGCTGTCCATGAGCATTCGCCGCGCGGTCTCGAGGTCGGTTTTCGCGGCCTCGGCCGCCGCCTCCCATGCAAACAGGACGTTGTAGCCATCCACAATCAGGTAGATGGGCTTCGTCTCGCGGATGGGCACAGCCGTCTCCGCCTTGGGCGCGTCCGCGCGCCGCAGCTGCGGCCGCTTCACCGGCCCCATCGCCCGGCGCACGATGGCCTCCAGCTCCCGGTCGTCCGCGCGCAGATTCCGCTCGAGCACCCGGGGCGCGCCGCCGACCTTCCACGCGCTTTCTATGTGCATGGCCTGCTCCACCTCGCTCCACTTCACGGTGTAGCCCGCGCCGTGGGCGCAGAATACGGAGTCCGGCGGATTCTCCGTGTCACGCTCCGGGTCGTAGCCTGCCTCGCGGATGACCCGCTCGGAGTCGTGGCAGGGGCGGTAGCCCGCCGGAGCGAGCTGCAGCTGCCCGAGCCCGTGCGTGTAGGCGGCGACGACCTCGGCGTAGCCGCCCAGCTCCGAGGCCGGCACCAGCCCGCGCACCAGCGACTGCGTGCCCATGGCCACCGGGCTCTCCGGCTCCCCGGCCATCGCGCGGAAATCGGTGATGGCGCGGCCGACCTGTGCCGTCGGCAGCGTGAGGCTGAAGCGCAGCCACGGCTCGAGCAGGGTGCTGCGCGTGCGCATCAGCCCCTGCCGCACTGCGCGGTAGGTTGCCTGCCGGAAGTCGCCGCCCTCGGTGTGCTTCTGGTGCGCGCGCCCGGCTAGCAGGGTGATGGTTACATCGGTAAGCGGCGCGCCAATCAGCACCCCGCGGTGCGTCTTCTCACGCAGGTGGGTGAGGACAAGGTTCTGGTAATTCGCGTCCAGCAGGTCGGTGGGGCAGCGCGTGGCAAAGCGCAGGCCGCTGCCCGGCTCACCCGGCTCGAGAAGCAGATGCACCTCGGCATAGTGGCGAAGCGGCTCATAGTGCCCCACGCCCTCGACGGGCTCGGCGATGGTTTCGCGGTAGCAGATGCGCCCGGCATCGAGCCGCACATCCAGCTCAAAGCGCTCCCGGACAAGCGCGCAGAAAACCTCCTTCTGCACCGCGCCCATCATCTGCACATGGATGGCGCCACCCTCCCATACAGGGTGCAGCAGCGGCTCTTCCTCCTCAAGCTGGCGCAGCTTCGGCAGCACCAGCGAGGGATCCAGCCCGGGCGGCAGCACCACGCGGTAGCTCATGATGGGCGCAAGCCGGGGCGCGGGCGCTGCGCGCTGCGCGCCGAAGGCCTGTCCGATGAAGGTCTGCGTCAGCCCGGTAAGCGCGGCGGTCTGCCCGGGGAAAATCGCCTCGGCAAGGGTGTATTTTTCGCCGGAGTACAGCCGCAGCTGCTGGATTTTTTCCTCGACCGGCTCGCCTTTTTGGTTGACATAACATAGATTTTGCCGCACAGACAAGCTTCCCCCGCTGCATTTCAGCCAGCTCAGTCTTGTGCCGGCGGCGTCGCGGGAGATTTTGTAAATCTGCGCGGAAAATTCGGGATTCTCCGCGCAGGCGGGGGAAAATTCCCGAATAAGGTACAAAAATTCGTCGATTCCCTCCAGCCGCAGGGCGGAGCCGAAGCAGCAGGGGAACAGGCGCCGCTCGGCAATCAGGCGGCGCACATCCGCGCTTTCCAGACGCCCGTCGGCAAGGTAGCGCTCCAAAAGCGCCTCGTCCTCCCCGGCGGCGGCCTCGTAGAGCGCGTCGAGCGAGGAGGCGTCCGCGCAGGCGGGAGAGAGCTGCCGCAGCGCGCGCAGCACATCCGCCCGGTCAGCCCCGGGCAAATCCATCTTGTTGACGAAAATCACCACCGGCACGCGGTAGCGTTCCAGCAGGCTCCAAAGCGTGAGCGTGTGCGCCTGCACCCCTTCGGAGCCGGAGATGACCAGCACCGCCATGTCGAGAATCGGCAGCACCCGCTCTGCCTCGGCGGCGAAATCGACGTGCCCCGGCGTGTCTACCAGCGTCACACTGCAGCCCGGCAGGGGCAGCAGCGCCTGCTTGGAGAAGATGGTGATGCCCTTCCGGCGCTCCAGCTCGGCGGTGTCCAAGAAGGCGTCGCCGTGGTCGACCCGCCCGAGCGTCCGCCGCGCGCCGCCGCGGTAGAGCAGCGCCTCGGTGAGCGTGGTCTTCCCTGCGTCCACATGGGCGAGCAGCCCCAGACACAGCGCCCGCGTTTTTTGCGCGGCCATCGCTTACTTGCGCGCCTGCACGGTCAGGCCCTTGTTGTTGCGCGGCTTCTTCTGCTGGTTCATCCACACCCGCATCACAAGGCTGTGGGGCAGCAGCTTGACAAGCCGCACCTGCCGCCGCACGGGCGCGCCGTGGATGGACATATCCTTCTTCGAGCGGTAGAGGTCGCGCAGGCCGGTCTTCACCACGTCGGCAGCCTCGTAGAGAATGTCAAAGTACTGCACGCGGTTGTTGGTCTGGAAGGCGTGGTTGAAAAATTCCGTCTTGACCCAGCCGGGATTCATCGTCATCACCCGGATGCCGCGCTCCTTCAGCTCCTGATTCAGCGCGCGGGAATAGCTGAGCACGAAGGCCTTGGTCGCGCCGTAGGTCGTGATATAGGGCACGGGCTGGAAGGCGGAGAGGCTGTCCAGCTCCAGAATGTGGCTGCCGCGCGGCATATACGGCAGGCTCAGGCGCGTCATGACGAGCAGCGCCTTGCAGTTGAGGTCGATCATCCGGCAGTCCTCCTGCACGGAGATATTGTCGAAATCGCCGAATTTCCCGAAGCCCGCCGCGTTCACCAGCAGCGCAATCTCAGGATTTTCTCCGGCGAGGAGCTTTTCATAGTCGGCGAAGCTATCCTCCTGCGTCAGGTCCAGCAGAATCGGGCGCACGGGGGTGGCGACCTCCCGCTTCAGGCTTTCGAGCGCCTCTGCCCGGCGGGCAATCGCCCAGATCTCGTCCACCTGGACGTATTCGCCCAGCTGCTTGACAAATTCGCGCCCCATGCCGGAGCTTGCGCCGGTAACCACCGCAATTTTCATTGTTTTTCCTCCTCCAGATAGCGCAGCAGGGCGCTCTTTTCGTTTTCTACGCGCTCGTCGAGAACAGCGTCCAGCAGTGCGCGCAGCGCTTCACCGACGGCGCGGCCGCGAAGCCCGCGCGCGAGCAGGTCGCGCCCATCCACGGCGAGGTCGCGCACCGTTAGGCAGGCGTCCTCCTGCGCACAAAGCGCCAGAAGCGCGTCGACCTGCCGGAAATATTCCCAGTCCACCGGCTGGCCGGTGGCGATGGTATCCGCCTTTTGCAGCGCCCATTGCTTATCCACAAATTCCACCCCGAAGCGGCTGAGCTGCCGCCGCAGCGCCTTCTTCTGCGGTGGAAGAGGGGACATGTGCCGCGCAATCAGCAGCGAAGCCTCCTCGCGCAGGGCGGTGGGCGCGCGCAGGCGGGCAAGGGCGGCGTCGGCAAGCGCGGCGCTCTGCTCGGCGTGGCCATAGTAGTGGCTTACGCCGCGCTCGTCCGTTGTGCGGCAGGCAGGCTTGCCGCAGTCGTGCAGCAGCGCCGCCCAGCGCAGCACGCTCTCGGCGCGCACACCGCCCACGGTCTTGGCGATGTGGGTATAGAGATCGAACCGGTGCCAAGGGGTGCCCTGCTCGTAGCCGATGGTGGGCGCCAGCTCGGGCAGCACCTGCGCGAGGATCGGCGCGAAGCGCAGCAGCAGCTCGTCGTCCGCCGCAAGCAGGATGCCGTTCAGCTCGGAGAATACCCGCTCGCGCGATAGAAGCTCCATGGCGCCGGCAAGGCGCAGCATCGCGCCGAGGGTCGCCTCCTCCGGGGTTAGAGCAAAGCGGGCGCAGAAGCGCACGCCGCGCAGAATCCGCAACGCGTCCTCCCGGAACCGGGTTTCCGGATCGCCGACGGCGCGCAGCGTGCGCGCGCGCAAATCCGCACGGCCGCCGAAGGGGTCGGCAAAGCCACGCGTGGGCGAGTAGGCCATTGCGTTGATGGTGAAATCCCGGCGCGCGAGGTCGGCCTCGATGGAATCGACGGATTTCACCCAGCCGGGGTGGCGGCCGTCGGTATAGCCGCCCTCGGCGCGGAAGGTGGTGATCTCTACCAGCTCGCGCTCCATCACAACGCCCACCGTGCCATGCTTTTCCCCGGCGAGCACGAGCGGAAAATCGCGGAAGATCTCCCGCATTTGTGCGCCCGAGGCGGCGGTGGTGAGGTCGTAGTCGCGCGGCGTCAGCCCCAGCAGGTCGTCGCGCACGCAGCCGCCCACCGCGTAGCAGGGGAAGCCCGCCGCCTCCAGACGCGCTATGCAGGCGGCTACATTCGGCGGGAGCGTCATTTTGTCACCTTCCGCACGCGCGCCAGCGAGCAGATATCCGTCGCCGCCCAGACCGCGAAGCCGAGGTACCACAGCGGGCTGTCGGTATAGCCCGCGGCGGTGAGACAGCAAAAGAGCGCGAGCAGGTGGCACAGCGCGTGCGGGCGGCGGTGGGGCGCGCCGGCGCAGAAGGCGGCGTCGTAATACGCGCTCAGAAGCACGAATACGCTGCCCATCAGGCTGAAAAGGTACTGCGCCATCTGCGGCTCGGAGCACCAGAGCTGGTAGCAAATCACGAGGCGCAGCATCAGGTAGATGCAAAGACCGCCCGGGAGAAGAAGGCTGGGCTTGCGCCCGGTCGCCCGGTAGTAGGCAAGCAGGCACAGATCCACTGCCGCGAAGATGCTGATGAATATGCTCAGCGGGCCGCTGCCGAGGCTCGTGAGCACGCCGATCGCGGCGAGCACGCAGCCCAGCGCGCCGGGCACGGAGGGCGGGAAGTTGGAGGCGTACTTTTTGCGGCCGGTCAGCGGGTAGACCTTCCACGCTACGGCGGCGAGCACCAGCGCCGACAGCAGGGCGAGCAGGAGGCTCTGCACCGTGCCGTCAATCAGCCCCTCCTCATCGGCCTGCGAGAATTGCCATGCGCGCAGCAGGCCACCGAGAATCCCGGCCGCGACCGCGAACAGGAGGATCCAGTTTTGTTTGAGCCATTTTCCCATTGTGCGCCCTCCTTACTTCAAAAGCGCGAGCAGATAGCAGATGCCGCTCAGCACGGGCTGGTGCAGCATGTAAATTTCGAGCGAATGCCGCCCCACCGCCTGCAGGGGGCGGAACTGGCAGCGGGCGTTGGGCAGCACGGAGCGCTTGCGCCGGTAAAGCGTCTTTCCCAGCACCGCGCCGAGCAGGAACCAGCCGAAATCGGGCAGCAGGGGGAAATAGTCGGAGCTGGCGAAGGAGTCGCTGCGCAGATTGAAGGCCAGCAGCCAGTTGCTCCCGAGGCGGAGCGTGCCGAACCAGTAGCCCAGCGCCAAAAGCGCGGCGGCCAGCGCCAGCAGCGCCTGCCAAGGCCATTTTTTCAGCAGCGGCCACAATAGCATACTCACGCCTAAGCAGTGCAGCACGCCAAAATAGATGATAATGCCGCGGTCGGAAAGCCGCAGCCAGTACATCCCCACGGTCACGGCGGAAATCACCGCCCCGCAGGCCAGCACGATCGCGCCCCGGCGCACGCTGCGATGCCCGAGCGTGACGCAGATGCCGGAAATCAGCAAAAAGAGCAGCCCGCCCCAATCCTTGACGAGCAGGAACGCCGCGGGATACTCCCACTGCACGATTCCCCAAAGCTCTACCAAGTCGTATACAAAGTGGACGACAACCATTCCCAGCACGAACAGACCCCGCAGGGCGTCCAGCTCCCAGATTCTTTTTTGCACCGTATCGCCGCCTTTTGGGCCCCGGCAGCCGCGCCGGGCGCCTCCATTCCATTCTGGAAAGTATTATAACATTTTTATGGAAACTTGTCACCCCCTTTTTCTAAAAAAGCGGCGGGAAAAATATTTTCTCCGGCGCCTCGGCGGCATCGCCGAGGGGGAGAGCTTTTCGGGCGAATTTCCAATCCCCGGGCGGGAGGATACACCGAAAAAGCCGGAAAACTGTCCTCCTTCCGAAGGCAAGAGCCAAATTTCTCTAAAAATTCGACAATCCGCCCCCTCGTTTTTTGTAAAGAGTGGCAAAAAGATGGAAATTTTCAATTTTGGGGTTGATTTTGCCGCTGCTTTGGCATACAATATAACGGCAAGTCAAGTCAGAGGAAGGCAGGCCGAAGGAATGCTCCATGTTGTGCTCGTCGAGCCGGAAATCCCGCAAAACTGCGGCAATATTGCCCGCACCTGCGCCGCTACCGGCTGCGCGCTGCACCTCATCCGTCCGCTCGGCTTCGACATTTCCGAGAAGGCCGTGCGACGCGCGGGGCTGGACTATTGGGACAAGGTCGCGGTGTTCGACTACGAGAACCTCGACGATTTCTTCCGCAGGAACGATGTGCGCCACCTTTACGCGCTTTCCACCAAGGCGCCGCGGTGCTATACGCAGGCGGCATTTGCCGATGGCGGCTATCTTTTCTTCGGCAAGGAAACGCGGGGGCTTCCCGAGGATTTCCTGAACGCCCACCGCGACGATTGCTTCCGCATTCCCATGCGCCCGGCGTTGCGCAGCCTGAACCTCAGCAATGCCGTCGCCATCACGGTTTATGAAGCGCTTCGTCAGCTCGACTTCCCCGGCTTGCAGGATTTCGGAAAAATGCGGGGATGAACCCCGAAAGGCAACCCGAAAGATATGGAGGAAAACGTATGAATTACAACAAGAAGTCCATCGAGGACATCGAGGTATCCGGCAAGCGCGTGCTGTGCCGCTGCGACTTCAATGTTCCCACCAAGGACGGCAAAATCACTTCCGACAAGCGAATCGTTGCCGCCATGCCCACCATTGAATATCTCGTCGGCCACGGCGCAAAGGTTATCCTCTGCTCCCACATGGGCAAGCCCAAGAATGGCTACGAGGAGAAGTACTCCCTGAAGGTCGTCGCTGAGCGCCTTTCCGAGCTGCTGGGCAAGCCGGTCGCACTGGCTGCCGACGTGGGCGGGGAGGATTCCAAGGCCAAGGTCGCCGCGATGCAGCCGGGCGACGTGGTGCTGCTCGAGAATACCCGCTTCGCCAAGGGCGAAACCAAGAATGATCCCGAGCTGAGCAAGGCGCTGGCGGAGCTGGCGGATGTTTTCGTCAACGATGCCTTCGGCTCGGCGCACCGCGCGCACGCGTCCACCGCCGGCGTTGCCGATTACCTGCCCGCCGTGTGCGGCTACCTCGTGCAGAAGGAGGTTTCCGTCATGGGCAAGGCGCTGGCCGACCCCGAGCGTCCCTTCGTCGCCATCCTGGGCGGCGCGAAGGTTTCCGACAAGCTCAACGTAATCCAGAACCTGCTCGAGAAGGTCGATACCCTGATTATCGGCGGCGGCATGGCCTATACCTTCTTAGCCGCGAAGGGCTGCGGTGTGGGCACCTCCCTGCTCGACGGGGAGAAGCTGGACTACTGCAGGCAGATGATGGCCAAGGCCGAGGCCAAGGGCGTGAAACTCCTGCTGCCGGTGGATACCACGGTCGCCTCCGCCTTCCCCGACCCCATCGACGGCGAAATCGCCGTTCAGGTCGTGCCCTCCGAGGCCATCCCGGCCGATAAGATGGGGCTCGACATCGGGCCGAAGACGATGGCGCTTTATGCCGACGCGGTGAAGGCCGCCAAGACCGTCGTGTGGAATGGGCCGATGGGCGTGTTTGAGAATCCTACCCTGGCCAAGGGCACCATTGCCGTGGCGCAGGCGCTTGCCGAGTCCGGCGCGGTGACCATCGTCGGCGGCGGCGACAGCGCGGCGGCCTGCGAGCAGCTGGGCTTTGCCGACAAGATTACCCACATTTCTACCGGCGGCGGCGCGAGCCTCGAATTCCTGGAGGGCAGGGAGCTGCCCGGCATCGCCTGCCTGCTCAATAAGTAAGGAAAGCGCCGAGACTTTCCGCTTTGCACCATACAAGAAGGAGAGAAATTCATGAACAGAAAATATCGCAAGACCGTCATCGCCGGGAACTGGAAAATGAACAAAACCCCCAGCGAAACCAAGGAATTCATGACCCAGCTCAAGGCCATCCTGCCCAAGGGCCGCTGGTGTGACATTGCGTTGTGCGTGCCCGCTGTGTGCATCCCGGCCGCCGTGCGGGCGATGCGCGAGACCCGCGTGGGCATCGGCGCGGAGAACTGCAACCCCAACCCCTCCGGCGCGTACACCGGCGAGATTTCCACCGCTATGCTCACCGACGCGGGCTGCAAATACGTGATTATCGGGCATTCCGAGCGCCGCGCCATGGGCGAAACCGACGCCGATGTGAACGCCAAGGTCACCGCCGCGCTCGATGCCGGGCTGATTCCCATCATGTGCTGCGGCGAGAGCTTGGAGCAGCGCGAGGCCGACATCACCGAGGAGTGGATCACCACCCAGATCAAGCTGGGGCTGGCTGGGGTGTCCGAGGAGCGCATCCGCAAGGTCATCATCGCCTACGAGCCGATTTGGGCGATTGGCACCGGTCGCACCGCCACTCCCGAGCAGGCCGAGGATGTCTGCAAGCTCATCCGCACCGTGGTGCGCAAGCTCTACAATTCCAAGAGCGCCCGCGCCATCTCCATCCTCTACGGCGGCTCGATGAACGACAAGAATGCCTACGAGCTGCTCGCGCAGCCGGATATCGACGGCGGGCTTATCGGCGGCGCGTCCCTTGTGCCCGAGAAGTTCGTAAAAATCATCGAGGCTGCCAACCAGCCTGCTGTTTAAGGGCTTTTGGGCCTGCTGATTCCATCCAAGCGAACGAAATGAAGATGGGAGCAGCTGCCGGGCAGCTGCTCCTTTTCTCCGGAAAGGGTATCATGACTACGCAAATTTTACCTGCCGATGCGCCCGAGGCTGCCGCGGTCGCGGCGCGCTGGATCCGCGCCGGGGAGCTGGTGGCGATCCCAACCGAAACGGTGTACGGCTTGGGCGCGAACGCGCTCGATCCGGCGGCGGTGGACAAGATTTTCACCGCCAAGGGCCGCCCGAGCGACAACCCGCTGATTTTGCACCTGACTGGCGCGGGACAAATCGCCGATTACTGCCGCGATGTGCCCGAAATCGCCTATGTGCTGGCGGAAAAATTCTGGCCGGGGCCGCTTACGATGGTGCTGTGCGCGAGCGACACGGTGCCAAAGCGCACGACCGGCGGGCTTTCCACCGTTGCTGTCCGCTGCCCGGAAAGCGCGGTCACACGCGAGATTATCCGGCTGGCCGGGGTGCCGATCGCCGCGCCGAGCGCGAATCTATCCGGCAAGCCCTCCACCACCACGGCCGCGCATGTCTATCACGACCATGCCGGCAAGATCCCCCTGATTATCGACGGCGGCCCCTGCCGCGTGGGGGTGGAGTCCACGATCGTTGACCTCACCGAGTGCCCGCCCCGCCTCCTGCGCCCCGGCGGAATCACCCCGGCGCAGCTGCGGGAGGTGCTGGGTGAGCTGGTCATCGACCGCGCGGTTACGGCGCAGCTCGCGCCGGGCGAGGTCGCCAAGGCCCCCGGGATGAAGTACCGCCATTACGCCCCCGCCGAGCCGGTGATTATCGTTTCCGGTTCGCGTGAGGCCGCCGCGCGCTATATCCGCGCGCACTTCGCACCGGGCGACCGGGTGCTGTGCTTCGAGGAGGAGCTGCCCCTCTATGCCGGCTGCGCGCCGCTCGCCTATGGGAAGGAGGCCGACGCTGCCACGCTCTCGCACGGGCTGTTCGCTGCGCTGCGGGAGCTGGACAGCGCGCAGATCCCACATGTCTACGCCCGCTGCCCGGTGGGCGAGGGCATCGCCTACGCGGTGCAGAACCGGCTGAAAAAGGCGGCGGGCTTCTGCATCGTCGATGCGGAGGCGGCGCTATGATCCTAGGCATCACAGGCCCGAGCGGCAGCGGGAAGACCACCCTGCTCACGCTTTTGCGCGACTATGGCGGCGCGGTGCTCGACTGCGACGAAATCTACCACGAGCTGCTGCAAACGGATGCGGCGCTGCTGGCGCGGCTGGCCGCTGCCTTCCCCGCAGCGTTTGAGGGCGGCGTATTGCAGCGCAGGAGGCTGGGCAAGCTGGTATTTGCCGACCCCGCCGCGCTCGCGCGGCTCAATGAGATTACCCATGCCGCGGTGAAGGCCGAGGTCGAGCGGCGGCTTTTGGGCCGTCAGAGCGCCGCCATTGACGCCATTGCCCTCTTTGAGAGCGGCCTCGCGCCGCTGTGCGATACGACGGTGGCGGTCGTCGCGCCGGAGGAAGCGCGCCTTGCGCGGCTCATGGCGCGCGATTCGATTCCGGAAAGCTACGCCCGCAGCCGCATGGCGGCGCAGCACGAGGAGGGCTGGTTCCGCGCGCGCTGCGACCATGTCCTCGAAAATCGGGGCGACTACGCCCAATTCCGCGAAGAATGTCTTGCTTTTTTGAAAAAGCTTGGTATAATAGCGGAGTAACCCGAGCCTAACCGGCCGGGAAAGGATTTTATTTTTGAGAAAGGAAACAGATTCATGACAACGCAAGAACTTCGGGAAAATCTAACTGGAAAGTTGAAAAATGGCTTCGAGCGTATCACGCAGGCGCAAAGAGCCGAAATGGAGAGCTACGCGCTGCGCTACCGCGCCTTTATCGACGCGTGCAAGACCGAGCGCGAGGCAACCGCTTGGACCTGCGCCGAGGCCGAGAAGCTGGGCTTCGTGCCCTTCACCTATGGCATGGCGACCAAGCCCGGCGACAAGATTTACCTGAATAACCGAGGCAAGAGCACCATCCTCGCCGTGATTGGCGAAAAGTCACTCGCGAGTGGCTGCAATATCTGCGCCTCCCACGTCGATTCGCCGCGGCTGGATCTGAAGCCCAACCCCCTATATGAGGATACCGAGCTGGCCTACCTGAAGACCCATTACTACGGCGGCATCAAGAAGTACCAGTGGCTCGCGCGTCCGCTCGCCCTGCATGGCGTAATTTGCATGAAGGACGGCACGACCGCCTGCGTTAATCTCGGGGAGGACGAAAGCGACCCGATCCTGATGATTTCCGACCTGCTGCCGCATCTGGCCAAGGACCAGATGAAGAAGACGCTGGGCGAGGCGGTGGACGCCGAGCGCATGAACCTGATCGTCGGCTCAGAGCCGCTCGAGGGCGAGGGCAGCGAGCTGGTGAAGCTGCACATTCTGAAGCTGCTCAACGAGAAGTATGGCATGGTGGAGGCCGATTTCCTCTCCGCCGAGCTTACGGCCGTGCCCGCCGGCAAGAGCCGCGAGGTCGGGCTGGATCGCAGTATGCTCGCCGCCTATGGGCAGGACGACCGCTCCTGCGCCTTTGCCGAGATCGATTCGATCCTGCATATCGGCACGCCCACTAAGACCGCCGTGTGCATCCTCGCGGATAAGGAGGAGATTGGCTCGGTGGGCATCAGCGGGATGCAGAGCTTCGCCTTTGAGTATTTCCTCGAGGGGCTGTGCAGCGCGCAGGGCGTGCCGCTGCTGGAATGCTTCCGCAATTCCTTCTGCCTGAGCGCGGATGTTTCCGCGGCCTTCGACCCCTGCTACCCCGAAACCTGCGACCGGCGCAACAACGCCTTCTTCAACCACGGCGTTTCCATCATGAAGTATACCGGCTCGCGCGGCAAGAGCGGCTCGTCCGACGCCTCCGCCGAGGTGATGCGCCATGTGCGGCAGACGCTCGACGGCGCGGACGTGATCTGGCAAATCTCAACGCTGGGCAAGGTCGACCAGGGGGGTGGCGGCACGGTGGCCTGCTATATGGCCAACCGGAATATCCCCACGGTGGACGCGGGCGTGCCGGTACTGAGTATGCACGCGCCGATGGAGATTACGAGCAAGCTCGACTGCTACGAAACCATGCTCGCCTGCCGGGCGGTATATCTGGCCTGATTTCCAATTGTGGCTCCAATCCTGCAAGCCGGGATTGGAGCCCTTTTCTACTCCAAATTTTTTGAAATTCGTGAAAATAAACAAAAGAAAGACTGAAAATTTGGCGGGGATATTTCAAAAAAAGAAATTGCAAATTTCCGCTTATTCTGTTACAATGAAAACAGAATTACAGGTTCATTTGTAATTTCAAATTTTGTGGGGGGGGGGTTCTACGATGAAAACATGGAAAAGAATTTTGATTATGCTCATGCTTTTGGGGCTTGTGGGGTGCGCGGCGGTGACGCCGGAGGAGTCCGTGCTTCCTGACGCATCGACCGAAGCGACCGACTCGACCGCCGCCCCTGCCGAGCAGGGGGATGCGGAGCCAATCACCATCACCATTTGCAGCCAGGCAAGCGATGCGTGGCTGGGCTATCTGGAGGGGGACATAGCGGACCGCCTTCTGGAGCAAATGAATATCCGGATTTATATAGACCCGGACATCATGGGCGTGCTGGAATCGGATATCGCAATCTGGGATTCGAGCGTTGCGTCCTATCAGGAGATGCTGTGCGAGCGGGTCGCCGACGGGGATATCCTCAACTGGGCGGACAACGGCCTGCTGGAGCAGTACGGCGCGCAGATGGCGGAGCAGCTTGCCGATGCCTTTGCCGAGGGGCGCAGCTATTTTGGCCTCAGCGGCGACGAGGACGCGGTGTATGGCTTCCTTGACCGGATCGCCGCGCAGCCGCTTACTGCCTACTACACATGGGACATCCGCGCGGACATCTATGCGCAGACGGAGCAGACGGCGTGCAATACGCTGGAGGATCTGACGCAGATTCTGGAGGCCATGCAGACCGTCGCCCGCGAGCAGGACGAGAGCGTTTACGCCGTGTCGCTGCCGTGGCCGGATACCGAGGGCGTCTGCCAGCCGGCGGAAATGTTGCTTGCCGCGTACTACGGCAAGCAGCTGGAGGGCGCGGTGGTGTACGACCCCGCGACCGGCAGCGTGAGCTCCGTGCTGGAGGAGGACGGCGCGTATATCGCGGTTCTGCAATGGCTGAACACCCTGTACCGGAAGGGGCTGCTCGACCCCGATTCCTATGGGCAGGATTGGAACGACCTTGTGCAGAAGACGAAGGACGGGAAGGTGCTCTTCTCCGTGCTGTACAGCACCGGCTCCGCGCTGACGCTGCAGGAGGGGCAGTGGGAGTCCCTCATCCCCAGCGAGAGCGTGATCATGCTCTATGAAGAAGAGGCCTATCGCAAGGTGTGGGTCATCAATGCCGACACCGAGTACCCCGAGAAGTGCATCGAGCTCATCAACTGGTTGGTCACCGCCGAGGACGCCGACGCGCTTGCCGAGGATTTGATGGTGAATACCTATATTTGGCAGGAGGAAACGGAGATCTCCCAAAAGACCACCGAGATCATGGAAAGCTATCGCTATGTCCTCCACGACGATACGGCCGCCCTCGACGACACGCCCGACCAGTGGGATGCGGTATGCCAGGTGCTGCGCGAGGGCAGCGCGGCCGCCGTCTATGCCGAGAGCGAGGAGGCTTTCTGGCAGGCGATTGCGCAGCTGGAGGCAGACGCCGCCGAGGCCGGCTACGATGCCTGCCTTGCCTACGCCAAGGACAGCCTGCGCTGAGCGCTGCGCCTTTCCCAATATCCACATAAGCACAGCCCCGGCCGCAAGGCCGGGGCTGTTGGCGTATTGTGAAGGGCAAACGGGGCATAGGCGGCTAATCGTCGTCGCGATAGGAGACGTACAGATCGTCCCCGGCGTAGAGGCCGAGCAGCTTTGACAGCGCGCGGTCGTAGCCCTCATCGGAGGTCTGGTAGGGGGTGGGCTGGTAGTTGTTCTGCGTGGTGATGGAGCTCATCGAGCAGGGGATCATGGTCAGCGCGCCAAGGGAAATCGTGCCGTCCTGCGCGCGAAGAATCTCCTGCTGCAAAATCGCGCTGTCCATATCGGAGGGGTAGGTATTTCCTGCGAAGGAGAAGTTGCCCAGCCCGTAGTAAATCACCCCGTCGCCGTAGTATTCCACCGGCAGCAGCGTGTGGGTGTGGTGGCCGAATACGATGTCCGCCCCGCAGTCGATGGCAAGGCGCGAGTTGCGTATTTGGTTCTCGGTGGGGGAGTAGCTGCCCTCCGTGCCGCCGTGCAGGGAGATGATTACCACCTCCGCCCCCTGCTCGCGCAGGGAGGAAATGGTGGAGCGCAGATTCGCCTCGGTCACGTAGAAGGAGTAGGCGGCGACGCCGATGGTCAACCCGCTTTCCGTGGTGGCGACCCATGTCTTGCCGTATCCGGCGTAGCCAACGCCCACGTCCGCCAGCGCGCTGAGCGTATTGCTCCAGCCCGTCCAGCCAAAATCGAGGGAGTGGTTGTTGCAGCAGGAGGCGAATTCCACCCCGCTGCACGAGAGGATCTGCGCGTAGGCCGGCAGCCCCTTGAAGCGGAAGCGCTTGGTGGCCAGCCCCATGCTCTCCATCTCCTCTTCGGTGGGGGTGTAGTAGGTCAGACAGCACTCGAGGTTGACAAGCGTATAGTCGTCATTGAGGAAGTACTGCGCGACGTTGGCCAGCGGGTAGCTGTAGTCCGTGCCCACGATGCTGGGGAAGTTGCCGCCCGAGCCCTCGGGCGTGATGGTGTAGCCGAAGGTGCAGTCCCCGGCGAAGGAGAGCACAAAGCGCTCCACCGAATCCTCCGGCTCGGTTTCCTCTGCGGGC
>JAJQFT010000083.1:0-17698 GCA_021200975.1 Bacillota bacterium | reverse complement strand
TCGGTTTGCTCGGCCCGCGTGGGCTCGGCTGTGGCCTCGGTGGACGGCTCGGTTTCCTCTGCGGGCTCGGTTTCCCCGGTTTCCTCTGCGGGCTCGGTTTGCTCGGCCCGCGTGGGCTCGGCTGTGGCCTCGGTGGACGGCTCGGTTTGCGCCGCGGCGGAGGATTCCTGCGCGCTTGGCGCCTCCGTTTCGCCGCCGCCCCCGGCGGCGCAGGCGGACAGAAGCAGCAAAAGGGCGGCCAGCAGGGAAAATGCGCGCTTTTTCAACTTGTTCACCGTCCTTCCTTGCGTGTTTTGGGATGTCTGTGCCCGGCGGCGGGGCGCCGCCGGGCGATTCGTTTCGTGCGCTTATTCCTGCGCCCGCTTTTTCATCACGGCGCGCATACGCGCGGCGTGGTCGAGCTCGCGCTTGCGAATCCGCAGGCTCTTGGGCGTGCATTCGAGCAGCTCATCGTCCGCCAGAAATTCGAGGCATTGCTCCAGCGAGAGCACCCGCGGCGTGGCCAGCCGCAGCGCCTCGTCCGACCCGGCGGCGCGCATATTGGTAAGCTGCTTTTTCTTGCAGACGTTCACCGTCATGTCCTCGTTGCGGCTGCAAATGCCCACGACCATCCCGGCGTAGACCGGCGTGCCCGCGCCGATGAAGAGCGCGCCGCGGTCCTGTGCGTTGAATAGGCCGTAGGAGCAGGCCTCGCCGGTTTCAAAGGCAATCAGCGAGCCGGTCAGCCGCCGCTCAATCTCGCCCTTCATGGGCGCGTAGCTGTCGAGCACGCTCGACATCACGCCCTCACCACGCGTATCGGTGAGGAATTCGTTGCGGTAGCCGAACAGGCCGCGCGACGGTACGAGAAATTCCAGCCGGTAGCGGCTGCCCACGGGGTTCATGCTCACCAGGTCGCCCTTGCGGCGGCCGATTTTTTCAATTACCGCACCCATATATTCCTCCGGCACGTCCGCAACCATCCGCTCGATGGGCTCGCAAAGCTTGCCGTCAATCTGCCGGGTCAGCACGCGGGGCGTGGATACCGAGAATTCGTAGCCCTCGCGGCGCATGGTTTCCATGAGGATGGACAGGTGCATCTCGCCGCGCCCGGCGACGTTGAAAGCGTCCGTGCCCTGCTCGCTGACGTGCAGGGATACGTCCTTTAACAGCTCGCGCTCCAGCCGGTCGCGCAGGTTGCGGGAGGTGACGTACTTGCCCTCCTTGCCGGCGAAGGGAGAATCGTTGACGGAGAAGGTCATCTCGATGGTGGGGTCGGAGATCTTTACGAATGGCAGCGGCTCGACCGCCTCCGGCGCGCAGATGGTGCGGCCGATGGTGATATCCGCCATGCCCGAGAGCGCCACGATTTCGCCCGCCGAGGCTTCGGGGACGGGCGTCTTGCCGAGACCGTCGAATTCGTAGAGCGCGACCACCTTGCTCTTTTCCTTGCGGCCGGGGTCGTGATAGTCGCAGACGGCGACCTCCTGATTGACGCGGATGGTGCCGCGCTCGACGCGGCCAATCGCGATGCGGCCGACATACTCGTTGTAGTCGATAGAGGAAACGAGCAGCTGCAGCGGCGCCTCGGGATCGCCCTGCGGAGCGGGAATGTAGTTGACGATGGTTTCAAACAGCGGCACAAGATCTGTGCCGGGGTCATCCGGCCCGTAGCTGGCTGTGCCGTTGCGCCCGGAGCAGAACACGGTGGGGGAGTTGAACTGCTCCTCCGTCGCGTCAAGGTCGAGCAGCAGCTCGAGCACCTCGTCCATCACCTCGTGCACGCGCGCGTCCGGACGGTCGACCTTGTTGACGGCGACGATTACCTTGTGTCCCAGCTCCAGCGCCTTTTGCAGCACGAAGCGGGTCTGGGGCATGGGACCCTCGGCCGCGTCCACCAGCAGGATGACGCCGTTCACCATCTTGAGAATGCGCTCCACCTCGCCGCCAAAGTCGGCGTGCCCCGGCGTGTCTACGATGTTGATTTTGATATCCTTATAGGTAATGGAGGTGTTCTTCGCGAGAATGGTGATGCCCCGCTCCCGCTCAAGGTCGCCGGAGTCCATCACGCGCTCCACCGTGGCCTGATTTTCCCGATAGATGCCGCCCTGCTTGAGCATTTCGTCGACAAGCGTGGTCTTGCCGTGATCGACGTGGGCGATAATGGCGATATTGCGAATTTTGTCCTGAGAGGTCATAAATTGCGCTCCTTCAAACAGCAAATATTCATACCCTGAAACTATACCACATTACCAAAAAGAATGCAAGAAATTTGTGCATTTCCGCCATAAAATTTTTCTTGAAAAACGCGAAAAAGCGAGTATAATGGCTGTGCGGGCACCCGCAGTATCGAAAATGAGAGCCAATAGGAGCGTAAAGATGAAGAAGGTACTGACTTATCTCGCCATTGTCCTGATTGCGGCGGCCAACGCGCTGAATTACGAGCTGTTTGTGTTCCCCAATTCCTTCGCCCCCTCGGGCCTGAATGGGCTTTGCACCATGTTCCAGTATCTCACGGGCGTTTCGATGGGCTACCTGAGCCTGCTGCTGAACCTGCCGCTGGCCATCGCGGTGTACTGCAAGGTGAGCAAGTCCAACCGCAGCGCGGTGCGCTTTGAAATCATCACCGAGCACCCGGAGCGCCTGCGCCAGACCATCACCGAGCAGCTGCACCATTCCGCTACGGTCGTGCCCGGGCGGGGCATCTACGCGGGGCGGCAGACCAACGTGATTATCTGCGTGGTCAACCGCACGCAGGAGCACGCGCTCGCGGAGCTGATCCGCCGCACGCCCGGCACCTTCGCCATCGTTGACCAGGTTTCGGATGTGGTGGGCAGGTTCGTGCGCATCTCCGGTTCCGGCAAGGAGGAGCAGCCAATCTTCGACGATGGGGACGGCACCGGAATCGAGTAAGAAAAAAGCGCAAAGCCAATCCCGGCTTTGCGCTTTTAGATGCTTTATGTCTTCTTTTTGAAGACCAGCAGCTTGCTGGCGACATAGTTGAGCACAATTACCATCACGCTCGAGAGCAGCCACATCCCGGTGCTGTTCCAGCGCAGCAGGTCTACCGTGACGAGCAGCAGAAGCTCCTGCACCGCCAGTGAAAGCAGGCGGCAGCTTACGAATTTCGCCGCCTCGGGCACGACGGTTTTTGCCGACCAGTCGTGGCTACGGAATACCCACGGCTTGTTGGTGAGAAAGGCAAAGCTCACCGCTACCACCCACGCCAGCGCGTTGCTCGCACTTGCCCACAGGTGCAGCAGGCTGCACAGCGGCCAGTATACCGCGAAATTCACCGCCGTGGTCAGCGCGCCGAAGACAAGGTAGAGAATCGGCTCGGAATTTTTTTGCCAGAGTGCCTGCAATTTTTTCATATTCGTATCCCCTTTGGGGAAAAGTATAGCACAGAAAGCACAAAAACGCAACGAAAATAAATTGATATTTTTATATCGATAAGTATTGACGGAATGGATTTTTTGTGCTATACTGGTCGCATCCAAAAGGAAGGGATGACAGCTATGTTCAAATTGGCATTTTTTGACGCAAAGAGCTACGATAAGCCCGGCTTCGACCGCGGCATTGCGGGCACGGATGTGAAAATCAAGTATTTCGATACCCGCCTGAATGAGGATACCGTATCCTTGGCGCGGGGCTTCAACGGCGTGTGCGTGTTTGTAAGCGACACGGTCAGCGCCCCGGTGGTGGAGAAGCTGGTGGAATATGGCGTGCAGGTGCTGCTGCTGCGCTGCGCGGGCTTCAACAATGTCGATCTCGCCGCCTGCGAGGGGAGGCTCCCCATTTTCCGCGTGCCGGCCTACTCGCCCTACGCCGTGGCGGAGCACGCGATGGCGATGCTGCTCACTATCAACCGCCGCACCCATAAGGCCTATATCCGCACCAAGGATTTCAATTTCAGCCTCGCCGGGCTGGAGGGCTTTGACCTGCACGGCAAGACCGTGGGCATCATCGGCACCGGCAAGATTGGCAGGATTTTCGCCAGAATTTGCAACGGCTTCGGCATGGAGATCCTTGCCTACGATAAATTTCCCGATGCCTCTACCGGACTGAATTATGTAAACCTCGACGAGATTTTCCGCCGCTCGGACATCCTCTCGCTGCATTGCCCGCTCACAGAGGAAACCTTCCACATCGTCGATGCCGCCGCCATTGCGCAGATGAAAAAGGGCGTGACCATCCTCAATACCTCCCGCGGCGCGCTGGTGGATACCGATGCGCTCATCGAGGGCATCAAGGAGCGGCGAATCGGCGCCGCCTGCCTGGACGTGTACGAGGAGGAGGGCGACCTGTTCTACGAGGATTATTCCGGCCACATCGTCGAGGATGATACGCTCGTGCGGCTGATTGCCATGCCGAATGTGCTGGTTACCTCGCACCAGGCATTCCTCACGCAGGAGGCGCTTGGCAACATCGCCCAGACCACGCTTGATAACCTGCGCGCCTTCCGCGCAGGCGCGCCCAATCCGCAGACGCAGGTCTGCCTAAACCGCTGAAGCGTTTCGCGCCGGGAGGCAATTTCCCGGCGCGAATTTTTGGTTTTGCCGCCGTCCGTTGGCTCAGGCATTGTCCAGCAATTCGGCAATCTGCACGGCGTTCGTGGCCGCGCCCTTGCGGATCTGGTCGCCGCAGCACCACAGCGTGATGGCGTGTGCATCCGTCAGGTCGCGGCGAATGCGACCAACGAACACGGTGTCCTGGTCGGAGGTGTCGAGCGGCATGGGGTAGCGGCCCGCGCCCAAATCGTCCACCAGCCGACAGCCCGGGGCAGCGGCGATGGCCGCGCGCACAGCTGCCGGCTCCACCGGCCTGTCAAAGCGGACGCTTACCGAAATGGAGTGGCTGCGCACCACCGGCACGCGCACGCAGGTGCAGGTGACCTTCAGATCGGGCAGGTGCAGGATCCGCCGCCCTTCGTTCTGCATTTTCATCTCCTCGGTGGTGTAGCCGTCCCCGGCCTCGTCGCCAATCTGGGGGATGAGGTTGTAGGCAATCTGGTAGGGGAAAACCCTCGGCTGCACGGCCTCGCCGCGCGCGATCGCCTCGGCCTCGGCCAGCAGCTCAATGGGCCCGCCTGCTCCCGCGCCGGATACGGCCTGGTAGGTGGAGGCAACCATGCTGCGGATTGGCGCGAGCGCGCGCAGGCTGTAGACGGCGGTGAGGGTGATGATGGTCGAGCAGTTGGGGTTGGCGAGGATGCCGCGGTGCAGATGTACGTCCTCCGGGTTGACCTCCGGCACAATCAGCGGCACATTCGGGTCCATGCGGAAGGCGCTGGAATTGTCCACAAATACCGCGCCTGCGCCCACAATGGCGGGCGCGAAACGCGCGGCAACGGGGTTCTTCGCCGCGCCAAGCACGAGATCCGCCCCGGCGAAGGCGTCCTCCGACGCTTCCTCAACCGGAATCTCCTCCCCGCGGAAGGCAAGCCTCCGCCCTGCGCTGCGCGCGGAGGCGAGCAGCCGCAGCCCCCTGACCGGGAAGCTCCGCTCCTGCAAAATTTTCAGCATCTCCTGCCCGACCGCGCCGGTCGCGCCAAGAATTACGACGTTATATTCCTTCATGCTTCCTCCTCCCGGGCTTCGCCCGGCTGTGAGAGCGCGGCAAAGAACCGCAGTCCCGAATTTTTGTGCATTTGTTCGACAGAAATCGGCTCGGTTATGCTGCCGTCGGCATAATAGCGGTGCATCACCGCGCGGTTATCCGCCGAAACGGGCGAGAGTGCCGGAAAGCGGAAGCCATAGCCGCCGCCGACCGCGAGAATATCCTGCACCACATTATATGCCGTGGGGTACCGCCCCGCGCCCTGCCCGTAGAAGCTCTGCGCGCCGATGCAGCGGCTTTCCAGCGTGATGAGATTGTTGTTTCGCCGCACGCCGGCCAGCAGCGACGATTCCGGCACAAGCGTCGGCTCCACATAGGCGCTGATGCCCTGCGCCGTGCGCCGGGCGTGCACCATCAGCCGGCAAACCAGCCCCATGCGGCGGAAGGCGGCAATGTCGCCCGCCGTGATGCCGCGGATGCCGAAGGCCGGGACGGAGGCACCGTCCAGACTCACGCCGAAGGCGACATTGCACGAGAGAATCAGCTTCTGCTGCGCGTCCCAGCCGTCCACATCGGCGGCAGGGTCGGCCTCGGCGTAGCCAAGCCGCTGCGCCTCGGCGAGCGCGAGGCGGTAGCTCAGGCCGCGGGTCGCCATCGCGTCGAGCATGAAATTGGTGGTGCCGTTGACGATGCCGGAAATGGCGACGACCTCCTCGATGTCCACCGCGTGCCCCAAGCTTGCGAGCCACGGGATGCCGCCGCCCACCGCCGCGCTGAAGCGCAGGGGAGCGCCGCGCGCCTGCGCCAGCGAAGCGAGCTCGCGGTAGTGCCGCGAGAGCATCGCCTTATTCGCGCTTACCACGCTGCGGCGCGAGCCGAGCGCGTCACGCACGGCCTCGTAGGCCGGGTGCTCGCCGCCCAGAAGCTCCACCACCGTGTCGATTTCGGGGTCGTCCAGCGCGGCGCGGTAGTCGTGAATCACCGCCGCGCCCGGCACGGTCAGCTCCCGGCGGCAGAGGATATATTTGATTTGCGCCTCGGGCCGGCCGCGCAGCAGCTCGTATACGCCGCCGCCGACCGTGCCGAAGCCCAGAAGTGCGATTTTCATGCTCCGTGTTTCCTTATGGCTGGTTTTTGAAAAAAAGCACTTGCTTTTTTCCGCTAAACAGAATATCATAAATAGCAGAAAAACGCAAGCAATTTTCAAAATTCGACACCGATTTTTCCAAGGGAGGACACCGCTATGCGCTACCACAGCACCCGAAGCCGCGAATTTTCCGTTTCCTCCGCCGAGGCCATCGTGCGGGGAATCGCCCCGGACGGCGGCCTGTATATGCCCGAGCCCTTCCCCACGCTCGATTGGCAGGCGCTTTTGTGCGCGGGCGCGAAGGAAACCGCGGCGGCTATTGCGCACGCCTTTTTCCCGGAGCTCGCCGATATGCGCGCTCTGGTTCGGAGCGCCTATACCGGCAAATTTGACACCGAAAATTGGACGCCTCTGCGCGAAGTGGGGGAGTGCTATGTGCTCGAGCTGTTCCACGGGCCGACCTCGGCGTTTAAGGATATTGCACTTTCCATGCTCCCGTGGCTGCTGCGGCGCTCGCGCGCGCAGACCGGGGAGGAGCGGGAGATCCTGATTCTCACCGCCACCTCCGGCGATACCGGCGTCGCCGCTATGCGCGGCTTCGCCGATGTGCCGGGCATGAAAATCTGCGTGTTCTACCCCGATGGCGGCGTTTCCGCCGTGCAGCGCGCGCAGATGGTGACGCAGGAGGGCGCAAATGTGCGCGTCGCCGCCGTGCGCGGCAATTTTGACGATTGCCAGACCGGCGTGAAGCGGATCTTTGCCGCCGCGCCCGCGCTGCCCGGCACGGTGCTTTCCTCCGCCAATTCCATCAATATCGGGCGGCTTGTGCCGCAAATCACCTACTATTTTCAGGCGTATTCCGAGCTGCTGGCGCGCGGCGCGGTGCAGCCGGGCGGCGAGGTGAATTTCGCCGTCCCCACCGGAAACTTCGGCGATATTCTCGCGGGCTATTTCGCCAAGCGCCTCGGCCTGCCGGTGGGCAGGCTGCTGTGCGCCTCGAATGCCAATCGGGTAAACGCCGACTTCCTTGCGACCGGCGTCTATGACCGCCGCCGCACCCTGCGCAGAACCGATTCGCCCTCGATGGATATCCTCGTATCCTCCAATTTGGAGCGGCTGCTCTACATGGCCAGCGGCGGGGACTGCGCGCTGGTTGCCTCCCTGCTTGCCTCGCTCGCGCGCGAGGGCCGCTACGCTGTGCCGCCGGAGCTGAAGGAGGCAATCTGCGCCGATTTTTGGGGAGACTGGTGCGACGACGCGCAGGGCGCGCAGACGACTGGCCGCGTTTTCCGCGACAATGGCTACCTGCTCGACCCGCACACGGCTGTCGGCTGGACGGCGGCGGCGCGCTACCGGGAGCAGACGGGCGACCCGCGCCCGATGGTCGTGCTTGCTACAGCCTCGCCATTCAAGTTCCCCGGCGCGGTGCTGGGCGCAATCGGCGGCGGCATGGCGGGCGACGAATGGGCGCAGATGGAGCGCCTCTCGGCGATTTCCGGCCTGCCAATCCCGGCGAATCTGGCCCGCCTGCGCGAAAAAGCTGCGCGCTTCCCGGGCGTAATCGACATCGCGGACTTGCCGCGCTTTGTGGCGGCCTTTGGGGAGGGAAAAGCATGGCCTGCGTAAGCGTGCGCGTGCCCGGCACCACGGCGAATCTCGCGGCGGGCTTCGACTGCCTTGGCTGCGCCCTGCAAATCTACAATACGCTCACCTTCACGCAGGCGGCGAGCGGGCTGCGTATCACCGGCTGTCCGCCGGAATTTGCAAACGCCGAAAACCTCGCCTACCGCGCCTATGCCGCCGCGCTGCGCGCCTTGGGGCTGCCGGAGGAGGGGCTGAGCATCCATATTTCGGGCGGGATCCCCGTTTCCCGCGGGCTGGGCAGCTCCGCCGCCCTGATCGCGGCGGGTGTGAGCGCGGCCAACGCGCTGCATGGGTACGCCCTGCCCGGGGAGGAGCTGCTGGCCGTCGCCACCGCGCTGGAGGGGCACCCGGATAACGTCGCGCCCGCGCTGTTCGGCGGGCTTACGGCCTCGATGATGGAGGGCGGCGTGCCGATTACGCGGCAGTTTGCCCTCTCGCCGGCGTGGCGGTTCACGGTGCTGATCCCGCCCTTCCCGCTGCGTACGGCCGCGGCGCGGGCGGCGCTCCCGGCGCAGGTGACGCACGCGGACGCGGTGCATAACCTCTCGCACTGCGCCCTGCTGCTGAAGGCGCTGGAGACCGGGGACGGAGCGCTCCTGCGCGCATCGCTTTCCGACCGGCTGCACCAGCCCTATCGCGCGGCGATGATCGCCGATTATGCGACGGTGCGCGCGCTTGCCCTGCGCGCGGGTGCAGACGGCGTTTGCATCAGCGGCGCGGGGCCGACCCTGCTCGCGCTTTCGCGCGCGCCCGGGCTGGATGCGCGCTTGCAGCCGGAGCTGCCGGAGCGCTGGCAGGCGCGCACGCTGGAAGCGGATTTCGTCGGCACGGTTTGCGATATTATGTAAACCATAGACGCTGGCAGGCCGGTCTTTCCACGCGGCTGGGCAAGGCCCCGCGCGCAAATCGCGGCAATCGGAAATTTTTCATACAACTTCAAATTTCATTAATATTTGCCCACTTTTTTTATCAATATCTTTCGGTTACAATAAAGACGTACCAAGGGTAAAACCAATAAAGGTTTCGGTTTCATTCGTCTATTTCTTCTTTTCATTTTCTCTCCTCTTTTTGTTGCAGAAGCCACGGGCCGCTCCCGTGGCTTTTGCATATTCCCCCGGCAACCGGAAATACTAGGGAAGCTAAATCGGAAAAAAGAGGGGTATTGCTTGTATGCTGCTTTCCTACCTTCGCACCGTGGTGCTGTATGTAGTGCTGATTGCCGTCATCCGCCTGATGGGGAAGCGGCAGATCGGTGAGATGGAGCCCGCGGAATTTGTCGTGACGATGCTGGTGGCGAACCTTGCCGCCATCCCTATGCAGGATGGCGGGATTCCGCTCTATTCCGGCCTTGTGCCTATTCTCACGGTGCTGGGCGTGGAGCTGGTGATTTCCACGCTGGCGATGCGCAGCGTGTGGCTGCGGCGGATTTTGTGCGGAAAGCCCGTCATATTGATTCAAAACGGCCATGTTTTGCAGGAAAATCTGCGAAAAACCCGCGTAACGATGGACGAGCTTACCGGCCACCTGCGCGCGAAGAATGTGCTGGATCTGCGCACGGTGCAGTACGCCATTCTCGAAACGGACGGCACGCTCTCCGTCTTTCCCTTTCCCAAGGATGCACCCGCCACGGCCAAGGACGCAGGCATTACGGCGAAGAAGCAGTACCTTCCCATGACCGTGGTTTCCGATGGCCACCTGTTCGCCGACCAGCTCGCGGCGGTGGGACGCGACAGGAAGTGGCTGGATGCGTACCTGCTCGGGCAGAACGCGACCCTCGCCGATACTTGGCTGCTCACCGTGGATGAGAGCGGCAGGGTGCTTTTTGAGCGAAAGGAGCGCAAATGAAACGGTTTTGGATTGGCCTTGGGCTGCTTGCCGCGCTTTTGGCGGTGAGCGTGGTCACGATGCTGGAGCTGGGGCAGGTGCACGAGCGTATTGCGGCGCAGGCGGAGGCGGCGGCAGCGGCCGCGCAGGCCGGTGATTTGGCGGGCGCGAGCGCGACGCTGGAGGCCTGCGAAAGCGAATGGAGCAGCGTGGAGCGGCTTTGCTCCGCCTTTGCCGACCACGAGCCGCTCGAGCAGATGCGCGCGCTCTTTTCGCAGGCGAGGATCGAGCTCGCCGCCGGGTCGCCGACCGAGGCGGCGGTAGCCTGCACCCGCTTGGCGCTGCTCAGCCGCAGCGTGGGCGAGAGCCACAGCCTTCACTGGTGGAACCTGCTTTGAATGCGCCCGCAGGGGGCGGCTGTAAGCCGCCCCCTGCAGGCGCTGGGCGCGCAAATTTGCGATTGCTTTTTCCCGCGCGGCGTGCTATAATGAACCATCAACCGAACTATGCGGCTTCCCAGGAGATTCTTTTTATGATTTATAATGAAATTAAGCACGTCATTCGCCACTTCCGCTACACCGGCGAGTATCGCAGCGTGCGCGAGATAGCCTCCGGCAATGTCAATGTCACCTACCGCCTCACCTTCCGGCAGAGCGATGGCAGCGACATAGAATACATTTTGCAGCGCATCAACACCGTCGCCTTCCGCGACCCGGTGGAGCTGATGAAAAATATCCTGCTGGTGTGCGACCATATCACCGCCTCGATGGCGCGCGCGCACCTCGATACGAGCCGCAGGATCATGGAGTTCATCAGCGCGGACAATGGCTCGCTGTTATACCGCGACGCCGCGGGGAATTACTGGCGCAGCTACCTCTACATCGGCGGCTGCACCGCCTACGACGGGATTACCGAGCCGCGGCAGTTCTACGAGGCGGGGCGCGGCTTCGGCGAATTCCAGAAGTTCCTCTTTGATTTCCCCACGGACAAATTGGTGGAGACCATTCCCGGCTTCCACGATACGCGCAAGCGCTTCTATACCTTCGTGGCCTCGGTCGCGGCCGACAAGGTCGGGCGGGCGAAGGGGCTGGATGCCGAAATCGACTTCTTCTTTGACCGGCGCAAGATGATGAGCTCCATCGTTGACCTCATGGCGGACGGCACGATCCCCACCCGCGTTACCCACAACGATACCAAGCTCAACAATGTGCTGATTGACGACGCGACCGGCAAGGCCATCTGCGTGATCGACCTCGATACCGTGATGCCCGGCTCCGCGCTGTACGACTACGGCGACGCAATCCGCTACGGCGCCTCAACCGCGCCGGAGGACGAAACCGACCTCGACAAAATCCACATCGACATGAACCTATTCCGGGTATTTACGGATGGCTTCGTTTCCGAGGTCGCGGGCGCGCTGACGCGCTCGGAGATTCACAACCTGCCGCTGGGCATCAAGGTGATTACCTGCGAGCTTGCCATGCGCTTCCTGACCGACTACTTAGACGGCGATCTCTACTTCAAGATTCGCTACCCCCGCCACAATCTCGACCGCGCGCGGGCGCAGATGCGTCTGCTGGAGGAGGTGGAGAGCCACTTTGACGAGATGACCGCTTATGTCGACAGCCTGATCCCCGACCGGGAGGAAGACGAATAAGACGCGGCTGTGCCGGGCGAGCACCCGGCACAGCCTTTTTGCGTCGTGAAGTTTACATAACACAGATTTTCAGATTTCCTTTGACAAATGCGGCATGATGGAGTAAAATGGACAGAAAAAAGAACCGAGGTAGCGTATGAAGAGAGAAACCCCCAACCTCCCGCGCAGCCTGCCGTATCCCGAAACAACCATGTTCGGCGCGGTGGCCGAGGCGGCGCGGCTGTACCCCGATAGCATCGCGTGGGTGTTTATGGGCAAAAAGACCAAGTATTCGCGGATTATCCCGCTGTTTGAGCAGGCGGCGCGCGCCTTTGCCGCCGCCGGGGTGCAGAGGGGAGATTTTGTGACCATCTGTATGCCCAACTGCCCGCAGGCCGTGATCTGCCTGTATGCGCTCAACCGCATCGGCGCGGTGGCAAATATGGTGCACCCGCTCTCGGCGCAGGGGGAAATCACCCACTACCTGACCTATTCGGGCAGCAAGATGATGCTCACGCTCGACCTGTTCTATGAGAAGTCCAGCGCTGCGCGGGACGCGGCCGACCCGCATATCCCCCTGCTCGTGGCGCGGATGCAGTCGGAGCTGCCGCCCCATCTCGCGCTGGCGTACTACGCGGTCAAGGGCAAGGACTTTCATCGCTTCCCGAACCGCGCGGGCGACCTGCTGTGGACGGATTTCGTGAAAACCGGCGGCAATACGCCCCTCCCGCCGGTGGAGTACGATCCGCAGCGCACCGCCGTGATGCTCTATTCCGGCGGCACGACCGGCACCGCGAAGGGGATATGTCTGTCGGATTTCAATTTCAACGCCCTCGGGATGCAGATTCGCGAGTGCGCAGGCTGCGATTTCCGCCCGGGGCTGAAATTCCTTTCCGTTATGCCCATTTTCCACGGCTTCGGGCTGGGCATCGGCATCCATACGGTGCTGGAAAATGCCGCGACCTCCATCCTCATCCCCCAGTTTACGAACGATTCCTATGCCAAGCTCGTCAAGCAGCATAAGCCGAATTTCATCGCCGGGGTACCGAGCATTTTCGAGAGCATGATTCACAATCCCGCGATGGAGGGCGCGGACCTGAGCTGCCTGATTGGGGTATTCTCCGGCGGCGACACCCTGCCGCCGCAGCTGAAGGAGCAGGCCGACCAGTTCCTGCGCGAGCACAAGGCTACCGTGCAGATTCGCGAGGGCTATGGGCTGACCGAATGCGTCACCGCCAGCTGCGTCACGCCTGTGGATACCTATAAGCGCGGCTCCATCGGCCTGCCGCTGCGCGACATGGCGTACAAAATTGTGGAGCCGGGCACCTTCCGGGAGCTGCCCCGGGGCGAGGAGGGGGAAATCATCCTCTCCGGCCCCACGCTGATGCTCGGCTATTACAAAAACGAGGAGCAGACCGAGGAGACCATCCGCACCGACGGCGACGGCACGCGCTGGCTTTTCACCGGCGACATCGGCACAATCGACGCCGACGGCTATGTATACTATGTGCGCCGGATGAAGCGCATGATCATCACCAACGGCTACAATGTCTACCCCTCCCAGCTGGAGCGCGAGCTGGATCAGCACCCGGATGTACACATGAGCTGCGTGATTGGCGTACCGCACCAGCAGCGCGGCCAGATGGTGAAGGCCTATATCCAGCTCGAGCCGGGCGTTGCCCCCACCAAGGAGGAGCACGACAAGCTGATGGCCTTCTGCCGCCACCAGTTCGCGGGCTTCGCGCGCCCGCGGGAAATCGAATTCCGCGAGAGCCTGCCGCTTACGCTCGTGGGCAAGGTCGCCTACCATATTCTCGAGGAGGAAGCGGCTGAAAAATGAGGCTCACATGGTACGGAACCGCGTGCCTGACGGTGGAGACCGGCGGGACGCTGCTCGCATTTGACCCTTTCCTGAAATTCCCGAACCCCGGGCAGGAGCCGCCGGAAGCACGCGCGTTGCGCGCCGCGGCGCTGGGGCGGTGCCGCCGGGTGTTCGTCACCCACGGCCATATCGACCACCTGCATTCCGCCCGCGAGATTTATCTCGATACGCCCGCGGAGTTCTACCTTACCGCGAGCCCCGCCAGGCATCTGCTGCGGCAGGGCTTCCCCGCGGAGCGGCTGCACATCGTGGAGCCGGGGCAGAGCGTCGCGCTTGCCGACGCGCGTGTTGCGGTCTACCGTGCCCGGCACATCCATTTCGACTGGCCGCTGATTCGCTCGCGCGTGTGCGCCGAAACCCTGCGGCAGCCCGGCAAGACGGCCTACCTGCTCGCCTCCTTTGCCACATGGCCGGAGGCGGGCGAAATCGTCGCCTACTGCGTGGAGGCGGAGGGGAAGCGGCTGCTGATTTTCGGCTCGGCCGGGCTGGACGCGGGCGAGTGCTATCCCGTGGGGGTGGATGCGCTGGTGCTGCCGCATCAGGGACGCTCCAACATCACCGAGGTCTGCACCGATATTACGCGCCGCATTGCGCCGAAGCAGGTTTTTCTCGACCACTACGACAATGCCTACCCGCCTCTGACGCGCTTGGTCGATTGCGGCGCGTACTGCGACCGCGTCCGCGCGCTGTGCCGGGCGGAGCCGCTTGCGGAGGGCGAGCCGGTAGAAATCAACCTATAGACCTAAAAAAAGAAAAAGGCTCTTTGCCCGAAATGGGGCGAAGAGCTGCATATTTCTGCCAGAGCGCGCGGGGGCGTCCCAAGGGTAACGGGCGGGATTCCCGTGGAAGCCACGCGGGGCATCCAAGGAAAGCACAAAAAGCCAATCGACCCTGCCAACAGTCCCACACCCTGCTGCTCTCTGAAAAGGCCAAATGAACGACTACCTGCGTTTCCAATTTCAGTTTACCATATTGTTGCCGTTATTGTAAACCAAATGTGAACGTTTGTCAATTGTGGTTTCCTACAAAATAGGGGCTTGCATTTTGGTATATTTTACGGTATAATGGAGAAAATTCACAAAGGAGGACGTTTCTTTGCACATTTCCGACGAAATTCAGGGCTTCCGCGTGGAGAGGATCCGCGCGCTGGAGGAGCTCAAGGGCGAAATCATCGAGATGACCCACATCAAAACCGGGATGCCGCTCATCTGGCTCAAGCGGCCAGACGAGAATAAGACCTTTGGCATCGCCTTCCGCACCCTGCCGGAGAACAGCACCGGCATCTTCCACATTCTGGAGCATTCCGTGCTGGGCGGCTCGCAGAAGTACCCGATGAAGGAGCCGTTCCTGGAGCTGCTCAAATGCAGCCTGAACACCTTCCTCAACGCCATGACCTACCCGGATAAGACCGTTTACCCCGTCGCCAGCCGCAGCCAGAAGGATTTTCTGAACCTCGTTGATGTCTACCTCGACGCGGTGCTGCACCCAAGCATCTACGACCTGCCGGAGATTTTCCGACAGGAGGGATGGCACTATGAGATTGACGAGGACGGCCACGCCAGCTACAAGGGCGTGGTATTCAACGAAATGAAGGGCGCGATGGCCGACCCGGATGAAATCCTCAGCCAGAAAATTATGGAGCAGATCTTCCCGGATAACTGCTACGGCTACAATTCCGGCGGCGACCCCGCGCACATCCCCGAGCTGAGCTATGAGGAATTTATTGCGAACCACCGGAAATATTATCATCCCTCGAACGCCCGCGTATTCCTCGACGGCGATATGGAAATCGAGCCGGTGCTCGAGCGGATTGCGCGCTACCTTGCGCCCTACACTGCCCAGAGCGTGCCGCCCATAACGCCCAAGCAAAGACCCGTGAAGCCCGCGCCGGTGCGCGGCTGCTACGAGGTCGCCCCCTCCCGCCCCACGCAGGGGCAGAGCCTGCTGGGCATGGGCTTCGCCGTGGGCGAATACGACGACCGGGAGCGCATCCTCGCCGCCCATGCGCTGGCGGATGTGCTCTGCGGCAGCAACGAGGCCCCGCTGACCCGCCGCCTGCTTTCCGCCGGGCTTTGCGAGGACGTGGAGCTGCAAATTCAGGATGGAATTTATCAGCCCATTGGCGTCCTGTGCCTGCGCAATCTTGACGAGGCCAATCTGGATGCCATCAACGAGGCCGTCACCGAAACGCTGGAGGCGCTGGCGGCCAACGGGCTTGACCACGAGCAGATTTACGCCTCGCTCGCCTCGATGGAATTCCGCGCCCGCGCGCGGGACTTTGGCCGCGCGCCCACCGGCCTTGTGCTGGGCCTGAGCACGCTGGATACTTGGCTCTATGGCGGCGACCCTGCGGCGAACCTGCAGGTCGGCGATGTATTTGAGCACCTGCGCAAAATGTGCGACGAGGGCGGCTTTGAGAAGCTGCTGCGCGAGCTGCTGCTGGAGAATCCCCATGAGTGCCGCGTGCTGCTTTCGGCCTCCCACACGGCCGGGCAGGAGCAGCGCGAGGCGGAGGCCGCGCGCCTGCGGGCGGCCGAGGAGAGCTGGACGAAAGCGTGCCGCGCTGAGCTGATTGACCAGATGAACCGCCTGCATACCTGGCAGCAGGCCGACAATACGCCCGAGGAGCTTGCCACGTTGCCCCGCCTGAGTCTGGAGGACTTGCCCAAGAGCCCGACGAAGCTGCCCTGCGAGCAGCGCAGCTATGCCGGCATTCCCACGCTCGCGCACGAGATCCCCACCGGCGGCATCCTTTACGGCCGGCTGTACTTCGACGCGAAGGATCAGTCCCCCGAGGCGCTGGCCGAAACCGCGCTGCTCTGCGCGCTGGTCGGCGAGCTTGGCACGAAGAATCGCTCGGTTGCCGAAATCCAGCGCGATTTGCGACTGTACCTCGGCAAATTCCAGATGCAGGTGGAGAGCGTCGGCGCGCTGGGCGTGCCCGAGAGAGCAAGCATCCAGATTTGCGCGGATTTCAGCGCGCTGGAGCACAAGCTTCCCGATGCGCTTGCGCTCGTGACCGAGCTGCTCACCGGCACCAGCTTTGCCGACGAATCGCGGGTGAAGGAGCAGCTGCTGCAAATGCAGACCCAGCTCAGCCAGTCCTTCGTTGGCTCGGGGCACACCGCCGCGATGACCCGCGCGGCAGCGGGCTTCTCCGCGGCCTCAGCGGCGAGCGAATACAGCGGCGGCTACGCCTTCTACACATGGCTCAAGGAGCTTACGGCGCATTTCGACGAGCGCTTCCCCACCCTGCGTGCCTCGCTGGAGGAGCGGATGGCGCAGCTGATTGGCACCGCCCGCCTGACGCTGAGCCTCACGGGCGACGAGGAGAGCTTCGCGCCCGCGGCGCAGGCGATTGCCGACGCGCTGCCGCAAGGCACGGCGGCGGGTGCGCTCGCCATTGCCCCGATGGGCGCGCGCAGGGAGGGCATCGTTGCCCCGACGGATGTGGGCTATAGTGCCGTGGCGATGGCGCTGCCGCGCTACGATGGCTCCATGGCGATGGGCGCCAACGCGCTGAGCTATGCCTACCTGTGGAACGAGATCCGGGTGCAGGGCGGTGCGTACGGCACGGGCTTCCGCGCCAATGAGTCGAGCATTGCCGCCACCTACTCCTTCCGCGACCCCTCCCCGGCGAGGACGCTTGAGAAGGACGCCCTTATGGGTGAATTCCTGCGCGGCTTTGCCGACAGCACCGAGGATTTGCTCGGATATATCATCGGCGCGGTGGGCGACAGCGACCCGCTGCTCAACCCCTCGGCGATGGGCAAGGCGGCGGACACCGCCTACTTCAGCGGCACGAGCGAGGAATTCCGCGCCCAGAGTCGCCGGGAGCTGCTGGCGACCACCAAGGCCGACCTGCTCGCGCTCGCGCAGCTGCTCGACGCCGGCGCGGAGTCGGCCGGCGTGTGCGTGATTGGCTCCGCCCCGCAAATCGAGGCCTGCGGCGATAAGCTGGATACCGTTTTGCAAATGTAAGGTTCCGCTAAACAGGAAAAAGTCAGGGTGCGCCCGAAAACGCACCTTGACTTTTTTTGGCTCTATGTCAATAGTTGGGGTAGGGAGAAAATAAGAAAAGATTCCT
>JAJQFT010000061.1 GCA_021200975.1 Bacillota bacterium | reverse complement strand
AACTCAATCGCTTTTTTCTATACCTTGGTCTCACATCTATTGTAACGCTACAGCTCTCGGCAGGTGGGATTTTTCTTGCAAAATCGCGGGAAATGTGCTATTGTATAGTATTGATACCATTTACCACGGAGGGACGCTATGACAACGCTTGTGGAGCAGAAGGCTCTGGCGGCGCAGCTGGCCTGCTGCGACGAAATCCGCAGCTACTGGGCCGCGCAGGGGAAAACGCCGCTGGCCTATGTAGAAACCTACGGCTGCCAGCAAAATGAGGCGGATTCCGAGAAAATCCGCGGCTACCTCGTGCAGTGCGGCTATGCCATCACCGATACCAGCGAGGGCGCGGACGTGGTCGTGATGAACACCTGCGCCATCCGCGAGCACGCCGAGCAGCGCGTTTTCGGCAACCTCGGCGCGCTGACGCACACCAAGCGCCGCCACAGCGCGCAGAAAATCTTCCTGTGCGGCTGCATGGCGGGCGAGCCGACGGTGGCGGAGCGGATCCGGCGCAGCTTCCCAATCGTGGACGGCGTATTCTCCACCCACCACCTGTGGCAGTTCCCGGAGATCCTGCGCGCCGTGCTGCTGACCGGTCGGCGGCAATTCTACACTGAAAACGAGGACGGCTCCATCGCCGAAGGCATCCCCCAGCTGCGCGACAGCCGCATCAAGGCATGGGTAAGCATCATGTACGGCTGCAACAACTTCTGCACCTACTGCATCGTGCCCTATGTCCGCGGGCGCGAGCGCAGCCGCCGCGCGGCGGACATCCTTGCCGAGTGCCGCGAGCTGATTGCCGGCGGCTGCAAGGAGATCACCCTGCTGGGGCAGAACGTAAACTCCTACGGCAAGGATTTGCTGGAAAATATCGATTTCGCGGACCTGCTCGCGCAAATCGCCCAGCTCGACGGCGACTTCCGCATCCGCTTCATGACCAGCCACCCGCGCGACGCAAGCCGGAAGCTATTCGACACGATGGCGCGCTACCCCAAAATCGCCAAGCAGCTCCACCTGCCCTTCCAATCCGGCTCGAGCCGGGTGCTGAAGGCCATGAACCGGCACTACGACCGCGAGCAGTACCTCGAGCGCGTGCGCTACGCCAAGTCCGTGATGCCCGATTTGGTGCTGACGAGCGACGTAATCGTGGGCTTCCCCGGCGAAACGGAGGCGGAATTTGAGGAAACGGTGTCGCTCATCCGGCTTGTCCGCTACGATGCGCTGTTCACCTTCCTGTTTTCGCCGCGCATCGGCACCCCGGCGGCGAAAATGGACGACCCCACGCCCAAGGCGGAAAAAAGCCGCCGCTTCGACAAGCTCTGCGCCATTCAGAACGAAATCTCCGAGCAGCTTCACGCGGCCTACGTCGGCAGGACGCTGCGCTGCCTCGTCGATGGGCGCGAGGGCGCGTGCCTGACCGCCCGCACCGAGGGCGGCCGCCTCGTCCGCTTCGCCGGGGAGGACAGCCAAATCGGGAACTTCGCCGATATCACCATCACCGGCTCGACCACATGGAGCCTTACCGGCATACTGGAATCCGAAGGGGAGAAGAAACTATGTCCAAGACGCTGACCGAATTGACCCCCATGCAGCGGCAGTACCGCGCCATCAAGGAACAAAACAAGGACTGCCTGCTGTTCTTCCGGCTGGGTGACTTCTACGAAATGTTTGACGAGGACGCGCAGACCGCGGCGCAGGAGCTGGACCTGGCCCTGACCTCGCGCGATCGCACCCGCCCGAAGGAGGAGCAGAGTCCCATGTGCGGCGTTCCGTATCACAGCGTTGAGAGCTACATCGCGCGGCTGGTGGCCAAGGGCTACAAGGTCGCGATTTGCGAGCAGATGACCGACCCTGCCCTGAGCAAGGGGCTGGTGGAGCGGGATGTGACCCGCATCGTCACCCCCGGCACCGTGACGGAAGAAAGTATGCTCGAGGACCGAAAGAACAACTATTTCGCCGGGATCTACGCGCAGGGCGGCCAATTCGGTCTGGCCTTCTGCGACGTGTCCACCGGCGTGTTCTACACCACGGTTTGCGCCGACATGGCCGGCGCCGTTTCGGAGCTGGGGCGCTTCTCGCCGTCGGAGGTCATCCGCTACGGCGAGGGCGCGGAGGGCCTGAACGAGCTGCTCTTCCAGCGGCTGCAATGCTGCGTCAATGAGGGAAACGCCGAGCTTTTCCGCGCAGACGCCTGCGAGGAGGTGCTCACGCAGCACTTCGGCGCCGACACGGCAAGCCTCGGCATCGGCGCGCTGCCGCTGGCAATCATCGCCTCCGGCGCGCTGCTGCAAACCCTGCTGCACCTGCAAAAGAACGACCTGCCCCACATCCGGCATCTGGAATACTACACCACAAGCAAATTCATGGAGCTCGACCTCGACGCGCGGCGCAACCTAGAGCTGACCGAAACCATGCGCTCGAAGGAGAAAAAGGGGAGCCTGCTGTGGGTGCTCGACCGCACCAACACCGCGATGGGCGGGCGGATGCTGCGCTCTTGGCTCGAAAAGCCCCTGCTTGACGCTGCGGAAATCGAACGCCGGCAGCAGAGCGTGGAGGAGCTGGTCAGCAGCACCCCCTGCCGCGGCGAGCTGGCGCACGCGCTCAAATACGTATCCGACATGGAGCGGCTGCAAACGCGCATCGTCACCGGCACGGTCAACTGCCGTGACCTGCTCGCGCTGGCGCGCGGAATGCGCGCGATCCCCGATGTAAAGGCGCAGCTGGCCGGGCTGACCAGCCCGCTGCTGAAAAAGCTCTGCGAGAACATGGACTCGCTTACCGACTGCGCGGAGCGCATCGAGAGCACCATCGTTGATGAGCCGCCGCTGACCGTGCGGGAGGGCGGCATCATCCGCCCCGGCGCAGACGCCGAGGCCGACCGCCTGCGCGACATCATGAGTGGCGGGAAGAACACCATCGCCGCCATCGAGGCGCGCGAGCGGGAGCAGACCGGCATCCGCACCCTGCGCGTGGGCTTCAACCGCGTATTCGGCTACTATATTGAGGTTTCCAAATCCTTTATCGGTCAGGTTCCGGCGAGCTATGTGCGCCGCCAGACGCTCGCCAACTGCGAGCGCTACACCACCCCCGAGCTTAAGGAGCTGGAGGATCAGGTCATCAACGCCAAGGACAGGCTGACCGCGCTGGAATACCAGATTTTCTGCGCGCTGCGCAGCTTCCTGTCCGACCAATCCATGCGCATTCAGGTCACGGCGGCGGCCATCGCGCAGGTGGACGCGCTCAATTCGCTCGCCACCGTCGCCGTCCAGCGGGGCTACTGCCGCCCGGAAATCACGCTCGGCAACGAGCTGACGATTATCGACGGCCGCCACCCCGTGGTGGAGGTGATGCTGCGCGACAGCCTCTTTGTCCCGAACGACACCCACCTTGGCAGCCCCGACCATCAGGTTTCCATCATCACCGGCCCCAATATGGCGGGCAAATCCACCTATATGCGTCAGGTAGCGCTGATCGTGCTGATGGCGCAGATTGGCTCCTTCGTGCCCGCTCGCTCCGCGCGGCTGGGGCTGGTCGACCGGGTATTCACCCGCATCGGCGCAAGCGACGACCTTGCCTCCGGGCAATCGACCTTTATGGTGGAAATGCGGGAGGTTGCGGAGATTTTGCACCACGCGACCCCCAAGAGCCTGCTGATTCTCGACGAGATCGGCCGCGGCACCTCCACCTACGACGGCATGGCCATCGCCCGCGCGGTGCTCGAATACGTCGCCAACCCCCGCAAGCTCGGGGCGAAGACCCTGTTTGCGACGCACTACCACGAGCTTTCCACGCTGGAGGCCAAGCTGCCGAACGTAAAAAACTACAATATCGCCGTGAAAACCCGGGGCGACCAGATGGTTTTCCTGCGCAAAATCGTCCCCGGCGCAACGGACGACAGCTACGGCGTGGATGTGGCGAAGCTCGCGGGGCTGCCCAGCCCCGTCATCCGCCGTGCGCGGGAGATTCTCGAGGAGCTGGAGCAGGAGAGGCCCGCTCCCGCCGAGAGCGCGCCGCGTACCGACGAGCAGGTGAGCCTGCGCGACCTGAGCGCCCAGCAGGTCTGCGCCGCGCTCGGCAATCTGTCGGTGGAGACGCTCACGCCGATTGAGGCCATGAACGAGCTTTACCGGCTCAAGAAGCTGCTCGGCTGATATGGACCCGATCTCCTTTCCCGTCTCGCTCACCCGGCGCGAGCGCACCCTGGGCGCGGGGTACTATCTGGCGCAGGTGACGGTGCTGCCGCTGCTGCTCGCGGCGCTGCTGCCGCAGCTTTTCCCGCAAATCTCCACCATGCAGGTGAATCTGTGCTTCTACTGCATCAATTTTGCCTGCATTTTGTGGATTTTCCGCGGCTTTCTGGCCGCCCACCTCCGCTTCCCCGGGGCGCGGGGGCTGCGTTTGGTGTGGATTTCCATGCTGGCGCTGGCGGGCTACGAGGCAATCTCGAGTCTGCTCACGCCGCTGCTGTACCGGCTCGACCCGTCATTTTACAACGTAAACGACGCCGCGGTAGCCGAGATGGTGCGTAGCAGCCCCGCTGCGATGGCCATCGCCACCGTGCTGCTCGTGCCGCCGGCGGAGGAGCTGATTTTCCGGGGCCTGATTTTCGGCTGCGCCGCCGAGAAAAGCGGCGCGCTCGGGTATGCGCTCTCCTGCGCGCTGTTCGCGCTTGTGCATATTCTGGGCTACGTCGGCGCGTACAGCCCGGCGCAGCTCGCCTGCTGCTTTGTGCAGTACCTCCCCGCGGGCATCGCGCTGGCGTGGGCGTACCACTTCAGCGGCTCGATTTTCTCCCCGATCGCCATCCACGCGCTCATCAACGCCATGAGTCTGGCGGGTGTCCTGTGGGGAATCTCATTTTAGAAGGAGGGCAAGCCTTGCACACCTTTGAAGCAGATTGCTGCGATGTCGCAGTCGTCGGCGCGGGACACGCCGGCATCGAGGCGGGGCTGGCCGCCGCCCGGCTGGGGCTGAAGACGATCGTTTTCACCATCAACCTCGACGCGGTGGGCAATATGCCCTGCAACCCCGCCATCGGCGGCACCGGCAAGGGGCATCTCGTGCGCGAGCTGGACGCGCTCGGCGGCGAGATGGGCGTGGCCGCGGACAAGGCCTGCATCCAGTACCGGATGCTGAACCTCGGCAAGGGCCCGGCGGTGCATTCCCTGCGCGCGCAGGCCGACCGGATGCGCTACCGGCAGGTGATGAAGCAAACGCTCGAGCAGCAGGAGAATTTGCAGCTCAAGCAGGCGCAGATCGTCGCGCTGCTCACACAAAACGGCGCCGTGACCGGCGTGCAGACCCAGCTTGGCGCGATCTACCAGGCGAAGGCCGTCGTGCTCGCAACGGGAACCTACCTCGACTCGACCACCATCGTGGGGCAGAGCGTCCTCTCCTCCGGGCCAGACGGGATGCACCCCAGCATCGGGCTGGCGGACAGCCTGCGCGCACTCGGGCTTCCCCTGCGGCGCTTCAAGACCGGCACGCCGCCGCGCATCAACCGCCGCAGCGTAGACCTGACGAAGATGGAGCCGCAGTACGGCGACGAGGTCTGCGAGCCCTTCTCCTTCCGCACCGCCGCGCGGCCGGAAAACGCCGCGCTGTGCTACCTTACCTATACGAACGCCGAAACGCACCGCATCATCCGCGAAAATCTCGCGCGCAGCCCCCTGTTCGACGGCACCATCTCCGGCGTCGGCCCGCGCTACTGCCCGAGCATCGAAACCAAGGTGCAGCGCTTCGCCGACAAGCCGCGCCACCAGCTCTTTCTGGAGCCATGCGGGCTGGACACGGAGGAAATGTATCTTCAGGGCTTCTCCTCGTCCATGCCGGAGGATGTGCAGCTGCAAATGCTGCGCACCGTGCCGGGATTGGAGCACGCCGAGATGATGCGCCCCGCCTACGCCATCGAGTACGAGTGCATCGACCCCACCGCGCTGCGCCCGACGCTGGAGGTCAAGGCCGTCCGCGGGCTGTACGGCGCGGGGCAGTTCAACGGCACCTCCGGCTATGAGGAGGCGGCGGCGCAGGGGCTGGTCGCGGGCGTGAATGCCGCACTGAAAATTCTCGGGCGCGAGCCGATGATTCTCACCCGCGAAACGGGCTACATCGGCACGCTGATCGACGACCTCGTGACCAAGGGGACACAGGAGCCATACCGCATCATGACCTCGCGCAGCGAGTACCGCCTGCTGCACCGGCAGGACAATGCCGATTACCGCCTGACCCCCATCGGCGCGCGCGTCGGGCTCGTGCCGCCGTCGCGCGCGAGGGCGGTGGAGGAAAAATACGCCGCCGTCGCCGCCGAAATCCGGCGGCTGGAGGAATGCGGGACAGGCCCGAGCCCTGCGCTGGACGAGATGCTCCGCGCGCGCGGCTCCGCACCGCTTGCCGCCTCCGCGCATCTGGCCGACCTGCTGCGCCGCCCGCGCGTGCGCTACGCCGACCTTGCCCCCTTCGACCCCGGGCGCCCGGCGCTGAGCAGCGCCGTGACCGAGGAGGTCGAGATTCAGGTGAAATACGCGGGCTATCTCGAGCGGCAGCAGAAGCAGGTCGAGCGCTTCCGGCGTGAGGAGGCGCGCGCCCTGCCCGCGCAGCTGGACTACAGCGCCATTGCCGGACTGCGGCTGGAGGCGCGGCAGAAGCTCAATGCCATCCGCCCAATCTCGCTCGGGCAGGCGGAGCGAATCTCCGGCGTAAGCCCCGCGGACATCGCCGTGCTGCTGGTATATTTAGAGAAACTCTGAACAAAATCATCTATAAATCATTCAAAATGGAGGCATTGCACATGACCGAATTTCGCTACGACACCCAGCTGCTCATCGAGGGGCATGGGCTGGACGAGGACGCCATCAGCGACTATTTCACCGCCAACTTTCAGGGCGACTGCCTGCTGGCGGTGGGAGACGAGGATTTGATAAAAATCCATTACCATACCAACACGCCCTGGCGGGTGCTGGAATACTGCGCCACGCTGGGCGAGATTTTCGACATTGTGGTGGAGGACATGGATCGGCAGTCCAGGGGGCTGAAGGGCTAGGATGAAGGTCAATCTGCACACGCACACCTACCGCTGCCACCACGCCACCGGGGCAGACGAGGACTATGTGGCCGCGGCGATTGCTGCGGGCTACGACAAGCTCGGCTTCGCCGACCACACGCCGCTTCCCTACACCAGCGGCTTCGTCAACTGGGACAAAATGGCGCCCGACGAGCTGAAGGGCTACCTTTGCTCCATCGCCGCGCTCAGGCAGCGATACGCCGGGCAAATCCCCATCTATATCGGGCTGGAATGCGAGGCGGTGGAGCGCTTCTTCCCCTACCTGCGCGCGCTGCGCCCGCAGCTGGACTACATGATTCTGGGCAACCACGGCGACAAGGAATATGAGGATTTCTTTGGCCACATGAGCCGCCGGCAGCAGCTCTGGCACTATCTCGAAACGGCGGTGAAAGGGATGGAAACGGGGTTGTTTCTCTACCTCGCCCACCCGGATTTGATGCTGCAATGGTATCCCAGCTTCGACGAAACGGCCGCGCAGGTTTCCCGCGCGCTCTGCCGGGAGGCGAAGCGGCTGGGCGTGCCGCTGGAATACAATCTGGCCGGGGTGAGCAAGGGCGCGCCGGAGGGCTGCCTGGGCTACCCCTGCCGCCAATTCTGGGAAATCGCGGCGCAGGAGAACATGCAGGCGGTGGTGGGCGTGGATGCCCACAGCCCGGAGGCGCTCCTGCGCGCCGACATCCCCGCGGCCGAGCAGGCCCTGCGGCAGCTCGGCATAGAGCCGCTCGAGGACCCGACGACCCTGCTGTAGCGCGCCGCCCGGCAATATACCAAAGTGGCTGCAGATTCCATTTTCTGCAGGATAAAAGGCGATTCCACGCATTTACAGGGGCCTTACCCGGCGTCTCTGCGGGTATAACCCCGCTGTTTCCGTTGTTTCTCTGCCTTTTTGACGACTTTATGGATAGAAGGTTGTTGTATTCCTCCTTCTTGCTCTGCCTAGCCGGTCTTCTTTGGGTAAATATCTGCATTGTAAATAATGACCAGCTGGCAATGCGGGAGGGAAGAACGTCCGTCATAACAATCGCAGAAAGCATGATAACAACGCTGGCAGACGAAGGCTACATTAACAGCGAGGAGGATGCCACTTTCGCCATCGTTGGCAGGCCCTCGGAGAGCAGCATGTTTACGCAAACGACGGCATGGAAGCAATCAAACAGCTATGCAAGGTTTGGTGGGGATTTCTGGAGCAAGACCGCCGGCAATAATCGCCGCTCCTGGGACGGTCTGCTGTGTGGATACTGCGGAATCCAGTTCACTTTCTGTTCGGACGACGATTACACTGCAGTGATTGCAACTGACACGGTCAAAAATATGCCATGCTTTCCGGAAGATGGTTCGATTTGTGAGGTGGATGGTATCGTTGTAATAAAGGTCTCGAATACCTATTAGCACACATCCACGTGCTTACCCGAACATCTACGCCACCTGTGGGCTGGGCTATGTGGATGGTCTGGAGGGCGCGAACTGCCGCCACATTCGAAGCGTATGGGTGGAGGGCGTATCCGAGAGAACCTACACGGACGAGCAGCTTGCGAATATCGACAAGCCGCCGTTCCAGTACGAGGGCAAGACCTACACCACCTACGAGGCGACGCAAAAGCAGCGGCAGATAGAGCGGACAATTCGCAAGCTGAAGCGCGATGTGACCGCCTTCAAAGCCGCAGGGCTGGACGATGAGGCGCAAACCTCGCAGATAAGGATGAAACGCCTAAGCAAGGAATACACGGCGTTCAGCAAGGCTGCGGGGCTGAGAGAGCAGCGGGAGCGGATGCAGGTGGAGTATACCGAGAGCATGACGGACGAGCAAATGGAGGCTTTGAAAACGATAACCAGCAATGGCAAGAAAATCATGTGCGATAGAATCTCAAGAAGGAAGGGCAGTCGCAGAACTTTATCTTTAACCTTTCAAACAGCGCACTTGCAGAGGAAGATATTCATAGGCAAATTGAGTATATCTACCGCTCCGAACACACGCAGTTTGTGGACGAAATTGTGGTTATAAAAAAGCAAAATTGTCCTTGTGACCAAGAAGGCAAAAGAAAAGAGGTTCTATAATAAATGTTGGGGTCAGGTGTGAGCCTGACCCCATGAATATGAA
>JAJQFT010000015.1 GCA_021200975.1 Bacillota bacterium | reverse complement strand
TCAGATTCATGGGGTCAGGCTCACACCTGACCCCAACATTTATTATAGAACCTTTCCTTCCCATATTTTCCGGCTTTGGCTCCGGCGCGCGGCGCCGAGGGCATTTTCTGCGCGAACCGCAAAAAAGATACAGAAAAAACCGGCTTTTCCAGCGAAAAATTCCTTTACAAATCCGCACAAAAGTGGTACTATAACTATGGCGAATTTTGAAATACTTTAGGAGGTATCTCATTTTGGCAAGAAAATTTAAGACTATGGACGGCAACACCGCCGCCGCCCACGTCAGCTACGCTTTTACCGAAGTGGCTGGCATCTATCCCATCACCCCGTCGAGTCCGATGGCGGACAATGTAGACCAGTGGTCTGCTGCCGGCCGCAAGAACATCTTCGGCAACACCGTTAAGGTCGTGGAGATGCAGAGTGAGGCCGGCGCTGCCGGCACGGTGCACGGCTCGCTTGCCGCGGGTGCCCTCACCACCACCTACACCGCTTCGCAGGGTCTGCTGCTGATGATTCCCAATATGTACAAGATTGCCGGCGAGCTGCTGCCGGGCGTATTCCACGTTTCCGCCCGTACCGTAGCCGCGCAGGCGCTGAACATCTTCGGGGATCACTCCGACGTGTACGCCTGCCGCCAGACCGGCTTTGCCATGCTGTGCGAGACCAACGTGCAGGAGGTCATGGATCTCGGCGCCGTCGCGCATCTGGCCGCCATTGAGGGGCGCGTTCCCTTCATCAACTTCTTCGACGGCTTCCGCACCTCGCACGAAATCCAGAAGGTTGCCGTGTGGGATTACGACGACCTGAAGGAAATGGTCAACATGGACGCGGTCGAGGCCTTCCGCAGCCATGCCCTCAACCCCGAGCATCCCGCCATGCGCGGCAGCCACGAGAACGACGACATCTTCTTCCAGCACCGTGAGGCCTGCAACCAGTACTACAACGCGCTGCCCGCCGTTGTGGAAAAGTACATGGCCAAGGTCAATGAAAAGCTCGGCACCAACTACCAGCTGTTCAACTACTACGGCGCGCCGGACGCCGACCGCATCATCGTCGCAATGGGCTCCATCAACGACGTTGCGGAGGAGGTCATCGACTACCTCAACGCGCACGGCGAGAAGGTCGGCCTTGTGAAGGTTCGCCTGTTCCGTCCCTTCTGCCCCGAGAAGCTGCTGGCCGCCATTCCCAGCACCGTCAAGAGCATCGCGGTGCTCGACCGCACCAAGGAGCCCGGCTCCCAGGGTGAGCCGCTGTATCAGGACGTCGTGATGGCGCTGGCGAAGGCCGGCCGCAACAATATCACCGTCATCGGCGGCCGCTACGGCCTCGGCTCGAAGGATACCAACCCCGCCTCTGTCTTCGCCGTGTACGAGGAGCTGAAAAAGGAAAGCCCCAAGCATGAATTCACCATCGGCATTGTAGACGATGTGACGAACCTCTCGCTTCCCGAAGTTCCCTCCCCCAACACTGCCGCGGAGGGCACCATCGAGTGCAAGTTCTGGGGCTTGGGCGGCGACGGCACCGTTGGCGCCAACAAGAACTCCATCAAGATTATCGGCGACCACACCGGCAAGTACGTACAGGCCTACTTCCAGTACGACTCCAAGAAGACCGGCGGCGTCACCGTTTCGCACCTGCGCTTCGGCGACAAGCCCATCAAGTCCCCCTACTATATCAATAAGGCCGACTTTGTCGCCTGCCACAACCCCAGCTATATCACCAAGGGCTTCAAGATGGTGCAGGATGTCAAGCCCGGCGGCGTATTCCTGATCAACTGCCAGTGGTCGCTCGCCGAGCTGGAGCATCACCTCGATGCTGAGGCCAAGCGCTACATTGCAAACAACAACATCCAGCTCTACCTCATCAACGCCATTGACCTGGCCATTCAAGTGGGCATGGGCAAGCGCACCAACACCATCCTGCAATCCGCTTTCTTCTCCCTTGCGAAGGTCATGCCCGCCGAGGACGCCGTGAAGCACATGAAGGACGCGGCCGAGCACTCCTACGCCAAGAAGGGCATGGACGTGGTCGAGAAGAACTGGAAGGCCATCGATGCCGGCGCCACCGCCTACACCAAGGTGGAGGTTCCCAGCGATTGGGCAACCGCCGAGGATACGGTGAAGGAGGAAGCGCTCGTGGGCGCGCCCGACACCGTCGCCGTCGTCCAGAAGCTGCTCACCCCGATTGACAAGATGAACGGCTACAGCCTGCCCGTTTCCGCCTTTACGGACTATGTGGACGGCCAGTTTGCTCTGGGCGCATCCGCTTATGAGAAGCGCGGCGTCGCCGTTACCGTCCCGACATGGGATGAAACGAAGTGCATCCAGTGTAACAACTGCGCCTTCGTCTGCCCGCACGCCACCATCCGCCCCTACGCACTCACCGAGGCCGAGGCCGCTGCCGCTCCCGCCGGGGCGAAGATCGTGCCCGTCAAGGCCGGCAAGGGCAAGGGGGTCTACTCCTACGCGATGGCTATCTCCCCGCTCGACTGCATGGGCTGCGGCGTGTGCGTCGGCGTCTGCCCGACGCAGGCTATCCAGATGGTTTCGCAGGAAAGCCAGCTTCCGCAGCAGGAGGTCTGGAACTACATGGTTTCCAAGGTTTCCGAGAAGCCTGATATGCAGGACAACACCGTGAAGGGCAGCCAGTTCAAGCAGCCCATGCTGGAGTTCTCCGGCTCCTGCGCCGGCTGCGCCGAAACGAGCTACGCTCGCCTCGTGACCCAGCTCTTTGGCGACCGGATGTACATCTCCAACGCCACCGGCTGCTCCTCCATCTGGGGCGGCCCCGCCGCGACCTCTCCCTACTGCGTCAACAAGGAAGGCCACGGCCCCGCATGGTCGAACTCCCTGTTTGAGGACAATGCCGAGCATGGCTTGGGTATGTACACCGCGCAGGCCGTCATCCGTGAGAGCCTGAAGGGCAAGGTCGAAACCGTCCTCGCCAACACCGAGAGCGAGGAGCGCAAGGCCGCCTGCCAGGCGTGGCTCGACAGCTACGACGACGGCGTTGCTAACAAGGGCGCCACCAAGGCGCTGGTCGCCAACCTGGAGAGCAATGTCTGCTGCGATATTGTCAAGGACATCCTCAGCAAGAAGGCCTACCTGTCCAAGAAGTCCGTGTGGATTTTCGGCGGCGACGGCTGGGCATACGACATCGGCTTCGGCGGCGTGGACCATGTCTTGGCGCAGAACAAGGATGTAAACATCTTCGTATTCGACACTGAGGTGTACTCCAACACCGGCGGTCAGGCCTCCAAGGCCTCCAACATCGGCCAGGTTGCGCAGTTCGCTGCCGCCGGTAAGGAGACCAAGAAGAAGTCTCTCTCCGAAATTGCCATGAGCTACGGCTACATCTATGTGGCGCAGGTCGCGATGGGCGCCAACCCCGCCCAGACCATCAAGGCCATCACCGAGGCCGAAGCCTACCACGGCCCCTCGCTGATTATCGGCTACGCTCCGTGCGAGATGCACTCCATCAAGGGCGGCATGACCAACTGCCAGTCCGAGATGAAGAAGGCCGTTGACTGCGGCTACTGGAACCTCTTCCGCTTCGATCCGACCAAGGAAACCGGCAAATTCCAGCTCGATTCCAAGGCGCCGAAGGAGGGCTACCAGGCGTTCCTGATGAACGAGGCCCGCTACAGCCGCCTGACCCGCGAATTCCCCGAGCGCGCAACCGACCTGTTCGCGAAGAACGAGGCCGCCGCGAAGGAGCGCTGGACGCACCTGAACAAGCTCGTGGAGCTGTACAAGGACTAATCGCTACTAACCAAAAAATTTCCGCCCCGGATTTTCCGGGGCGGAAATTTTTGCTTTTTCGTTGCGGCCTATACCGAGCGCGTCCACTCGGTAATCAGCAGCCCGGGCAGCATCCACACCAGCTCATAGAGCAGGATATTCGTAGGCGTTAGCAAATACTCGGCATGAACGAGGGTGAGCACCAGCATCATCACCAGCCCCAGAATGCCGCCGAGCATATTCACCGCCACGCCCACCCGGGAGGCGGAGCGCAGCGACCGCGCGCCCGTGACGGCATAGGCCGCTCCGGCGATATTATCGAACGTTGTGAGTGCAAGCGCGGGCGCACCCTCCGGCGCAGATCGCGCGGCCAGCTCGGCGCGCTGCTGGTCGCCCGGGAAAGCAATGCGCTTCGGGTTGATGCCGAAGCGGTAGCGCAGGAACGCCTCGGTGAGCATGAAGTCGCGCGCCAGCAGCACCGGGGTCAGCCCCCGGTAGGCACACAGGGTGGTGATGGCATTGTGAATATCCTTGGATTTTCCGTAGCTCACGGCGAAAACGCCGCAAAGCTCGCCATCCACCGCGACATAGGCCGCCTGATTGACCTTCGTGCCCTTGGGCAAATCCACACCCATCGATTGCAGGAAGGTGATGGTTCCGGCCAGCACCGCCTCGTTGTCCACCACAGCGCCGATCCCGCCATTATAGGTGCGGAATTCGGTGACCTCGCACTTCGGGCAGCCACGGCTCTGCGCAAGCTGGTCAAGCAGGGGCATCAGCGCGCCGCCGCCCGCGTCCACCAGCGCCGCGGCATAGGCAACCACCTGGTCTGGGTCGCGGTGACCATAGAATTTCACGCCGTTGAGCTTGACCGAGCCGATTGGAAACAAATCCGTATCGTCCAGCGGGAAGGCACCGCGGCTGCTCAGCACGCAAATGCCCTTCCAGCCGCAGAATACTGTACCGTGGGCGTGCATCCGCTTTTCCAGAATCGCCGCCGGGCGGCTGAGGGCGATAAAGCTCGAGGCAGGCACCCCCACAAGCAGCGCCGCCGAGAAGGTTTGCAGGCAGGCCGATACGCCGCCCAGAAGCAGCGCGACCACACCGATGGCCAAGCTCGCGCCGAGGGCCGCGAGCGCGTAGATATTCATCACCTTTTCGGGCGTGGAGGGAACGGCATAGGTATCCATGAAGTCCTCCACCTGCCCCTCCCCGCGCAGGTAGCCCGGCCGCCCATCGAGATAATCCGGCACGGCAACCACGCTGTCGAGCCGCACGGCCTTGCGCATGGTATCCATCTGCCCAACCTCGGCCGAGCGCTTCTCGTACTCGCTCCACAGCGACATGGTTACATTCAGGCAGAAGGCCACGCAGCAGGGCACACGCAGCTCCCGCAGGCAGAAAATCCCATCCGCCACGCAGGCGGCAAGGCTGAAGCTCAGCAGGCTATTTAGAGAAAACCGCCCCTTGAACATATCCCCCAGCCCATGCAAAAGCTGGTAGCTCCCCAGCGTCGCGGAAAGCAGCAGGCACAGAAACTGCGCGAAAATGACGAAGCGGATTCGCCCGCTGCCGATTGCGCCGGTGGCGTTGAGAATAGTTATCGCGCTGCTTGCGAGCACCACGAGCAGGCTCGCGAAAATCGCAAGTTGCAGCTTGGCGAAGCCCATCTCCGTTAAATCGTAGTAGCGCTTCTCCGGCCCGGCAATCAGCTGCCGCTTCAGCTCCCGCAGCCGGGATTTCGGGCGGAATACGATTGGCTCGGGCTGCACATACTCGGCAATCGGCTGCTCAAACTCCGGCTCCCAGCCCTCCTCGAAGGGGGCGGGCTCGGCAGGCTCCTCCGGCACGGTCGGCTCCGGGATTTCCGCCTCCGGCGGCAGCTGCGCACCGAATTCGCGCATAATATCCTCTAAGCTAAAGGATTCGTCCTGTTTTTCCTGATCGTTGTCCATAGTTGGCCTCCTTGTAGACATACGTTTGCTTGGCGGGCTAGGCCATTTTTCTCTGGCGCACGACCTCATAGAGCAAAATCGCCGCGGCCGCCGAGGCGTTCAGCGAGGAAATCTGCCCATACATGGGAATATGCACCGTCATATCGCAATTTTTCCGCACGAGCGGGCTGAGCCCCGCTCCCTCCGAGCCGATGACGATGGCCGCCGGGACGGTGAAATCCGCGCGGTACATGGGCTGGGAATCCTCCGCCGCCGTACCGAAAATCCAGACGCCCCGGCGCTTAAGCTCGGCAATCGTCTGATTGAGGTTGCCCACCCGCGCGACGCGCATATACTCCACCGCACCGGCCGAGGCCTTTGCCACCGTGGCGTTGAGGCTCACGCTGCGCCGCTTTGGAATAATCACCCCGTGCGCCCCAGCGCACTCCGCCGTGCGGACGATTGCGCCCAGATTATGCGGGTCGGAAAGCTCGTCGCACAGCACCAGCAGCGGCGGCTCGCCGCGCGAAGCCGCAAAGGAAAGCATATCCTCAACGCTGCTATATTCGTGCGCCGCCGCCTGCGCGATGACCCCCTGGTGGGCGTGCGTCGCGCTCATGGCGTCCAGCGCGCGGCGATCCACCGGCACGATAACCGCCCCGGCCTCCTTCGCCTGCGTCGCCAAACGCTGCAGGGCGCGGTCGGGATCCCCGGCGGCGATAAACACCTTGTCCACCGTGCGGCCGCTCTTGAGCGCCTCGGCTAAGGCGTTGCGCCCCTCGATCTGCCCGGCCGGCGCATCGAAAGCGCGGGCATTTCTTTCCTGATTCATGGCTGCTTTTCACTCCAAATTCTGCTTTTACCCTATTATAGCAGAAAATCGCCCTTCGGGCAACTGCTTTTTTTCACATTCGCGGCAATGCGCGGCAGATTTGGCAGAAGGCCGCGAAATTCACATTTTTTTCACTTAATTTTTCGCAAACATTCATTGCAGAACTTGCGCAAGTGTGTTAAAATAGGAGCAAATGATAACGCGCCGAGGAGGAAAGACATGGAAAACGATTCAAACGACGCCAGAAAGCGCGGCGGCGCAGATGGGGAAAGCAAGAGCCCACGGGGGAATATCTGGATTGCGCTGATCGTCACGATTGCCGCGATCTTGATTATCGCCACCATCTACAACGCAATTTCCAGCAGCCAATATACCAATACCACTTTTTCCGATTTCCTATACGCCATGAATACCGATAACCTCGCCGAGGTAGAGATTCGCTCCGACCGCATCCTGTACCTGACCAAGGACGAGGCGCAGAAGGATGTTTCCGAGCAGAAAGCGAGCTACACCGGCCTGCCCTCCGGCGACGTGATGGAGCTGGCAGAGCGGCTGGACGCTATGGGCGTGACCGTGAACAAGGCTATCGAGGAAGACAATTCCATGATTGTCATGATCCTCTACTACCTGCTCATGGGCGCAATCCTCTTCTTCCTGTTCCGCTCGATTACCAAGCGCATGAGCGCCGACGGCGCGATGGGCGGCTTCGGGCACAGCAAGGCCAAGGTATATATGGAAAAGGAAACCGGCGTGACCTTTAAGGATGTCGCCGGGCAGGACGAGGCAAAGGAATCGCTGCAGGAAATCATTGACTTCCTGCACAATCCGCAGAAATATGCCGAAATCGGCGCGAAGCTGCCCAAGGGCGCGCTGCTGGTCGGCTCACCCGGCACGGGCAAGACCCTGCTGGCCAAGGCCGTCGCGGGCGAGGCGGGCGTGCCGTTCTTCTCGATGTCCGGCTCGGATTTTGAGGAGATGTTCGTGGGCGTGGGCGCGAGCCGCGTGCGCGACCTGTTCCAGCAGGCGACCAAGGTCGCGCCGTCCATCGTGTTTATCGACGAGATCGACGCGGTCGGCCGCACGCGGGATTCCCGCTTCGGCAACAATGACCAAACCCTCAACCAGCTGCTCGGCGAGCTTGACGGCTTCGACTCCTCGAAGGGCATTGTCATCCTCGCCGCCACCAACCGCCCCGAAATTCTGGATAAGGCGCTGCTGCGCGCCGGGCGCTTCGACCGGCAGATCATCGTAGACCGGCCCAACTATCAGGGGCGGCTGGACACACTGAAGGTGCACACCCGCAAAATCAAGCTCAGCGACGACGTGGATTTGAAGAAAATCGCGCAGGCCACCGCCGGCGCGGTGGGCGCGGATTTGGCAAATCTTGTCAACGAGGCCGCGCTGCGCGCCGTCCGCAAGGGGCGCAAGGCCGTCAACCAGGAGGATTTGCTCGTCAGCTTTGAAACGGTCATCGCTGGCACCGAGAAGAAGAACACCGTGCTCACCGACACCGAAAAGCGTATCATCGCCTATCACGAGGTCGGCCACGCGCTCATCGCCGCGCTGGAGAAGCATTCTCAGCCGGTTTCCAAAATTACCATCGTGCCGCACACCTCCGGCGCGCTGGGCTACACCCTGCAAATGCCGGAGGAGGAGAAATTTCTCAACACCAAGGATGAGCTGCTCACCGAGCTGCGCACGCTGGCCGGCGGCCGCGCCGCCGAGCAGGTGGTTTTCTGCGTCAAGACCACCGGCGCCGCCAACGATTTGCAGCGCGCCACCACGCTCGCGCGCAACATGATTACCCAGTATGGTATGTCCGACCGCATCGGGCTGATGACCACCGCAAGCGTGCAGAACGCCTACCTCGACGGCAACGCCTACATGGACTGCTCGCAGCAAACCGCCGCGCTTGTGGACGAGGAGGTGCAGAAGCTGCTTGACGAGGCTTATCAGGATGCCGTGCGGATGCTGACCGAGAACCGCGCGCTTTTGAATGAAATCGCCGAGTTCCTGCTCACCAAGGAAACGATTACCGGCGATGAGCTGATGGCTTTCGTCAACGCCTCGAGCCGGAAGCTCCCCGCCCCCGAGGAGCAGCCGCCCGAGGAGGCATGATCCCCCGCGCCACATAAAAAAGCATCCCCTCCGCAAGCCGTGCGGAGGGGATTTGTCTTACAGCGCCTATGGAATCGTTTTCAACTCGGCGGTTCGCACTCTGGGGAAGCTGCTTCTCCGGGGTGCAATGAAAGCGGAGCAAATTGGAATCCTCCTACTGCCGCGAAATCTTAAGCTGTCGATTTTGCTCCGCGCAGTCCGTTAGATAAAGGTTAATCAGCGTTTGATACGGAATGCCGGCGGCAGCAGCCTGCTTCTTAAAGTATTCAATGGCATCGTTGTTGATATTGATTGTAATCTGTGTCGACCCGATTATAAGGAAACGATCCTCATCCATAGAGTGATCCGGGTCGTCGAACAGGATGGCAAATTCGTCATAAAAGACATCCTTGGCCGCTTCAAAAGAGATACCATGCTTGCGAATATTCGTTGCGTTCTTTTGAGGATCCCACTCAAATTTTATTTCTTCTATAATTATATTATACAGATAAAATAATAAACGTCAAGTATTATATACAGACTGCTTCTCTCATTGGTGTAACGTTACAATAGATGTGAGACCAAGGTATAGAAAAAAGCGATTGAGTTTG
>JAJQFT010000001.1 GCA_021200975.1 Bacillota bacterium | reverse complement strand
CTTTGTAACCATCCGACCATTCAAAAAGGAGCAAAACCGCATCAAGTCTCTTCGATATTTTGCAATGGTATTTACGCTTCGCTCTTCCTCGTAGAGCCATCTGCAATAATCGTCTATTTGTTCGCTCATCATGATATATTCATTCATTTCGTTGTCGCTCCTATCAATTTGATTTTTGGCTTATACAGGTATGTTTATGGTTTCTGATACTACCAGAAAAATTATACTCCACCGCGACAAGAAGCAAAACACATCTTTTATCGCAGTGGAGCATCAAAAATTGTTATGGTTATGGATATTTATTGAGACGCAGGATGCTCGTCGCAAGCTCAAGGAAAAGTGCCGTTGTCATACCCTTTTCCTGCATGGTGACGTCATAAAGTACGTTGACCTCCTCCATCGTGGCGCGGTGGAGTGTGACGGCAATAAACTGCGTATTTTCCGTCAGTGTGCGCATATAGCGCGCATAGTGTTCCACGTTGGCCTCGTTCAGCGCCGCGTCTATCTCGTCCATAATGCAAAACCTCGCTGGACGCGCCTTGATGATGGCAAAATACAGGCAGTTTGCGACGAAGTTCTTTTCTCAACCAGAGAGCAAAGAAATCGTTGTCACCGCTTTGCTGGATGGGTGCTTCTGTAGTTTACGATGTCATCCAACGAGTACAATAGCAAATCCTTTTCTTGTGCCTCATTTGAGATTTTATCATCAAACCCATTTTCAGAAAACAAGGCATAGTAAAATTTTGCATTTTCTTTTAACGGCATAAGTTTTGCAACGACATCAAGGTATTCAGAATAAGAAAACGGTGTTTTTTTAAACTTGCATTCACCCACCAAGTATTCTTTTGCATCATGTCCAATTGCAAGAATATCAACTTCGGTTTCAGCAAAAGAGACGCCATTCGGTGCGTTAGAATTGCGTATAGTTGTATTTCCCATCCATCGTCCCAACTTAGAATAACGGAATGGCAATGCGTTATCACGTTGTAACTCTCTCACAAATGCCTTGCATACATCTTCAAATGGTAAGGACGTGAATTCATGAAGTGCAGATTTTACGATATATTCATAAACTCCTTCTGCATCTCCATCTTCCAATTCGGAAAAATTTGTAAATCCAAAAGAGTACCAAAACCTGAAAAAATTGTCAGTTAATCGGTAGATGCCTCTATTAGAATTTGCTTTTTCTTTTATCTTTGCATCTACAGAAAGCTCTTTTTCAACGATTCCCAGTTCAATCAGGTTTTTCAGATAAACGCTTGTTTTTGCCGTATCCTCAATGAGTGATTTTTGGCTAATATCATTTAGGCGAGTGTTTCCAAGTGCAACTGCTTCAATTATTGAGTTGTACATCGGTGTTTCCCGGAGTTCCTCATGGAGAAGAAATTCCACTTCACTATATAATGCGCAACCTTTAGTCAGTACATTTTTTTTTATGTTCTCATCGACAGAAAATTCCGGGTTCCACTGTCTGAGATAGTGAGGAATGCCTCCAAGAACTGCGTAAGTGATGACTTTATCTCTTGGTGAATAGTTTGGGAAAAATTGGATTGCATCGTAAAACCCCATTTCCTTCATTTTGTAAATGCCGGTTGCTCTGCCATAAAGAGGATTCTTCTCTGCGAGCAGTTTATTTTCAATAAAACTCATAGAACTTCCACATAAGATTATCATTATGTTGCTATCCTTAAATTCTGAGTCCCAAAGATTTTGAAGAATTGATGGTATGCTTGGGTTTCCTTTGCACATATAAGGAAATTCATCAATTACTATTAACTTTTTTCTTTCACCGTGTGGAAGATCAAGAAAGGCATAAAAAAGATTTTCCCAATTTTCAAATTTGGAAATATAGTGTTTAGCTGGTATATTTTCTTTTAATAGTTGCTTCGAAAATTTGCTTAGTTGCGCCTTGTCTGTGCTTTGTGTGCAGGAATAAAAAAGATGTGGTTTCCCTTTGCAAAATTCCTTTAATGTTTCGGTCTTTCCAACACGCCTCCTGCCGTAAAGAACAATCAATTGTCCATTCGGATCAGAATATTTGTCTTCCAAAAACCTAAGTTCCGCTTCTCTTCCGATAAACATAATGCGCTCTCCTAATGCTAATTTGCGTCATGCTAAATTGTAATTTAGTTAATCACGATTTAGCATTATTATATCAGATTGAGCCGAAATGTCAAGTGGATTTTGCAATACTGCACGGTCGATTGTAAAAAACAACTTGAACACTTAAACAAAAAAAATATCCATAAGTGGATGGAACTGTCGTAGAATGAAGTCACAAACAAACATTTACCGCGAAAGAATACAAAAGGCATTTCATCAAATTTGTTTCCTCCAAATTCAAAATAATTTTTTATCGACCCACATAAATTGGTTGTGCTTTTCTGGATTTCCGCCAATCCAGACACTGCCCGCAATGATTGCAAAAATTGATATAATCGCACCGCATCGGCATTTTGCAATGTGGGCAGATAAAATACGCATTGCAACTTTTATATGGCGGATAAACGATTTGCTCGGTTATTGGCATTGCAATCCGAAAGGCCAATAAAAACTGCAAAAACTGCGCAATCAGCAGTTTGCTTTGGGATTCATCTGTATGTTCCTCCACATTGTCACCTGTACTTTTCCTTCTCTTTTACTCTCTGTACCAGCGCTGTACTCCACCAACAGCCATCAGTGCAACAACTGCGCAAATTGCTAGCGCAAAGACAAGCGGATTTTCCTGCACCGCGTCCACTGCTTTCAGAAACCTAATTTCCTGTACCCAGTCATCCTACCTGCTGACTGAAAGACCAGCAGGAAATTATCCTATTTCCACGGTTCCCCGAGGTATATTTTTATTATAGCACTAATCTGAAAAATAGTCAACGATAATTTTTAGTATGTGATAATTGATTCACTTTCCCCAAAAAAGCCGCCTGACTCACGACTAAAGTCACGAGTCTGTGGCGGCTGATAATCAATGATACACTATACCAGAAAAATTATACTCCATCGCGGCAAGAAGCAAAAACAAACAGTTGGCGTCAAGGGAAACCTTGACGCCAACCATTGCGTTTGTTCTACCCATAGAAATCAATAAAAACCGATTCCCGTGGAGTGACCGCTCCTGTTTTCTCTTACCGGCGAACAGTCTTTCCGGCTGTGTCAAATACTATGATCGAAATCAATCCGCATTTACACGATAGAGGAAAGTGACGACCTGTGCACGGGTGCAATTCTGTTCAGGACTAAATGTTGTATCGCTTGTGCCGTTGGTCACGTTATTTGCAGTTGCCCAAAGCACCGCATTTGCATAATATGCATCCTGTCCCACATCGTCAAACGCGTCGTCAACATTGCCGTCAACCGCAGGAGAGCCGATGCAACGGTACAGGAATGTAACAACCTGTGCGCGGGTGCAGGTTGCATCCGGGCTGAATGTTGTGTCGCTGGTGCCAGACGTAATGCCATTTTCCACTGCCCAGAGAACCGCATCATAATAATAGTCGCTCTCGTTCACATCCGTAAATGGATTGCTGCCGTTGGTATCCGGAGAACCAGCCGCACGATAGAGGAAAGTGACGACCTGCGCGCGGGTGCAATTCTGTTCAGGGCTAAATGTCGTATCACTTGTGCCAGCCGTAACGTTATTTTCCACTGCCCAGAGAACCGCATCATAATAATAGTCGCCCTCGTTCACATCTGTAAATACATCGTCGTCGGCCTCGTCTGTATTGCCGGTGGTCGTTTCGGTAGGTGTAGTGGAACCTGTGGTACCGCTGCTGTTGGAGGAGCTTCCGCTGCTGCTTCCTCCGCTGTTGCTTCCTCCGTTGCTGCTACTGCGATAAAGCCGGATGGTACCGGTCAGCGTGGTATAATGATCCAAATCGTTGGGGGTAAATATCCATGTGTAATCGGTATTCTTGACCACAACAGTATCCGTGGGAAGCTCCCATGCAACCGTACCTTCCACGCTGAAGGTGCCGCCCTCAGTACTCAGATTTGCATCAGCCAGCGTCTTGTTACTGGTGGTGATTCTCTGATAACTCGGCGCGCCGGTCGGAGTTATTTTTTCGCTCTCCGCCTGCGCAAACATGATTTCATCAATGTAGTCATACAGATCCTGCACTTCAATTTCAGCGGTGCCATGTCCCTGATCCCAGCTGACTTCAACAACGGTATCTACGATTTCGTCCGCTGCATAAGTGAGCAGGGCATTGTGCGTCAGCCATGCGGCGGGCAGACCGTGGTCACCATCCGCAGAACCGATATGGAATCTCCAATAAGGTGCAAGGGTGCTTTCCCAATATTCGGTATCATTGACAATATAGTTGACGGGGCTCATGATGGCAAGCAGTTCCGCGCTCTCGTCGGTGACATCCTCGTTGTAAGCTGCGGCAAGTCGGACAATGTAGTCATACTCTTCCTCAGTAAAGTAGTCAGAGTCCGCATACTCCTCAACCAGTTCATTGAGCATATCCCGCACCAGCGTGCTGAAGTGTACCTTTGTACCGTCTGCCTGGATGAACGCGCTGTTCTCGTTGCTCATGTAGTTATAGGAATCCAGGCTTGGGCACATCTTGTTGCGGCTGATGAAGTTGCCCATGAAGGTGTCATAGTCTGTGATGGTCGCCGTCGTGCCATCCAGCTCCAGCCAGTCCGCCGCGCTGTAATCATCATAAAGATGCTGAATATAATCTTCCGCCGTTGGGTAAGCATTCTTGTCCGGCGTGTCGATTTCGTCATAACGGGTCAGCCAATCGGTCAGAGATGCAGAGTAAATCTCCACCATATTTGTGTAAAATTCGCCGCTTCTGCCGTCGTCACCGAGATCAAAGCCGAGTCCCTGGATGTAATCTACATACCAGTCATAGAGCTTTTCAGCCAGCTCGTCTTCGTGTGCGCCGCCCAGAACATTGTCGCCAAACTGGTGGAAAACGCCACGACCGACCGTGATCTGGTCGCTGATGTCGTTGCCGTACATATCTACGGCCATCGCGTTAAAGAGGAAATACTCCTGGTTGCCGGCCTGGAACCACTCATAAGCCGCATCCGCAGAGTCCAGATTGGTGATGGGGCAATAGCCCAGCACGGCGAAGATGTCGTCCGTTGCGTCTGCTGCGCCGATCTCCTCCAGATAGCTCGTGTAAATTGGGGAGTTGCCGGACGCACCCAGCATCACGCCGACCGCGCCGCCGGAGCTGGCGCCATGCGAGATAATGCGATCCGTGTTGCCGGGGACAACATCGCTGTTGGCTTTCAGGAAACGGATGCCCGCTTTCAAATCAACGATAATCGCCGGGAACTGTCCGATGTAATTGCCATCCTCGTCCTGCGTTCCCTTACCGCGGGTACCGATTGCAACCTGCACATAGCCTTGCTCCATAAACGCAGACTTGAACGTATTGCCAACTGTGCAGGCGCTGTAGCCGCCGCTGTTGTTGGTATACAGAATGGGGGCTGTCTCTGCGGTGTAAACCACGCCAGAGGGATTTGTCACGGAGCCGTCCAGGTTCAATGTAACAGTGCCGTCCGCATTCTCCTGCATATAGGCTGCCGGGGCATAGATAATCAGATGCTGCACATCAGGGTCAACCGGGTTGGCGCAGTAGACCACATCCAATTCATAATAAGCCACACCGTCCGCAGTCTCGTTATACGTCCACTGGTCTGCGTAGTCGTTCAGGTCGAGACTGTACTTGTTTGCATCTGCGTTGGCATTTTGAATTTCACTTAGCATTTCGGCTGCCATTTCAACAAGCGTCTCAGCGGTACCTTGTGCATACTTGGTTTTGGAAACCTCATAGGTGTCCAAATCATAGGCATCATCATGAGGCATATACTTGCCGTCACCATTCAGGAAGCTGACCATCAAGGTCGTCTCATAAGGAGAAGCCTCTTTCATGTCTGCTCCGGTCTGTGCATCCAGTTCAGGCTGGAACCCGACCAAGCCGATGTCACCGATTGCCATAACATTCAGCGGCACTTCGGTGGTGGTACCATCCAAATTTGTGGCGGTAAATGTAGTTTCAGCAACCGCAACGTCGGCATCGTTGGTGCTGCAATCGATGTCAGCCAAGATTGACAAGGCATCTTCGCCCATCTCAGTGCCAAGTCGGTTGGAAATTTCGATGCCCTCAGCAACAGTCAGAATAATCTGGCCCCAGGTACCATCTTCTTTCCAACCGTTGTAAGTGGATGATTCATATGGAATCTGGTCACCGGCAGCAGACATAATAAACAGGCACGGAGCGCCGGTTTCAGCCTCAACGACGTTGCAGGCAACGCCGGTTACATCCGCAGAGATTGGACGCCCCTCACCATCATAACGCCCCGCTTGGTCAATACAGGTAGGCTTGGTACCATAATTCATAATCGTGCCGATGGTATCACCGGATTCGGCAGACTGGAAAGTAACAATCGTCATCTCTGTATTGTCCAACCCGACCGTATCAGAACCAATGCTTTTCATATAAGTTGGTGTAGAGTAGGTATAACCGGTAACTCCTTCCGGCTTTTCTATATTGCGGTTGGAGCTGACATAGCATTCGCCAACGCCGGAACCGATAACAGCAGGCTGCAAATCAGCCACCGCAGCTTCACATGCTCCACTGACTGCATCAAGGATGCTTTGGGTATAGGATGCAAGCACCGCTTCATCATCAGAAGGCGCGTGAGGTGTGGTTACCGCGTGGGTACAATGAACCCAGATGCTGGAAGTCGGCAGACCGGTAATCTCGCTGATGGTAGCCAAAACATCATCAATCACGCTGGAAACCTGAACCATTTCCAGAGAAACGATGGCGACCTCTATCTCATCTTCAATTAAAAGGACGCGAGCATGAGGAATACTGGTTTCATCATAGACCCCAGTGAAGCTCTCATAGCCATGTTCATCAGTCATAATATCGCCAACAGCGTCGCCAAAGAAGATTATTTCATCGCTGCCAGCACCTACTGTCAGTGTATTACTCGGCGTATCTGTCGGCTGGTCTTCGTCTTCGCTTGGCTCTGGGTCATCTGCTACCGCCTCTGTATAAATGTATTCACCAGCGGTGTTATACCAATTTCCATCTTCATCTTTTGTCCAGCCGATCTGATAGACATTTCCGTCTTCATCTTTCATCCAGCCTGCATAATGAGAGGAATCCACATAGGAGTTATAATTTCCGGTTCCAGAGCCAAGTTTTCCTGTTGGTATGCCGCCTGTTAAATAGCTGGTAGAATGCTCATAGTCGGTCTTCTGTTCATCTGCAAGTTCAAAGTCGTTGGCAAGGTTCCAGAGTTTATCGCGCTCCTGTTCTTCCGCGCGAGTTCGTTGTGCACACCATTCGTAAATTTCCCATGTGTCGTGACCCAACATCCAAGCAGCGTTATGGCTGCAATCACCCGTCCAAACGACCTCATAGAAACCGGTCGTGCTTTCCATGCCATGTACTTCTTCAGCAACGGCACTACGGTCAGCAAGGCTTTCCTCATAGCTGCTGTTATAGTCCACAGCATACTCCACCTGCGGATAATCAATGCCGCAGAGATCTTCATAAAGTACATGAAGTTCTTTCATTTCATTGACAGTCCGACAGAAGAAAATATTATCATCAGAAACCATATAATACCAGTTTCTGTAATTATTTTCGTTACCATCATCGTCCAAAGAAGGAATCATGGAGTATTCGTCGGTAGCTTGGGTCGGAGATGCGTAATACGCATGAGCGGAGGCTCCAAATCTTCCGCCATAAATTTCTTCCAAATTATAGTTGTTTCCCCATTTGCAACTCATGGACATAATAGCCGCAAAATAGTTGTCGCGCTGTGCAGCCATTTCCAATACAGCCATGCCGCCCATGGATTGGCCGGTGCCATAAATGCGATTTTCGTCAATGCTGTATTCTGCAACTAAAGAATCCATTAACTGCCATGTAGCGGCCAATACGCAAGTAACTGACCAGTTATCAGTCGTAACGCGCATCGTGTGATTGCTGTCCACTTCACCAGTTACAGAGTTGACTGCTTCGTAAGAAGCAGAAATTGCTGGCGCAACCACAATACAACCGCCGAGACCTTCGTCTTTATAAAGCTGCTGGAATTCATCGGAAGCGTAGTCATACGGTCCACCAGCTTCGGTTAACGGAAGAATCGGATCGGTACCCATTGTGCTGGCATCATGGAAATGCAGAAGCAAGGCATATTCCTGATTAGGGTCATAGTCCTCTGGAACATACAAGGCATAAGCCAAATCCAAATCCCAGTATTCTCCGTCTGCTTCATCAAAGCAATAGGTCGCGTGAAATGCATCACCAACAATGTTGTTATAGAAAGAGCTTTCACTTGTGTACTTTTCCTTGTCGGATTCCAGCATATGAAGTTCATAGCCGTCGATGCCTTCTATTTCATAACTGCCTTCGATGGCATAATTCGTGCCGTTTTCAGTTGTATAATTGGAAACAGCATCGGAGTTTGGAAGAATTGTGTATTCTGCGGTTTCGACGGTTTCGATTTGTTTTACATCCGCCGCCATGGTAATCAACCAATCTCCAGGGAAAAAGGGTGTCCAGAAATCAGTGTTTACTTCAATAATGACATAGTTACCAGTACCGCTTCCACCATCTTCAGAAATTTCTGGTTTGTCATTAACATAAACTTTCATGGGTGCACCCGGCTGGATGCCGTTGCCATTGCTGGCATAGCCGCCCTGCCCGGCGTTTCCGGTACTTTCGGCAATCGGAACGAGCGTAGTCCCATAGTCATTGACTTCATAAGTATCGGTGGAGACATCTGCACCGGTCATATCAATGTTATATTCTACTACGATTGCATATGCCTTAGAACAGTCCCAGTCAACCGTACCAAGAACATAGATACTGTTGATTACCGCATCAGCCGAAATTTGCGTATCTGTTGAATTGCCAGTTTCCTCCGCAAATGTCGGGCAGGTGCAACCCAACACCATACACAGGCTCAAACACAAGCCAAGTATGCGCTTTGTCATTTTTTTCATGGTCTTTCTCCTTTTTTTCTGTGCTGCGAACTGCGAAACCGAACCGCTGGACGCATGCTGATTTCGCACTCTAGCACTGTTTTTGATATGCTTGCACTACAATTCTGCTGGTTCCTCTCTCCTTTCCTAAATAGTTTCTTTCTGCTTGCAGTTTTTTGCACCTCCTGTCCGCCTTTTGGTCATATCAGGGAACTCGTTCTCATAAAAATCGCCACAAACCTCAGGCTAATTTTGGAAAACTACTGTTAAAATACTCCAAATGCTCCTTGTTGTCAAATAAAAGATACTTATGGAACGATAAACGACTATTCAAAACTAAAAAAGATGATTTAATGGAAATAAACTTTGATAATTCACATCGTGAGCGCAGATGAATTTTGCAAGTCGAAGGCAGAATTTAAAAACAGAATATAATATTGTATAAAAA
>JAJQFT010000036.1 GCA_021200975.1 Bacillota bacterium | reverse complement strand
AACTCAATCGCTTTTTTCTATACCTTGGTCTCACATCTATTGTAACGCTACAGTATAAAAATTAGAAAAGTTTGATTTGCTATTTACTTGTGCATATTGTATATTGTATTTGGTGATTTTTGCGAAAAAAGCGTCCCTATCTTCAGGGACGCTTTTTTCGCTGCTAGAAGCAGGCGGAGATGGCGTGCTGCAGGAATTCCCGCACCGCGCCGGACTGATTGCCCCGGCGGAACACGATGTCCACAAAGGTGGTAACGGCAGGGCGGACGGGAACCACCGCAAGCGCCGGGCCGGAATTGGTAAAATTCGGCTTTGTCAGAAAAAAGGTGATTGCCTCGCCGCTGCGAACCGTGTCATAGGTGCCGTAGTGGCTTACATAGCGAAATTCCTTCTCCACGCCCGCCTCCCGGTAGCCCTGCGCGCAGAGGGTAGCCACGAGCCCTTTCTCCTTGCGAAGCACCACGTTTTCGTCCTTCAGCTGGGCAAAGGTGAGGAATTTTTCTTTCGCCAGCGGATGCGATTCCGGCAGCACCGCTACCATGGTATCCGTGTAAAAGGGAAGGTACACCAGCTCCGGCCGCCGCTCCACCGTGCAGGGCGTGCGGACGATGGCCAAATCCAAATCCCCCTGTGCCACCAGCTCCGGCAGCTCCCGGTTATCCGCCGTGGCAAGGCGGACGCGGATATTTTCGGCGTTGGATCCGAATTCGTCAATCAGGATGCGCGCCTTTTCCCGGAACTGAATGGGCGACATGCCAATCACCAGCGAGCGGGTAGGGGAGGGGGCGGGGGCGCGCAGCGCCTCCAGGCAGTCGGATTCGATCTGCGCCAGGGGCTGGGCGTAGGAGGCGAGGATTTTGCCGTACTCCGTCAGCTTGGCTCGCCGGCCGGAGCGGGTGAACAGCTCCACCCCCAGCTCAGTTTCCAGCGAGGAGATGTGCTTGCTCAGCACCGACAGGGAGATGCCCAGGCTGCGCGCGGCCGCCTGCAGCTCGTCTGCCTGCGCAGCCTCGTGAAATTCGCGCAAATATTGAAATTTCATTCCGAGCCCTCCACAATTTCGTGGGATTTGAAGTATTTCAGCAGCATTTTCTTGCCGGGCTTTTTCCCCTCGGGGAGGTATAACACATCCACATAGGTTCGCACCTTCGGCTCCACCTCCACCAGCGAAACGCCGCCCTTGAAGTAGGTTTTTACTGTGGCAGACCAGTCGAGCGAAACGTAGCGGGTGTTCTTCACTAGCTCAAACGCCGCCGAGCCGATGATGCCCGTGTGCGCCAGTATCGGCTCAAATCCGGCGCGGCGGCAGGCCTCCAGGAATATGGAGCCGGGCTCCTTCTTGATGGAGGAGGTAATGAATTTCTCATGCTTCAGCATGGGCAGGGTGATGGAGTCCCGGCTTTCCAGCGGATGCCCTTGCGGGAGCACCGCAATCATTTCATCGGAGGCGATGCGGATGCGCTTCAGCCCCGTTGAAATATCGGTGAAGGGATTCTCCAGCACGATGGCAACGTCCAGCTCCTTATCGCGCAGGGCGGTCAGAAGCTGCGGCGGTTCATTTTCGATTACCTCGATGTTCAGCCCGGGGTATTGCGCCATGAAGCGGCCGAGCAGATCCGTAAAATTGTAGAACGATACCCGCCCGTTGTAGCCGACTGTTAGCGTCCCGCGGAGCTGACGATGCTTCTTTTCCAGCTCCTTTTGCATGGCGATTTGCAGCTGCGCGGCCTTGTGCGCGTAGGACAGGAAGGTTACGCCCGCCTCTGTCAGCTCGATTTTTTTGGTGGAGCGGTTCAGAAGCTGAATGCCCAGCTCCTCCTCTAAGGCGATGATGTGCCGCGAGAGGGTAGCCTGCGTGGTGTAGAGCCGGTCGGCGGCAATCTGGTAATTGTGCTCCTCGGCCAGCACAATAAATTCCTGCATATTTTCCAAGGTCATGGCTACTGCCTCACTTTCCATTCTGGTTTTCCGTTTCTGTATAGATAATAATACAAAACGAATTGGATGTCAACCCCCTAATCATTAAAATGGTATTGTCGAAATCACCAAAATCTTGGCTCAAACTTTTGATTTCATGGTGAAAGCGACAATAATCAATCGGAGGGAACAACATGAAAAAGCTCATCGCCATTCTGCTTGCGGCCTGCATGGTTCTCGGCCTGTGCGCCTGCGGCGGAACATCATCCGGCGGTTCGGACGCAGAACTCAATGCCGACGGCCGCTACCCCAGCATTACCTACGCAATCAACCAGAACATTCAGAATCTGCTGCCCACAGCCGGTACCAGCAACCCTAAGGTGTACTTCTACACCAATCTCTATGAAACCCTGTTTGATTTCGATGAGAATCAGAATTTAACTCCCAATCTGGCGCAGTCCTATGAAATCATTGACGACACCACATGGGAAATCAAGCTCTTTGAAACCATTACGGATTCCGCCGGCAACCCCATTACCGCCTCCGACGTGGTGTTCTCCACCGATTGGCTGATCAACGCCGGTGAGGCGCTGAACTACGACCTGTTCGATTATATCGAGGTCGTGGACGACTACACCCTGCGTTACCACTGGACCTCCAAGCCTGCCTCCATCTCCGATGTGGAGTTCCCCTTAGGGCGCACCTTCGTGTTCGCCGAGGCGGCCTTTGACGAAACCACCTTTGCCACCGCCCCTGTCGGTACCGGCAACTATGTGGTTTCCTCCTTCACCACCGGCGCGGAGCTGGTTCTGACCTACAACGAAAATTACTGGGCGGACAATACCACCGAGGATGTCTCCCACCGACTGGCCTACCACAACGCCATGGTCGAGCAGGTCACCTTCAAGATTGTCACCGATTCCAGCACGGCTCAGATTTCCCTGCAGAACGGCACAATTGACTACTGCGACTACATCCGCCCGCTGGCGCTCGATACCTTTGAGAGCGACGAGAAGTACGATGTGGCTACCTCCGTATCCGCGGACTACACCTTCATGTGCTACAATATGAGCGGCGAAAGCGTCCTGTCTGATGACCTGAACCTGCGGCTGGCCATTGCCTACGCGATTGATTCCGATACCATCGCCGCCGGCTTGCCCGGCTCCTACACCGCCATGACGACCTATGGGACGCCCTACTTCTCTGATTACGACGCCTCTTGGGAAGACGAGGAGACCTATGCCAACACCTACAACCTAGAGCTGGCACAGGAATACCTGGCGCAGTCCAACTACAACGGCGAAACCATCAAGATTATGTGCAAATCCTCCGAGGAGGACAAGTCCGGCGTGACCTACATCCTGTCCATGCTCCAGCATCTGGGCGTTAATGTGGAAATGTCCTCCGTGGATAACTCCACCTTCTCCACCGACACCTCCGTGAACACCGCATGGGATCTGCTCTACTTCTCCGGTATGTCCGGCAAGGATCTGGTTTCCTCCTGGAAGCTGGCCTGCTCGGCCGTGAATGGCGATGACGGCTCTCTTGGCTTCATCACTGACCAGGAGCTGTTTGACCTGTACGCCACCGCTACCGCCGACGAAACGCATGATTCCGAGCACATGAAAGCCGTGATCGACTGGGTGTTTGTAAACTGCGTCCTCTATCCCGTGGTTTACGGCATGAGCGCGCGTGTATATGACAACACCAAGATTTCCTCCCTGTACTACCGTGAGGGCTATGTGACCATCACCGCCTCCACCTTCGCCGGGCAGGAGGAAAACACTGATCCCGAATACGTCAGCTGCCAGATCGGCGAGACCCCGGTTGCGGACGTTTCCAGCGTTGCAGGAACCTACACCTTTACGGATGCGGGTATGGACATGGGCACCGGTACGTGTGAATACACCATCGAGCTCTCCGCTGACGGCACCTACCGCGTTGACTGCGTAAACTGCTTCAGCGAGGAGGTTTACTGGACGGGTACCTTCTCCCTCAATGGAGACGCCGTTGTGATGGCGGCTCCGGAGGCCGGCGTGGAAGGCTCTATGGACCGCTGCCTAAACTCCGGCTGGGCGGAAGAGGATGGCGTCGGCACCATTACATGGTACATCTCCGGCACCACCATCACCCCTGCTGACTATGCTCTGACTCTTACCTTTGTAGAAATCGCAGACATGGGCGAGGCCGCCTACACCGGCTATTTCTACGGCGATGGCACCTACCACATCGACTGCAACAACTACTTTGGCGAGGACATCTACCTCGAAGGCACCTACACCATCGATGGCGACAAACTGGTTTGCTCCGCCTCCGCTGTGCAGGGCTCGATGGATAAGCTGCTCAACGGCTTTGACGCCGATTCCGACAACCCCGCGATTACTTGGGTAAATAACGGCGACGGCACCATGATTCCCGACGGCTACACCGGCGAGGTCGGCACCATTGAGGGCGGCGACGACAGCGAGAGCGGTGACGACGAGGGCAACGAAAGTACCGAAATGCCCACCTATGACGGCTTCGACGAGTTCGACTGGGTAGAGGAATCCGCTGTTGGCGATATGACATGGGGCCTTTATATCCTCAATAGCGGCACGGACGACGACGGCAACGAAACCGGCTACTACATTCTCTATTGCAACAACCCCTTCATGGGCGAGCTGGAATACAGAGGAACCTTCGTTAAGAGCGGCGCTACCATCGTCTGCTCCGCGCCTGACGAGGCCAACAACGAGGTCATCGGCGACTTCTGGGCAGAGGACGGCACCTCCACATGGACCATCTCCGGCGCGGGCGCGGTTGCTCCTGAAATGTAACTTTTACCAATCACCACCATTTACGCCGGGTGCTCCGGGGAATTTCCCGGAGCACCCATTCCCAAATACCTTGGAGGTTTTCTATGTACCGATATGTTATCAATCGGTTGCTGTGGATGATTGTCATCGTGCTTCTGGCGGCTGTGGTCGTCTTTACGCTGATGTACATGATCCCCGGTGACCCCGCCAAGCTCATGCTTGGGCTGGAGGCCTCAGAGGAGGTTCTGGCACAAAAAGCGCACCAGCTTGGTACAGACCAACCCTATATCGTTCAGCTGGGGAACTACCTTTGGAGCGTAATCACCCTGAACTTTGGCAATTCGTGGAAATACAGCGTTCCAGTGATGCAGGAGCTGGGCGCGCGCCTGAAGCACACCATCATCATCGGCGGCGTGGGTATGCTGCTGAACGTGTTTATCGGCACGGTTCTCGGAATTTTTGCCGCTACGCATGAGGGAAAGTGGCAGGATTCGCTTACCATGGTCATCGCGATGGTATTCATCTCCGCGCCCGGCTTCTGGGTGGCGCTGATGGCCATCATCGTCTTTTCCTCCTATCTGGGCATCCTTCCGGCAACCTTTATCCTTTGCGACTGGCGCAGCTATGTGCTGCCCACGATCTGCGGCGCGCTGGGCGGCATTGCCATCAATGCGCGGCAGAGCCGCAGCGCCATGCTGGAGGTAATTCGTGCGGACTTCGTCACAACCGCGCGGGCAAAGGGGCAGCGCGAGGGCATCGTCGTGCGCCGCCACATGCTTCCCAACGCGCTGATGCCCATCATTACCGGCGTCGGCGGCGGCCTTGCCATGATTGTGGCTGGCTCGGCGGTTATGGAGAATGTGTTCTCCGTTCCCGGCGTGGGGCAGTATCTGCTTGACGGCGTGAACCAGCGCGACCGCCCCGTTGTTTGCGGCTGCGTAGTCTTTTTCGCCGGCTTTACCTCCATAGCTATCCTGCTGACTGATCTGGCCTACGCCTTCTTAGACCCCCGCATCAAGGCGCAGTACACCCGAAGAAAGAAGGCGAAATAAGATGGCAAATCAAGTAGAATCGCCGCTTGCGCGGCGTAAGCAGATTCCTGGACTGGAATTTTTCCAGCGGATGACCAAGAGCTGGTCGAGCAAGCTGGGATTTATCGTCCTGGCGGTGATCGTCCTTTTCTGCGTGTTCGGGCCGCTGTTCAGCCCCTACACCGTGGACGAATATCACATGGAGAATATGTACGCCCTGCCCTCCCTTGCCCATCCCTTTGGCTGTGACCATATGGGACGCGATATCATGGTTCGGCTGATGGTCGGCGGCAGATATTCGCTGCTGATGGGCATTATCGCCTCGCTGGCAAGTGCCGTGATTGGCGTTGCCATCGGCCTGATTGCCGGCTACTTTGGCGGCATTGTGGAGACCATTCTCATGCGCTTCATGGATGTGTGGTCTGCGCTGCCCGGTATGCTGCTGTGCATTATCATTTCCTCCGCCCTTGGCGAGGGCTTCACCCAGACCATCATCGCCCTGACTATCGGCTCCATCCCCGGCTGCGCGCGTATGACCCGTGGGCAGGTGCTGGCGGAGCGCTCCAAGGAATACATTGAGGCGGCGGAGTCTATCAACTGCTCCAAGGTGTCCATTATGTTCCGCCACTTGCTTCCGAATGTTATCCAGCCCACCATCGTGGTCACAACAATGGGCATCGGCTCCATTATCAACATGGCAGCCTCCCTGTCCTACATCGGTCTGGGCGTTCAGCCGCCTACGCCCGAATGGGGCGCTATGCTGGCGGACGCAAAGGGCTACATCATGTTCTATCCCCATCTGATGGCGGCGCCCGGCATCATCATTGCGCTGACTGTTCTGGCGGTCAACCTGCTGGGCGACGGCCTGCGCGATGCGCTCGACCCCAAGCTGCGTGGTTAAGGAGGTAACGACTATGTCTGAAAACTTTTTGGAAGTCAAAGACCTGGAGGCGTATTACACCCAGGGCAAGGACATTGTCCAGGCGGTCAACGGCGTCTCCTTCTCCATGAAGAAGGGGCAGACGCTCGGCCTCGTTGGGGAAACCGGCGCCGGCAAAACCACCATTGCAAAGGCTATCCTCCGTATTCTCCCGGATATTGCCGCCCATGTGAAATCCGGCAAAATCGTGCTGGAGGGCGAGGACTTAATGACCAAGTCCGAGGATGAAATGTACGAAATTCGCGGCTCCAAAATCGCCATGATTTTCCAGGATCCCATGACGGCGCTGAACCCGCTGATGACTGTGGGCGACCAAATCCTGGAGGTTCTGTTGCTGCACAACGACTACGATAAGAAAACCGGAATGGAAAAGGCCGGGGATATGCTGGAGCTTGTGGGCATCCCGCGCGAGCGCTATGTGGAGTACCCGCATCAGTTCTCCGGCGGCATGAAGCAGCGTGTGGTCATCGCTATGGCGCTGGCCTGCGACCCGGAGCTGTTGCTGGCGGATGAGCCCACCACCGCGTTGGATGTTACCATTCAGGCGCAGGTGCTGGATTTGATTCGCGAACTGCGCGAAAAGCTGGAAACCTCCATGATCCTGATTACCCATGACCTGGGTGTTATCGCCCAGACCTGCAACCTCGTTGCGGTGATTTATGCCGGAAAAATTGTGGAAATGGGCACGCTGGAGGATATTTTCGACCACCCCACCCATCCCTATACCAAAGGGCTGTTCGGGAGCCTGCCTTCTATGGCGCAGGGGGAGAAGCGGCTGCACTCCATCCCCGGACTGCCGCCGGATCCCACCCATCTGCCGGAGGGATGTGCGTTTGCACCCCGCTGTCCCCATGCGACGGAAGCCTGCAAGGGCGCCATCGTCAATAAAGAGCTGACCCCGGGGCATTTCTGCCTGTGCTGCGGCGTGTAATTTCAGGAGGTTAGAAAATGGAAAATACCCCTTTGATTGAGGTTAAAAACCTGAAAAAATATTTTAAGGTTCCTGCCGGCCTGAACCACGCCGTGGATGACGTTTCCTTTACCATCCGCGCCGGGGAAACGTTGGGTGTGGTTGGTGAATCCGGCTGTGGAAAATCCACGCTTGGGCGCACCATCATCCGCCTGCAGGAAGCGACCGACGGTCAGGTGCTCCTGCATGGGCAGGACATTACCCACGTTGGCGGGCACAAGCTCAAGGAAGCCAGAGAAAAGCTGCAAATCGTATTCCAGGATCCCTATTCCTCGCTGAATCCCCGCCTGCGGATTGAGTCTACCATCATGGAGCCGCTGAAGCATTCCGGCCGCTTCCACAACAAGGCGGAGCTCAAGGAGGAGGCCAACCGGCTGATGAACCTGGTGGGTATCGATGAGCGTCTGCGCCAGAGCTATCCCCATGAGCTCGACGGCGGCCGCCGCCAGCGGGTTGGCATCGCCAGAGCGCTGGCGCTGAACCCGGAATTTGTGGTCTGCGACGAGCCGGTATCCGCGCTGGACGTTTCCATTCAGGCGCAGGTTCTGAACCTTCTGATGGATTTGCAGGATCAGATGGGCATGGCCTATATGTTCGTTACGCATGATTTGTCCGTGGTGCAGCATATTTCCGACCATATTCTGGTCATGTACCTGGGGCAGGCGGTGGAAAAGGCTCCCACCGAGGAGCTGTTCAAGCACCAGCTGCATCCCTATACCAAGGCCCTGCTCAGCGCCATTCCGTCTGTGGATATCCACCATCCCAACCAGCGCATACGGCTTCAGGGCGAAATCACCTCGCCCATCAATCCCAAGCCCGGCTGCCGCTTCGCAGCCCGCTGCCCCTACGCCACCGAGGCCTGCCAGCAGCCGCAAACACTCGAGGAGGTAGCGCCCGAGCACTTCGTGGCTTGCTGCCGGTGGAACGAAATTCAGGGATAAGGCGGAGGCTTGTATGCTGACACTGCACAATCGGACAGCTCTGATTTCCGGCGGCGCCGGCAATAATGGAATTGCAATCATTAAAAATCTGATTCGGCAGGGGATGAATGTCTGCATCCTATCCACCTCTGTGGCGCAGGGAAGCGGCGCGGTAGAGGCTCTCGGCGAGGGACTGAAGGCGCACGCCATGGCCGCCTCTGTCCGTGAGCAAGGCTATGATGCGGTTATGCAGTCGGTCATCGACCGATTCGGCGGTATCGACGTGATTATCAACGGCTCCGGCGGCCACCGGCACACCACCATCGAGGAGACCGACGAGCGGGAGTTTGAAATGGCAATCCGCATGGTTTCCGAGGCTTTCTTCACCGTCAAGGCCGCGCTGCCGTATTTACAGAAAAGCAGTGCCCCGCGCGTTATCAACCTTATGACCTGCGAGGGGCGTGGCGGCGGCTATGACGAGGCGTCTATTCAGGCCGCCGCACGCGGCGGCATGGTGGCGCTTACGCAGGCGCTCGCGCGGGAGCTGGGCCCGAGGGGAATCACGGTCAACGCCGTCTGCACCGGCCCTATTGAGGGCGACCTGCCCCAATTCGACGTAATGCTGGGGCAGAAGCATGACCTTGTGCTTTCCCGCACCCCATTGGGTCGGCTCGGCGAGCCGGAGGATATCCCTGCTGCCGTGGAATTTTTAGCCAGCGAGGAGGCCTCCTTCGTCACCGGGGCTGTGATTGACGTCAATGGCGGACTCATCATGTCCTAGAAAAAAGCGTCTGGCTCTTTGCATGTAGCGTTACAATAGATGTGAGACCAAGGTATAGAAAAAAGCGATTGAGTTT
>JAJQFT010000055.1 GCA_021200975.1 Bacillota bacterium | reverse complement strand
TGCTCTCCAGGTCAGCACGGGCGAAGCGGTTCGTCTCCACCTTCTGGATGCTGGTAGTGTTCATGCTGCTGCCGAAGATAGCGTTCATCACCAGACCGATGCGGCTCTTGCCCTCGCCGCCCTTGCCGACGAGCATAAGCATCTTCTGGCCTTTGGTTGTGGGCAGCAGACAATAGCCCAGGTACTCTTGCATTGTGGGGATGTCCTCCTCGTATAAAAGCTCCGACAGGAATTGCAGCCATCTTGTGGGCGTTGGGGCATCCGGTACATACCCGACAGCCAACCGGTTCATGCAGAACTCCTTGTCCTCGGTAAATGTGCCGTCCATGTGATAGGTTCCGTTGGCCACATGGATACGGTCTGTTTGCAAAGACGGTACCTCTGAGTACGCCCTGATTTTCAAGGCGCTAAACAGATGATCTACCTTCTTGGCGATTCCTGCATCCACATATTCTTCGATTGCGTTATAAATATCTCTCTTGATGGAAGTTTCCTCCGCCACCAGACCGTCCACGGTGTAAAAGAAACCGTGGATACAGCGCATGGGGTAGCAGTCCAGAAACCAGTCGCAAAAGACCGGCTCAATGATACGTTTGCTCTTATCCAGCCATTCGGGTGCATCTAACAATTCAGACATGATAAAGTCCCTCCTCTCGCTGCCGCAGGATGCGGCTCTCTGTTCTCTGCGTGCTCATTTCAAAAGCCTCCCTTCATCAAGTTATGTATGGTAGCAAAACAGCAGGACACGGCAGCGATACTGCCGCCCTGCTGTTTGAACTACCATGTCAACCAGCACCACCTGATGCAACACACAGAAGGCGCTGCCTGTCAGGGAGAGGGACTTCCTCTTTAGGCTGTGGCCTCTGTCTGACGGAAATAGCCGATTTCCTCCCATACCTTGCGGTCAGGACAGTAGTAGTTGTACTCATTGGAATCATCCAGCTTAATGGCATAGCCAAAAGTCAGGATTCCTCTCTGGAGTCCAATGCGAACATACTGTGCGTCCTTTTTCATTGCCTTGGCGATCTCATTGATCGGCACGTTGCGCCCGGTAAAAGGCGGCCGCTCAACGTAGAGCCTGCTCTCAGACATATCTATCACCCCCATTCCTAAAAATACGTATTCTGAGTTCGTATTTTGATTATACACCTCTCAATTTCGTATGTCAACCCACTTAACCCTAAAATATGAAAGAATAATTCGTATGCCTCTTGAAATCTACCCACGACTATGCTATGATGTCAGTGAGGTGGTTTAAATGGCAACAGCAACTCCTACGGAAATTGGAAACAGAATCCGTACAGCACGAAAACAGAAGGGCCTCAGTCAAACTGAGCTGGCAAACCTGCTCGGAAAAAGCATGAGAACCATTCAAAAGTATGAAAGCGGCGAGATCGAACCGTCCATTGCCATCATCAATGAGATCGCCAAACGGCTGGATGTAGAATCCGCTCATCTAATGGGCTACGGACGGACAGACGGAACAATGGATACCCTCTCCGATGTCATGGCTCTGATTGCGGAGCTGAGTGACAAAGCCGGGATTCGGTTTGAAATCGATGTGAAGCGTCCGCCCCACGCTGAAGAATGGTCCTGTGCAATCCGATTCAACGGGAATCAGGCGGATGCTGAGCATAACGCCGACCTCTGTCTGTTTCTGGAATCCTTCCGGGATGAACGGGAACGACTCGAAACCTATTGGTCTGACAGAGCGCAGTATGACGAGTGGCTCGATCATCAGCTGGCCTACTATGCGCCCATCCCATTGGCCGACAAAGAGCGGGAGACATTGACGCCAGAAGAACGGATTCGCCGCAGGGATATGCTTGTAGCCCAACAGGTAGAGCAGGCAAAGCAAAAAGCTGCCGGTTTGGAAACCGACAGCGAAAATTAGAACTGGGAGAAAGGAAGTTTGATAGTTTTTGAAATTACCCAACGGATATGGAAGCGTAAAGAAAATGTCCGGAAAGCGCAGAAAACCCTATATGGTTCGCAAGACCGCAGGCTGGAGATACGATGAGGCCAAGGATAAAATGGTGCAGGAGTATGTCATCATCGGCTATGCCGCAACCAAGGCAGAAGGCTTACAGATGCTGGCAGAGTTCAACCAGAATCCCTTTGATGTTAAAGCCTCGAAAGTCACTTTCCAGGAGGTTTACGAGCTGTGGTCGAAGTCCAAATATCCGACCATATCCAAATCCAACGTTCACGGTTACGAAGCCTCTTACCGGGTGTGCGGAACCCTTTACAACAAGATCTTCAAGGAGATCAGGCTTGCAGATTTGCAGTTTGTTGTGGACACCTGCGGGAAAAACTACCCGACCCTCAAGAAGCTGAAAGGGCTGTTCAATCAGCTATACAGCTATGCGATGAAAAATGACATCTGCAACAAGGACTATTCCGAGTATGTAGACATTCTTCGCTACAAGGATAAGAATCCCGACAAGCGTGACCGCAGCAAGTTCACGAAGACGGAGATCAACCGGCTGTGGACGCTGAAAGACGACCCCTACTACCAGATCGTGCTGATGTTGATTTACAGCGGCTGCCGAATCTCCGAACTGCTTGATTTGAAGAAGGCTGATGTTCACCTGGAGGAGCAGTACTTCGACGTTATCAGCAGTAAGACGGAAAACGGTATCCGTAAGGTACCCATCGCAGACAAGGTGCTTCCATTTTATCAGGCCTGGTATGAGAATTCTGCTTGCGAGTACCTCCTGCACACGCCGGAACAGAAGCACTTTGCGTATCGCAACTATTATGACAGCTATTGGACTCCGTTGATGGAGCAGCTTGGGTTTGCGCATAAGCCGCACGACACCCGGCATACCTGTATCTCCATGCTGGCGGAGGCCCATGTAGACCAGACCATGATCAAGAAGATCGTGGGCCACTCAGGAGCCATGACACTGGCTGAGCGGGTCTACACCCATCTGGACATCCGGGCGCTGGTTGACGCAATCAACCAAATCTGATTCAGAATGGAACAGGCAAGAAGAAATGCGCCAAATAGAAAACAGGAGATGTTCTCCTGATGGAAAACATCTCCTGTCTGATTGGCTTTTGGAGGCTGTGATTTTTGTTTCCTACACGCTTCCTACCTGCTCCCTGTTCAAAAACACGGGAGACAATACAGGACATCTCACAGCCACATAAACAAGCGATTTCCCGCAAAAAGACGTCCAAAGACGTACTGAGAAGCGGTGAAAAATCTGCTGATTATCGCTTGCTGAACTGCGGCGCGCGACGGGCGGCCTTCAAGCCGTACTTCTTCCGCTCCTTCATTCTGGGGTCGCGGGTGAGGAAGCCGGCGGCCTTGAGGGCGGGGCGGTACTCGGGGTTCATGACCACAAGCGCGCGGGCGATGCCATGGCGAATGGCGCCGGCCTGGCCGGAGACGCCGCCGCCGCTGACGGTGACGACCACATCCACCTTGCCCGCCAAGCCGGTGGTGACGAGCGGCTGGTTGACAATCAGCTTCAGCGTGTCGAGGCCAAAGTAATCGTCGATGCTGCGGCCGTTGACGGTGCACTCGCCCGTGCCGTTTTCATACACGCGCACGCGGGCAACGCTGGACTTGCGGCGGCCGGTGCCGTAAAAATATTTCTTCTTGCTCTCGTACATTTCAGATTACCTCCAATTACACGTTGCCCCAAGCTTCGGGCTTCTGCGCGGCGTGATTGTGCTCCGCGCCCTTGTACAGGTGCAGGCGGGTCATGGCGCTGCGGCCAATCGAATTCTTGGGCAGCATCCCCTTGATCGCCAGCTCCATCGCATAGTCGGAGCGGGTTTCCATCATGGTGCGGGCTTTGGTTTCCTTCAGGCCGCCAATCCAGCCGGAAACGCGGTAGTAAATCTTCTTGTCGGCCTTCTTGCCGGTGAGGATGGCCTTGTCGGTGTTGATGATGATGACATAGTCGCCGCAGTCGACGTTCGGGGTGAAGTCAACCTTGTGCTTGCCGCGCAGCAGGTTGGCGGCAGCAACAGCGGTGCGGCCGAGCGGCTTGCCCGCGGCGTCAATCACATACCATTTGCGCTCGACGGTCTCCTTTTTGAGCAGTGTGCTGGACATGGTGCGTTTTCCTCCAATAAGGTAAAAATTTTTTGACAAATACCGGTACTTGCGGTACAATATTTGCGTCGTGCTTTGCATTTATACCACAGAAAAATTCGCTTGTCAAGCGTTAATTTTCTAAAATTTACGAAATCCAGAAGAATCTCCCGAAATCTCACGGATTCTCTTGGATGCTCTCGAATGCTCACTTTCAATTTTTCTTTTTTGGAGGAATCGCTATGCAGAAGCTTATGGGTCTTGTCCGCCGCTGTATGCTCGACTACCGCATGGTGCAGCCGGGCGACCGGATTGCCGTGGGCGTTTCGGGCGGCAAGGATTCGTTGGTGCTGCTCGAAATTCTCGCCGCCCTGCGCAGCTACTACGGCGTGCCGTATTCGCTTGAGGCAATCACCATCGACCTCGGGCTGGGTATGGACTACAGCGGCATCGCCGCGATGTGCGAGCGTCTGGAGGTGCCCTACACCGTGGTAAAAACCGAGATTGCGCCGATTATTTTCGACTACCGGCGCGAGAAGAACCCCTGCTCGATGTGCGCAAAAATGCGCCGCGGCGCGCTCAATCAGGCGCTGCTCGAGCACGGCTGCGGCAAGCTGGCGCTGGGGCACCACTATGACGACGCGGTGGAAACCTTCGTGATGAACCTGCTGTTTGAGGGGCGAATCGGCTGCTTCCAGCCGGTCACGCAGCTCGACCGGATGGGCGTGGTGCAGATTCGCCCGATGCTGTATGTGCATGAGAAAACCGCGGCGAATTTTGCCGAGCGGATGGCGCTGCCCGTGCTGGCCAATCGCTGCCCGGCAGACAAGGAAACGAAGCGCGAGGAGGTAAAGAAGCTCATTTACGACCTCAGCGCCACCTACCCCGACCTGAAGGAGCGGATTTTTGGCGCGATGCAGCGCTGCCCCCTCCCGGAGTGGGCGCCGCAGGGGCGCTACAACCGCCCTAAGGACGAGGAGCTGTAGACCCATCGCACGGAAAGGCGCCCGAAAAGAATGAAAATCCCTCCATCTGGGTAAAATCTTCCCAGAAGGAGGGATTTTTATGGTAAAAGGAATCTCCAAGCAGGTGGTTGTGGTCAACGCCCCGGAGGAAAAGCTGTTCGAGCAGGCAATCTTCATCCTCAAGGACGGCGCGAGCGCCGTATCGGAGGAGGAGCTGTTGCGGCAGGCGCGGCGCGCCGTACGCAATCCGGGGCCGGGGCGGCGGAAGCTATGGCTCTATGGCCCGGCGTGGGCCTGCCTCGGCGCGGGGCTGACGGGGCTTATCTGGCTGCTTACTAGCCTGCTTTAAGGAAAGGGTCGTTGTCATGCGCCAGATCCTTGGCGGAAATCGCCACAGTGTGGCGGATGGGCTGCCACTGCTTCTTGGCCACCAGCGCCCACAGCGTGATGGGCGCGAAGGTCATCACATAGATGGGAAAGGCGAAAATGGCCTGAATTTTCTTCGCCGTACCGGCGCGGATGCGCCGCCATTCCCGCGCGGTCGTCCACGCGCCGACAAATACCAAGCTCCCATAGGCCACCAGAAACGCCCGCGGCAGGAGCGGCAGCCCCTTGCCCATCAGGAACGAGAGCGCCCACACCGCCACGCTGAACACGCCGGTGAAGCCGAAGCCCCACAGCGAGAGCGTGAGCAGCTCGAGGCAGGCCCAGCCGACCCAGCCGAAGCGGAACAGGCCGCGCAGCATCGCGCCCAAGTAGCGCACGGAGACCTGAATGCCGCCCTTCGCCCAGCGGGTGCGCTGCACCCACGACTGCCGGAAGGTGAGCGGCTGCTCGTCATACAGCACGGCGTCGTTGCAATAGCCAATCTTCACGCCCGCAGCGGCGCACCATGTGGAAAATTCGATGTCCTCGGTGAGCGTCAGGAAGTTCCAGCCGCCCATCTTCTCTAGCAGCGCGCGGGTGAAGCCGAAGCCCGTGCCGCTCACGCTGGCGCTGCTGCCGAGCAGATAGCGCGACTGATTCAGGAACGCCGACTGGTGCAGGTACCAGAGCGCGCTGCCCATGCTCACCCATGTCGAGCCGAAATTCTTGGAATTGCGGTAGCCGCAGAAGGCCTGATAGCCGCGCGAGGGCAGGGAATTGATTTTGGTGATATAGTCGCTTTCCAGCAGGTTATCCGCGTCAAAAATCAGGAAGGCGTCGTATTGGTCGAGCTTTCCGGCCATGCGAAGCTGCTCAATCAGGTATTGCAGGGCGTAGCCCTTCCCTACCTCGCGGCGGTTAAAGCGCAGGTACACCGTCGCGCCGCCCTCGGCCGCAACACGGGCGGTTTCGTCGGTGCAGTTGTCGGCGATTACATAGGTGTCGATTCGCTCGGCGGGATAGTCCTGCGCGCGGATGGATTCAAGCAGGTAGGGCAGCACCGCCTCCTCGTTGCGCGCGGCAATCAGGATGGCGTAGCGGTTGGGCTTCGCGGGGGCGCTCCTCCGGTCGCGCAGGAAGCGCGGCACGAAAAGGTAGAGCACCTGATAGGCGTAGAGCAGGGATATCAGGATGCCGCTGTACAGGCAGAATTTTTCAAGAATCGGTAAAAAATTCATGATTTATCCTCCGTGTGGTTTTCTTTTCCTTTCTGTTTTCCAAAATTATTCGTAGATTTGCTCGCTGTCCTCCGAGGCGGCAAGATAGTCGATGAAGTTCTCCTGGAGGTAGGCGACGGTGTTCGCGCTGTCCTCATAGACCGTCAGGTTCTCGTACCGGTATTCGCCCGCGGAATTTGTGTAGGTCAGCGATATATAGCCGGCGGAATTGTTGTGGAAAGCCCATACCTGCGCGAGCGTGCCCGCCTCGCAGTCCGCCCACAGCGCATCTACAAGGCCGGTGAGGAAATCGGCGGACGCCTCCATCGTGAAGTCATTCCAGTTATAGTAGTAGTCGCCGTCCACCTCGCCGCCCAGCCAGTAGGTCTCTATATAAGCTCCCTCCAGCCCGGCCAGCAGCTCCTCCTTGCTGGAAACGCCAAGCACGGCCTCCGGGGTGCTGAGCGGCTTCGTCAGGAAATCCAGCGCCGTAGTGGGAACCGAGTAGTAGCGCTCCACGGTAAAGCCGGAGCTGAGCGTGTAATCGATGGTCACGTTCGCGGTGTTGCCCGAATATTCCACGTTGCGGTTTTCGATGGCCTCCTGATGCATATCGATGACGGTCTGGATGGATTCCTCGTCGGTCAGGATGCCGCTGCTCACGTAGGACACGCTCACCTTGACGGATTCCACATCCTTCGCCTCGGGCACCCAGCGGGTGATGCCAATCGGATCGATATATACCAGCAGCACCGAGAATAGCAGCAGCAGCGAGAAAATGCCGAGCGCGGCGAAGGACTTGGCGGAGAATACCTTCGCGCTGCGCCGCAGGAGCATCATGCCCGTGAAGAAGCCGATGCACACGCCCACAATCAGCATCGTCAGGTAGGTGCTGGTGAACACCTCGCCAATCACGGCGAACAGCGCGCCTGCACACAGCGTGTACAGCACGAGGAATACCGGCTCCATCGGCTTGAAGCACAGGAAATCTCCCGCGCTTTCCAGCGCGCGGCGGCGATAGAGCAGCAGCGAAACGCCGAGCATCACAACCCCAATGAGCGCGAGCACGAGGGCATAGCCCCATGCGCCGCCGAGGCCGGTGAATTTCCATACAAGGCTGTCCCCCCAGCTCGTGCTCTGCTTCACGCGCTCCAGCAGGATATATTGCATATTATCGCCCGAGCCCTGCAGCGCCGACAGGTGCCACACGGGGCAGAAGCGCTCGAAGGGCTCGTAGCTGACGCTCATGCCGTACAGCAGCGGGGAATAGATGGTATCGGCGAACCAGTAGACAATCACCGACAGGAAGTTGAGCATCGCATATACCAGCACCATGCCCTGCCGGTTGCCGGTGCATACCGCGCTGAATACCGCGATGCTGAAGAAGAAGAGGTATTGCAGCGCCATCGCAGCAATCCACAGCAGGCCGACATACCAGAACGAGCGCAGGAAAATGCCAATCATCAGCATCGCGAAGATGTGCGGCACAATGCTAAACAGCAGCCCGGAAATCACATGGCTGAGGTACCACACCTCCCGGCGCATCGGCATGGCGTGCAGGGCGTTGCACATTCTGGCGTTGTGCAGGTCGCCGAACAGCAGCATCGCGGTGAGGAAAGCATAGGCGAGATTGAAGGCCGGGAATACGAAAAGCGTATCGTCCAAATCCCGGGCAAGATAGCCGGGCTCCTGGCCGCTGGAAATCAGCAGCATCACCAGCGTGCCGCCGATGAGGTACAGCACCCACAGCGGCGCGAAGCGGGTGATATTCTTTTTGATTGGTGCGAAATTAAAGGACGATATTTTTGACTTCATAGTTCACACCTCCGAGTTCGTAAATGAAAATTTCTTCCAGGCTCAGCGGCAGCACGTCGAAATAGGTTGGCTCCGCCGCCGCCGCGCGGGCGGAAACCTCCTCCGCCGTGCCGCGAATGACGTAGGTCTTGAGCCGGCCGGACTGGCTCTCGTGCAGCACCTCCAGCTCCTGCGGCACATCGCCGACAATCTGCAGCTTCACGGTGTTTCCCTGCATATCGGCAAGGCTGCGCTCGAGGAGCATCCGCCCCTTATCCATGATGCCCACATGGTCGCAGATGTCCTCCAGCTCGCGCAGGTTGTGCGAGGAAATCAGCACCGCCGTGCCGCGCTGCGCCACATCCGAGAGGATGAGGTTCCATACCTGCCGGCGCATCACGGGGTCAAGGCCGTCCACCGGCTCGTCGAGAATGAGCACGTCCGGGCGGGTGCAGATGGTCAGGTGGAAGGCCGCCTGCTTCTGCATACCCTTGCTGAAGCGGCGGATGGGGCCCTTGCGCGGCAGGTTGAACACCTCGTACAGGCGCGTATAGAGCGCGTCGTCAAAATGCGGGTAGACGCTGCGGTAGAAGCGGCGCATCTCCTCCATAGAGGCGGAGGGAAAGTAGAAAACGTCGTCCGGGATATAGCCGATGCGCGCCTTCTGCTTCGGATTCTCGTAGATGCGCTCCCCCTCCATGGTGATGGTGCCGCTGTCGGGGCGGTAGACGCCGGTCAGGTGCCGGATAGCGGTGGATTTCCCCGCGCCGTTTGGCCCAACCAGACCGTAGATGGAACCGGCTTCAACGGTCATGGAAAGGTCGTCCAGCGCCTTAAAGGCGCCGAAGGTCTTGGTCACATTTGCCATTTCAAGCATGGTCTTCTCCTCCTTCGATCCAGGTGCGCAGCTCCTCCCGGCTGACGCCGTAGGTTCTCAGCTGGCGCACGAGCTTGTCAAATTCCTGATGCAGGTTCTCAAGCTCCGCCTGCGCCGCGCTTCGCGCGCCGGTCACGAAGCTGCCCTTGCCGGGGACGGAGGCGATCCAGCCCTGCGCCTCCAGCTCCTGCCGCTTCTGGATCGGCGTTTTCCATCCAAGCACGGACATCG
>JAJQFT010000038.1:12468-47297 GCA_021200975.1 Bacillota bacterium | reverse complement strand
ACTCAATCGCTTTTTTCTATACCTTGGTCTCACATCTATTGTAACGCTACAAGGCCTTACCGATTTGCCTTGCGCCTGTCTTGACAAATTGCTCGAAAAATGGTATTGTATAGGCGTGTGGGCAATGCACCGCGCGGAGTTCTTTACCTTTAAGTATATTCTGCGCCGGAAGCATTGTCAATGGATATTTTGTTACAATTTCGTGCATTATTTGGGAGAAATCGTATGCTTCGCTGCCTGTTATATTCCCTTCTCGGCTATTTTGGCGGAAGCATTCTCTATGCGCGGCTGGCGCAGCGCCTGTTTCGCTGCGAGGGAATGATTGCCGAAAGCCCCGACCAAAATCCCGGCGCGGCCAACGCCTTTGCCCGGGGCGGGCTGGCCTGCGGATTGTTCACGCTTGCGGGCGACGTTTTCAAGGGCGCGCTGCCGGTGGCGCTGTACCTGCGCGCCGCGCAGAGTATGGACGCCTGCCTGATCCCGGTGCTGGCGGCGCCCGTGCTGGGGCACGCCTTCCCCTGCTATTTCCGCCTGCACGGCGGTAAGGGCATCGCGGTTACCTTTGGCGTGCTGCTGGGGCTGCTGCCCTATTCGCAGCCGCTGCTGCTGCTCGTGGTGAGCTTCCTTTTCTTCTCCATCGTGGTCATCGTGCGCCCGCACAGCTATCGCACGCTCGCCACCTATGCTGCGGTGCTGGTCGCCATGCCGCTGCTGCATATCCACACGAGCGTGCTCGCCGGCTTCGGCATCATCGGACTGATCGTTTCCTACCGCATTCTCACCGCGCCGGAGGAAAAGCAGGCGCTGGAGGTTTCGTTTTTATGGAAGCGCTGATTCTTTCGTGCAAAACCGGCGGCGGGCACAATGCCGCCGCGCTCGCCCTGCGCCGCGCCCTCGAGGAGCGGGGACACAGCGTCACGCTCCTCGACCCCTATACCCTCACGGGCACGGATGCGCTGGTAGGCGGCGCCTATGTGCGCACGGTGCAGACCTCGCCGAAGGTATTCGGCTTTGTATACTACCTGGGCAATCAGGTGCGGAAAATCCCGCTCAAGTCGCCGGTGTACGCGGCGAATTTTCATGTCGCGCGGCAGCTGGGGGACTATCTGCGCGCGCACCCGGCGGACGTGGTGTTCATGACCCACCTCTTCCCGGCGGAGATGCTCACGCGCCTGAAGCGCAAGCACTTTCCCCTGCCCCCGACCGTTTTTATCTCAACGGATTATGTCTGCATCCCCTTTACGGAGGAAACGGAGTGCGACTATTATATCGTGCCCTGCCGCGACGCCCTTCCCGACTGCATCGCCCGTGGCATCCCGGAGCGGAAGCTCCTTCCGCTGGGGATCCCGGTGGACAAGGCCTTTTCCTCGCCGCTGTCGCGTGAGGAGGCCGTGCGGGAGCTGGGCTACAGGCCAGAGCTTCGCTATGTGCTGCTGTGCGGCGGCAGCATGGGCAGCGGCCACCTGGAGGCGGTGGCGCACAAGCTCGCGCAGCGGATGGAAACGGACCCGCAGCTCGCGCTGATTGCCGTGTGCGGCAGCCGGCAGGAGCTGTATGCGCGCATGGCGGCGCGCTACCGCGGCAACGACCGCGTGACCGTGCTGCCTACGACGGACCGGATGCCCCTGCTCCTGCGCTGCGCCTCGGTGTATATGACGAAGCCGGGCGGCCTATCCTCCACGGAGGCGGCCGTGGCGGGCACGGCGCTTGTGCATCTGAGCCCCATCCCCGGCTGCGAAACGCGAAACATGGCCTATTTTTCCCAGACCGGCATGAGCCTCGCGCTCGACCGGCCGGAGGAGCAGGTGCTCGACGCGCTCGACCGGCTCGCGCAGCCGGGCGTGGCGGAGGAGATGATCCGCGCCCAGCGCGCGCATATCCCTCACGATGCTGCCGAGGCCATCGCCAAATTTGCCGAGGAATTGGCTTAAATTTCCAGCTCCAAGCTCACCGGGCAGTGATCAGAGCCGAAAATATCTGCGTGGATCCCGGCGCCGCGGATGGCGGGCGCGAGCCGGTTCGACACCAGAAAGTAGTCGATGCGCCAGCCCGCGTTGCTCTCCCGCGCGTGGGCGCGGTAGCTCCACCACGAGTAGCAGCCCGCCCGCTCGGGGTACAGGAAGCGGAAGCTGTCGGTAAAGCCCCGGCGCAGGAGCGCGTCAAACGCGCCGCGCTCGGCGTCGGAGAAGCCGGCGTTTCCCCGGTTCGCCGCCGGGTGGCGCAGGTCGATTTCCTCGTGCGCCACGTTCAGGTCGCCGCACACGATGGTGGGCTTCCTTGCGTCCAGCGCCGCGAGATAATCGGCGAACGCCGCCTCCCATTGCAGCCGGAAGTCGATGCGCGCCAGCCCCGGCTGGGCGTTCGGCGTGTAGCAGGTCACGATGTAAAAGTCGTCATATTCCAGCGTAAGCAGCCGCCCCTCGGTGTCCAGCGCGGGCTCGCCCACGCCGTAAGCCGCCGAAAGCGGCTCTTTTTTTGCGAAAATTGCCGTGCCGGAATAGCCCTTTTTCTCGGCATAGTTCCAAAATTGGGTATATTGGGGCAGATCCAGCGAGATTTGCCCCGCTTGCAGCTTGGTTTCCTGCAGGCAGAAGAAGTCCGCGTCCGCCGCCGCGAGGGCTTCCAGAAAGCCCTTGCCCACGCAGGCGCGCAGGCCGTTGACATTCCATGAGTAGAATTTCATTCGCTGTCCTCCTGTGCGATGGCCTTGTCGCTCAGCTCCAGCGACGAGAGCGACATGGTGATTTCGATGGCCTCCGCCTGCTCGCTGCCGGGGGTGCGGATGGTCACGGTGTCGAGCTCTGTCAGCTCCGCCGCGGTGAGCGTCAGGCAGGCGCAGGCGAGGCTGCGCGCGATGCCTGTGCACGCGGCAAGCTCGTCGCTTACGGTGATGCTAACGCCCTCCTCCCCTATCTCCAGCGAAAGCAGCTGAAGCTGCGCGGGGAAGGGAGATTTCACGCCCTCGCCCGGCTCGAGGGCGAGGTATTCGCCCAGCAGGTAGGCGATGTCGCCTGTATGCCCGGTCGCGCTCACCTCTACGGGCGTGAAGACCTCTCCGGCCTCGGAGTAGCTCACGTCCGCGCGCAGGAAGTAGAAGCTTACGGGGTCGCTCAGCTCCGTCTCCTGCGCGGCGCAGGCGCAGAGCGAGGCGAGCAGGCACAGCGGCAGCACGATGGCAAGCAGTCTTTTCATACCCGATCCACCTCCGTATCGAAGGCCGGGAAAGCGACGATGAAGGTCGTGCCCTTGCCGACCTCGCTCTCGACCCGAATGGTTCCTTGGTTGCGCTCGACCATGTTTTTCACAATCGCCAGTCCCAGGCCGCTGCCGCCGCTCTTGCGCGAGCGCGCCTTGTCCACGCGGTAGAAGCGCTCGAAGATGTGCTCCAGCGCCTCCGGTGGGATGCCCATGCCGGTATCGGCCACCTCGAGCAGGGCGTTTTCCCCCTCCCGGCGCAGCGTTATGCGGAGCCTGCCGCCGGGAACGTTGTATTTGATGCCGTTCTCGACGAGGTTGAAGGCAATCTGGTACAGGTCGTCCTCCAGTATGAGGATGGGACTGTCGTCGGCAAGGTCGAGCACCAGCTCGATGCGATGCTCCTGCGCGATGGTGCGCAGCATCCGCGCAACGCGCTCGACCGTGGGCGCCATGTAGACGATCTCGCAGTCGCCGCCGCGCTGCCCCTCGGTGTGCGAGAGGGTGAGCAGCTTCTGGCTCATGCGGTTCAGGCGGTCGGCCTCCGCGCCGATATCGCCCACAAATTCGCGCACGGTCTGCTCGTCCATATCGTTTTGCAGGATGGAGTCGGTCAGCAGCTTGATGGCGGCGAGCGGCGTTTTCAGCTCGTGGGAGGCGTCCGATACGAATTGGCTGCGCTTATTTTCGGATTCCTGCAGTTTATCGGTGAGCTGGTTGAATTCGGTGCCGAGGGCGGCAAGCTCGTCGTGCCCGCGCATGACGACCTTGTGGGAGTAGTCGCCCTTGCGGATGATGCGCATCGAGGCGAAAATCCGCCGGAAGCGCAGCGAGGAAACGAGTGCGTAGCCAAGCGAGAAGAGCGTCACGATAATTTCCAGCACCAGCGTGATGGCGAGGATATTCGTTTGCAGCGACTGGATCAGCGCGCCCTGGTCGGGGTCGGATTCCATCATGTATACGCAGCCAATCACGCTGCCATAGGAGATGATGGGCGTGGCGCACTTGGACTGCATCGCGCCCGCGTGGTACTGCCACGAGAAGGCATCGCGGCATTCGAGCGCGCTCACAATTTCGGGCAGCAGGCAGTAGCCGCCCAGCTCGCTGCCCTCGAGGTCGTCGTATACGGTGATGCCGTCCTGGTCGGTCACCACGAGCCGCGTGGCGGTGAGCGGGTCCATCTGCTCAATCAGCGCCGCAACGGTGGAGCTGCTCAGCACGTCGAGGCTGCCGATTTCGGCGGCGGCGAGCTGGCACTTTTCCAGCATAGCGGATTCCTTGCTGCGGTAGAACAGCCGCTGGCTGATATCCGAGCAGTAGAAGTTCAGGAAGATGAGCACCGCCATTGTGATGCAAACGTAAATCACCGCGTAGCGGAACTGCGTGTTGCCGTAGGGCTTGCGGGCGGAATCGTTACTTTCGGAAATAATAACCCACCCCCCACTTTGTCAGGATATACGCCGGCTCCGCCGGGTTTTCCTCCAGCTTCTCGCGCAGGCGGCGGATATAGACGTCCACCGTGCGGATGTCGGAGTGGTACTCGTAGGCCCAGATGGTGTCGAGCAGCACCTCGCGGGAGTAGACCCGGTTGGGATTCTTCATCAGGAACTCAATCACGTCGAATTCCTTGGCGGTCAGGTCAACCAGCTCGCCGCTGCGGTAGGTGTTGCGCGAATCGAGATTCAGCGAGATTGTGCCGATGGTCAGCACGTTCTCGCCCTGCTGCTCGCGCGGCGCGCGGGTGCGGCGCAGCAGCGCGCGGATGCGAGCCTTCAGCTCCAGAATGTTGAAGGGCTTCGTCAGGTAGTCGTCCGCCCCGTGCTCGAAGCCCATGAGCTTATCCATGTCCTCGGCCTTGGCTGTGAGCAGAATGATGGGCACATCGGAAAACTCCCGGATTTTCGAGCAGGCGGTCAGCCCGTCCATCTCCGGCATCATCACATCAAGCACGATCAGGTCGGGATTCTCCGCGCGCGCGAGCTGGAGCGCGTCCATGCCGCTGAAGCCGGTGAGAACCTCGTAGCCCTCGTTTTGCAGGTTGAAGCGGATGCCCTTCACGAGCAGCTCCTCGTCGTCAACCACCAGAATTTTCATGTTCTTATCCTCCTACCGTGATGTAGTCCGCAATCTTTTGAAAGGTTACCTCGCCAATGCCGGAAACGTTGCAAATCTCCTCGATCGAGGCGAACGCGCCGTGCGCGACGCGGTACTCCACAATCCGCTGCGACAGCACCGGCCCGATGCCGCTGAGCGCCTGCAGCTCCTCGGCCGTGGCGGTATTGATGTTGATTCGGGCGCTTTCGGTGGGCGCGGCCGTTTCGGCCGGCGCTTCGGCCGTCTTGGTTGGCGCTTCGGTCGCCGCTTCGGTCGGCGCCTCGGTGACCGCCTGCGTTTCGGCGGCCGCCTGCGTGAACGCCGCGTAGGCCGCGGCGCTGGCGCTTGTGCCCTGATTCACCGCCGCAAGCTGGATGGGCGAGTGCGTCGAGCTGCGGCCGACGTACAGCCCGGAAAGAAAGGCGAGGGCGGCTGCGGTGACGATGGCAAGAAAAACGATTGCTTTATTTTTCAATTCCGGCCACCTCCCGCATTGACGGACGCGCAAAAAAATGGTACAATAGAATACACGTTCTCTACGCTGCTGTCCGCTAAGCTCTATTATACACGATTCTCGCCCGCCGGGCAAGCCCGGTGTTTACCCAAAAAGGAGAAATATGAAAAAATTTCGCGTTTTTTGCCTCGTCCTCTGCCTGCTGCCGCTGTGCCTGTGCGTGCGCGCGGCCTCGGAGGATGCCTCCGTCACCAGCGGCTGCCACAGCGTGGAGGCGCAGTCGAGCCTCGGCACGCCCGACCGCCTGCTGGCCACCGCCAACGCTGTGATTGCCTATGACCTCAACAGCGATACCCTGCTCTACAGCTGGAACGCGGATGCGACGATTTATCCCTCCAGCATGGTCAAGCTGATGGCCTGCCTGGTCGCGCTGGAAAACAGCGACCTGTCGGACGAGGTCACGGTCAACAAGTCCGCCCTGAATCTCCTGCCGGTCGGCTCAGTCTCCGCGGGGCTGTCCGCGGGCGAGGTGGTCACGGTGGAGAGCCTGCTGTATGCCGTCATGGTCGCCTCGGCCAACGATGCCGCCGTCGTGCTGGCGGAGGCTGTGGGCGGCTCGCAGGAGGGCTTCGCCGAGATGATGAACGCCAAGGCCGAGGAGCTGGGCTGCACCGGCACACACTATTCCAACGCCACCGGCCTGCACGACGAGGGCAGCTACACCACCGCCCGCGACCTGCTGCGCATTCTGGAATACGCGCTGGAGAACGAAACCTTTTACACCATGTTCTGCACGCCGCGCTATGTCCTGCCCGCCTCTAACGTCCGCGAGGAGTACACCCTGCGCACCACCAACTACCTGATGAGTCAGGACGTGGTTTCCAAGTACTATGACAGCCGCGTGACCGGCGGCAAAACCGGCTATACCAGCCAGGCCGGCCGCTGCCTGGTGGCGACGGCGGAGGGCAACGGGATGAACGTGCTCACCATCCTCATGGGCGCGGACGAGCTGTATGAGGAGGATGGCCTCGGGCTGGATACCAACTATAGCTTCACCGAAACCTCGGAGCTGCTGGACTATGTATTCGACAATTTTGAATTCCGGCAAATCTACCTCGCCGGGCAGACGGTCACGCAGTACCACGTCACGAATGGCGACAACGACGTTGCTGCCGCGCCGCTGGTGGGCGTCTACTCCGCGCTGCCGACCAGCCTCGACGAGTCGCGGCTGAACTGGGTCTGGGCGGACGAGCCGCAGTCGCTCACCGCGCCGGTGGAGGCCGGCGACAGCCTCTCCACCCTGCAGCTGTGGTACGGCGGCACCTGCGTGGCACAGATGGAGCTTTTCGCCGTCAATTCCGTGCCGGTGAGCGAGCAGATTTTGCAGCAGCAGGAGAATGCCACGGCGGCGCTGGAGGGTTCCGGCGAGCAGAGCGAGAGCAATCTGCTCGCGGTCGCGCTCACGGTGCTGGGCCTGTTCGGCGCGCTGGTGCTGCTGATTGCGCTGCTGCTGGCGGCGCGGTATGCCATTTCGCGCGCGCGCCGCAGGGCAATGCGCCGCCGCCGGCGGGCGAGCCGCAGAAGGAGCCGATGACCATGCCAAGCTGGGAGGAATTGGAGCAGCGCTGCCGCGCCTGCCGCGGCTGCGGCCTGTGCGCCGGGCGGCATCATGTGGTCGTGGGCGTGGGAAACCGCGAGGCGCAGATTATGCTCGTCGGCGAAGGGCCCGGGGAGCAGGAGGATTTGACGGGCGAGCCCTTCGTCGGCGCGGCGGGCAGGCTGCTCGATGAGATGCTGTGCATCATCGACCTCGACCGGCGGCGCAACGTCTACATTGCCAATATTGTCAAGTGCCGCCCGCCCGGGAACCGCGACCCCAAGCCGGAGGAGCAGGAGGCCTGCATCGGCCTGCTGCGCGAGCAGATCGCGCTGGTACAGCCGAAGCTGCTCGTCTGCCTCGGGCGCATCGCCGCCACGCGGCTGATTCGCGAGGATTTTCGCATTACGCGCGAGCATGGTGCGTGGCAGGAGCGCGACGGCAGGTGGCTCACCGCGATCTACCACCCCTCCGCGCTGCTGCGCGACGAATCCAAGCGGCCGGATACCTTCCGCGACCTGCTTGCCATCCGCGCCAAGGCGCAGGAGCTTGGCATTTTGTAAACAATACAGCGGCGATTTTCGGAGGAAAATCGCCGCTGTTCCTATTAATCTTCGTAACCTCTGGGGTTTTTGGACTGCCAGTGCCACGAGTCGCGGCACATATCCTCCAAACTGCGCGTCGCCTTCCAGCCGAGCACGGCCTCGCTCTTGGCGGGGTCGGCGTAGCAGGTGGCGATGTCGCCGGGGCGGCGGCCGACAATCTCGTACTTCAGCACGAGGTCGTTCGCCTTCTGGAAGGCGTTGACGATGTCCAGCACGCTGTAGCCTGTGCCGGTGCCGAGGTTGAATACCTCGCAGCCGCTGTGCTCGGTGGTGTATTTCACCGCGGCGACGTGCCCCTCGGCCAAGTCCATCACATGGATGTAGTCGCGTACGCCTGTGCCGTCCGGCGTGTCGTAGTCGTTGCCGTAGACGCTCAGGTGGTCGCGCTTGCCGATGGCTACCTGCGTGATATAGGGCATCAGGTTGTTGGGGATGCCCTTGGGATCCTCACCAATCTCGCCGCTCTCGTGCGCGCCAATGGGGTTGAAGTAGCGCAGCAGGCACACGCTCCACGAGCTGTCGGCGTGCGCGAGGCCGGATAGGATTTGCTCGGTCATGAATTTCGTCCAGCCGTAGGGATTCGTGCAGCCGCCGGTGCGGGAGGTTTCACGCAGGGGCATGGTATTGTCGGCGGTGTAGACCGTCGCGGAGGAGGAGAAGATGATGTTCTTCATCCCAACGTCGCGCATGACCTTCGTAAGCACCAGGGTGGTGTTGAGGTTATTGTCATAGTATTCCCACGGCTTCGCAACGCTCTCGCCCACAGCCTTGAGCCCCGCGAAGTGAATCACGCAGCCGAGCGCATTTTCCGCGAAAATTTTGCGCAGCAGCGCCTCGTCGCGCACGTCGCCCTCGTAGAATTTCACCGATTTCCCAGTGAGCTTCTCCACGCGGCGCAGCGATTCCACCTTGGAGTTGCACAAATTGTCGATAACCACCACGCCGTAGCCGCTCTCAAGCAGCCGCAGGCAGGTGTGCGAGCCGATATACCCGGCTCCGCCGGTGACCAGAACGTTCATAACCAGTACCTCCATGGAATTGATAGTTTTTTGAGCCACTATTGTAGCATAGAGTGCGCAAAAATGCAATGCGAAACTTTGCGCAACCGAAGAAAATCCGGCGCGAAGGGAGGGAAAGACCGCGCCCGCCTATGCCCGCTTGGGCACATAGCAGTCGATTCGCACATTTCCCGCCGGGACGGTGTAGCTGGGCCTGCGCGCCGCCAGCGGCGAGGCCTTTGCCGGGCGCTTGACGAGGATTTTCTCTGGCTGCGCGAGGAAGGCTGCCTCCAGCAGCGCCGCCTCGGTTGCGCAGGGCGGCTCGAGCTGCTGCAATAGCTGGAATTTTTTCTTGATTTGCCCGCTTTTCTGCCGCGCGGGGAACATGGGGTCGAGCAGCACCACATCCGGCAGCTGCGCGCTCTGCGCGAGGGCGGGGATGCTGTCCTGCTGCCGCAGCTCCATGCGCGCGACGGCCGCGGAAAGCGTAGCGTCCTGCCTCGCGCGCGTGAGCGCGTCGTCCAGCAGCGCCGCAATCACGGGGTTGTATTCGTATAAAATCACGCGAAAGCCCGCCGCCGCGAGCAGCAGCGCGTCCTCACCCAGCCCGGCGGTGGCGTCGATGGCCAGCGGCTCGCTGCCGCAGGTCTTGATTTTCGCCGCGCGCACCAGCGCCTCCGCGCCCAGCGCGTTGGGCCGCAGGCGGGGCTTCATGCGCGCAAAGTCGCCGCGCAGCTCCACCCCCTTGCCCACAAGCGTGAGCCCCTGCGCGTCGCGGCGCAGCGAAAGCCCCGGCGCGCGGGCGAGCAGCTCCCCGGCCGTCACAGCGAGTCGCTCGCGTTGCGCGCGAAGCCGTCGCCCAGCACCTGATGCGAATCCTGCACGATGATGAAGGCGTCCTTGTCGATGGAGCTGACAATGTCCTTGAGCTGCGCAAGCTGGTGCCGCTTCAGCGCGGTCAGCACCACCTTGGTTTCGCGCCCGCTGTAGCAGCCCTGCCCATAGAGGAAGGTCACGCCGCGGTCGAGCTTTTCGTTGACGGCGTGGGCAATCTGCTCGTAGCGCGGCGAAATGATGATGGCGACTTTGGAATCGTCGAAGCGGTAAACCACGGTGTCGATGACCTTTCCGGTCAGGTAGGTCGTCACGCCGGTGTAGAGCGCCTTGGAGGCGTCCTGAAAGGCGAGGCCGGTCAGCACCGCCACGGAGAAGTCGAACACCATGTTGATGGTGCCAATCGGCACATCGCGCATCCGCCGCTGGAGCAGGCGCACCACAATGTCCGAGCCGCCGGTGGACGCGCCCGCCGCGAATACGATGCCCAGCCCCAGCCCGCAGAGCAGCCCGCCATAGACGGCGCCGAGGAGCGGCTCGACCGGCTCCATCGGAATCAGGGCAAAAAGGTCGATCATCGCCGAGGAGCCAATCATCCCAATCAGCGAGCCGAAGAAGAAGCGCCGGCCGATTTTCAGCCCGCCAAGGATAAAGAGCGGCAGGTTCATCAGCGCGGTGACGGTGCCGACGCTGCCCAGCCCTGTCAGATGCACGAACACCATTGCCAGCCCCGAAACGCCGCCGGAGTTCATGCCGTTGTTGGTTAGGAACAGGTCGAAGCCCAGCGCGAACACCGCGCTGCCGACCAAAATGGCCAGAAGCCATCCGATTTCTTTCATCCAGCCCTTCATTACCGGCCTCCCAGAGAAGTTGATGGTGGTTTTGCCACGAGCGATTGGTTTCGGCTTTCCTTATACCTCAAAGCCCAGCTGCTTTTCCGGCGTGTCCTCCGCGCGCAGCAGCGCGCCCGCAGCGGGGATGCTGCGCACGCGGTAGCGGGCGGGGTTTGTAATGCCGCTGTCGTCAAGCAGCTGCGCGCCGGCCAGCTCCGCCTTCTTTTTCAGGCTCACGACCGCCACGCCCTGCGTGCTGCGGGTCGCCTTCGGGGCGAGCTGCGCGGTGGAGAAAATCAGGCAGCGGTGATCGGTGGTGTATACGGCAAGCTGCGTGTCCTCTGGCAGCGCGAGCGCCGTGCAGAGCGGCGCCTTGTCGCAGAAAGCGCCGGTGAGCCTCCTGCGGTTGGTCTTGGTTTCGTAGGCGGCCAGCGGCACCTTCGCCGCCTTGCCATTGCTGTAGAAAAACAGCGCGAAGCCCTTATAGTCGCCGGGCAGCAGCACGGCCTGCACCCGCTCGTCCGGCTCCATGCCGAGCTTCTGGGGCAGGTAGTCGCCGAGCGCGGAGGCCTTGCCGTCGTCAAAGTCCGATAGGCGCGACTTGTAGCACTGGTGCTTGTCGGTCAGTACCAGAATTTCCGCCCGGTTGCTCGCCTGCGCGCGCAGCGCCAGAGCGTCGCCCTCCTTGAATTTCTGCTCGCCGCTCATGCGCAGCGACTGCTGGGTAATCTTTTTCAGATAGCCCTCGCGCGAAACGAATACCGTCACGGGATAATCGGGCACCTGCGGCGCCTCCTCGGGGGCGTCCTGCTCGGGCGCGGCGTAGACGATTTCCGTCCGGCGCGGCTTGCCGTACTTGTCCGCGACGGCCTTCAGCTCCGAAATCAGCACATTTTCGAGCTTTTTGGCGCTGGAAAGCGTGGCGTTCAGCTCGGCAATCTCCTTCTCAAGCTGGGAGATGGCGTTCGTCTGCTTGAGGATGTATTCTTTGTTGATGTTTCGCAGCTTGATTTCCGCGACAAAATTCGCCTGAATTTCGTCGATTCCGAAGCCAATCATCAGGTTCGGCACTACTTCGGCGTCCAGCTCGGTGCCGCGGATGATGGCGATGGCCTTGTCGATATCGAGCAGGATCCGCTCCAGACCCTTCAGCAGGTGCAGCCGCTCCTGCTTTTTCTGTACCTGAAAATAGATGCGCCGCTTCACGCAGCCCTTTCGCCACGCAATCCACTCCTGCAGGATCTCGCCCACGCCCATCACGCGCGGCATCCCAGCGATGAGGATGTTGAAGTTGCAGGCGAAGCTGTCCTGCAGCGGGGTCAGGCGGAACAGGCGCGCCATAAGCGCGCCGGCGTCCACGCCGCGCTTGAGGTCGATGGTGAGCTTCAGGCCGCCCAGGTCGGTTTCGTCGCGCATATCGGCGATTTCGCGCAGCTTTCCCGCTTTGATCAGCTCGGCGACCTTGTCCATGATGGCTTCGCAGGTGGTGGAATAGGGAATTTCGGTGATTTCGATGCGGTTTCCCTCTTTTTCGTAGTTCCATTTTGCGCGCAGCACGAAGCTGCCCCGCCCGGTTTGGTAGATTTCGCGGGTGGTCTTTTCGTCGTAGAGCAGCTCCGCGCCGGTGGAAAAGTCGGGGCCGGGCAGGGTCGAGAGCAGGTCATGCTCGGGGTTTTTCATCAGCGCGATGGTGGTTTCGCAGACCTCGCGCAGGTTGAATGAGCAGATGTTGCTCGCCATGCCCACCGCGATGCCCAGATTCGACGAAACCAGCACATTCGGGAAGGTGGTCGGCAGCAGCGTCGGTTCCTTGACGGTGGCGTCGTAGTTATCCACCATGTCCACGGTGTCGGAGTCGATGTCCTTGAACAGCTCTGCGGCGATGGGGTCGAGCCGCGCCTCGGTGTAGCGCGAGGCGGCGTAGGCCATGTCACGCGAATAGACCTTGCCGAAGTTTCCCTTGGAATCGACGAAGGGGTGCAGCAGGGTTTCGTTGCCCTTGGACAGGCGCACCATCGTTTCGTAAATTGCGGCGTCGCCGTGCGGGTTGAGCTTCATCGTCTGCCCGACGATATTCGCCGATTTTGTGCGCGCGCCGCTGAGCAGCCCCATCTTGTACATGGTGTAGAGCAGCTTGCGGTGGCTGGGCTTGAAGCCGTCGATCTCCGGGATGGCGCGCGAAACGATCACGCTCATGGCATAGGGCATGAAGTTCAGCTCCAGCGTTTCGGAGATGGGCTGCTCGGTCGTCGAGCCGGATAGCCCCATGATGCCGTCGGTATTGATTTTTTTGCCGGCTTGCCCGGCGGATTTCTTTTTTGCCATATCGTGCTCCTGCAATTCCTAAGAAAGGTCTGCCAATTCCAGATATTTCGCGCCGTTTTCGGCGATAAAGCTGCGCCGCTGCTCCAGCTCGTTGCCCTCGAGCACGTCGAAGTAGTAGGCGGTGCGCTCCGCGTCCTCGGGCATGACCTTGACCAGCCGCCGGGTCTCGGGGTTCATGGTGGTCATCCACATCATCTCGGGATCGTTCTCGCCGAGCCCCTTGGAGCGCTGGATGGTCGCCCTTTTGCCCGCGAGCTGCTGCAAAATCTGCGTTTTTTCCTGCTCGTTGTAGGCAAACCATGTCTTGTCCTTGCAGGTGATTTCAAACAGCGGCGACTCGGCGATGTATACATACCCGTCCCATATCAGCGTCGGGCACAGGCGGTAGAGCATCGTCAGGATTAGCGTGCGAATCTGGAAGCCGTCCACGTCCGCGTCGGTGCAGATGATGACCTTGTTCCAGCGCAGCTGGCTCAGGTCGAAGGAGCTTAAATCCTTGGCCTTACGGCCGGAGATTTCCACGCCGCAGCCGAGCACCTTCATCAGGTCGGTGATGATGGGGCTGGCGAAAATGCGGTCGTAATCCGCCTTCAGACAGTTGAGAATCTTGCCGCGCACCGGCATAATGCCCTGAAATTCCGAGTCCCGCCCGAGCTTGACCGAGCCGAGCGCGCTGTCGCCCTCGACGATATACAGCTCGCGGCGGCTGACGTCCCGGCTGCGGCAGTCGACAAATTTCTGCACGCGGTTGGCGATGTCAATGGAGCCGGAGAGCTTTTTCTTCACGGTGGACTTGGTCTTCTCCGCCGATTCGCGGGCACGCTTATTGACGAGGATCTGCTCCGCCGCGCGCTCGGCCTCCTGTCGGTTCTCGATGAACCAGATTTGCAGCTTCTCCTTGAAAAACTGCGTCATGGCCTCCTGCGTGAAGCGGGAGTTGACGCTCTTTTTCGTCTGGTTTTCAAAGCAGCCAATCGTGGAGAAGCAGTTGGATACGAATACGAGGCTGTCCTGAATGTCCTGAAAGAGGATTTTGCCCTCGGTCTTGTTGTATTTGTTGTTCTCGCGCAGGAATTTGTCAAAGGCGGCGGTGAAGCCGGAGCGCAGCGCCTTATCCGGGCTGCCGCCGTATTCGAGCCACGAGGAATTGTGGTAGTATTCGATGTGGCTCAGCTGCTTGGAGAAGCAGAAGCAGGCGGTAATTTTCAGCTTCATCTCCGGGCGGTTATCCGCGTCGCGGCCGCGCCGCTCCGCCTCCCAGTAAACCGGCATGGTGAAGGCGTTCTCCCCCACCAGCTCGCCGACATATTGCTCGATGCCGTTTTCGTAATAATATTCCTCAGTTTCAAAGACCTTTGGCTTGGTTTCACAGCGAAATTGGAATTTTACGCCCTTGTTTACCACTGCCTGCCGCCGGAGCACGTCGCGGTAGTAGTCGGCGGGGATATCAATGTCGGTAAATACGCTGCGGTCGGGCCGCCAATGAAAGCAGGAGCCGGTTTTTTTACGGTCGGCGTCCGCCTTTTTCAGCCCGCCGATGTTCCTGCCGGCCTCGAAATGGAGGTCGTAGCGATGCCCGTCGCGGCGGATGGTCGCGTCAAAAAATTCGGAGGCGTACTGCGTCGCGCAGGCGCCCAGCCCGTTCAGGCCGAGGGAATATTCGTAGTTTTCGCCGTTTTCTCCGTATTTGCCGCCGGCGTACATCTCGCAGAATACCAGCTCCCAGTTGTAGCGCTTTTCCTTCTCGTTGTAATCGACCGGGCAGCCACGGCCAAAGTCCTCCACCTCGATGCTCAGGTCGGCGTAGCGGGTCACGGTGATGGTGCTGCCGAAGCCCTCGCGCGCCTCGTCGATGGCATTGGACAGAATTTCAAAAACGGCGTGCTTGCAGCCCTCCAAATCGTCGGAGCCAAAGATGACCGCGGGACGCTTGCGCACCCGCTCCTCGCCCTTGAGCATGGAGATGGAGGCGTTGCCGTAGGTTTCAGTGCGTTTTGTTGGCATGGGTTCGAATTCCTCCGCTGTGGAATAAAAATTTGGTGTATTTCCCATTTTCAAACCGCATATGCGGCGCAAGGGAAAAAGCAGGACGCCGCAGACGATTTCCTTGCGAGTTTCCCTTGGAATATATGCTTATTATACCCGTTTTCTGCCGCAAAGTCAACCAAAAACCGGGAGCTGCGCCATGCAGCTCCCGGTGGGAGGAATCGGATTTGCGCGCGGTCTTAGAGCGGCTTGCCGCACTCCGGGCAGAAGCGGGCGGCGTCGTTTTCCACCTTCCGGCCGCAGCTGGAGCAGAAGCGGGCGCTGGACGCCTTGGGCTCCGGCGCGGGCTCTGGCGCGGGTTCCGGCGCAGGCTCTGGCTTGGGTTCCGGCGCAGGCTCGGCGACAGGCTCGCTCTTGGGAGCAGGTGCGGGAGCGGGAGCGGGGGTCGCAAAGGGCACGCTCTTCGGCGCAGCGGGAGCGGGTGCGGGTTTTGCCGCGGCAGGCGCAGGGGGTACGACCCTCGGTGCGGGCGCGCTCTTGGGCGCGGCGGCCTCGCGGCGCAGCAGCTCGCGGGTATTGGCGGCGGTTTCGCTGGATGCGGCAATCAGCTCGCCAAAGCCGCACAGCGGCAGGTTCAGCAGCCAAGACAGGAACGAGCCGATCGCGGCGGTCAGGACGCCCACGATGACGGACGCCACAATGCCCGCGCCGGTCACCGCCCCGGCGTTCTGGCTATGCTGCCCGGTCAGACCCGCAAGGAGCGAGCCGCCCAGCACACCGGAAAGGATGATACCAATCCCGGCGAAAATCGAAAGAATAATTCCAAGCCAGCAGAGGAATTTCGCAATTCCACGAATTGTACGGCCAACGTTTTTATACATATATGTACCCTCCATTCCGGAAATTCTACCTCCATTATAGAGGAATCTGCTAGAAATGTCAACAAAAATTTTACAAATTTTTCTTTTCTTTTGCGCTACTGCGCGGCATAAAGCGCCGCCAGCGCCTCGCGCAGGTCGGCAATACGCGCCTCGGTTTCGGCGGCGAAGACCTCGTAGGCCTCGCGCTGCTCGGCCGCCTCGGCCAGACGCGTGGCGTAGGAGTCCATGTATTGGGTGAGCGATTCGTTGGTGAGGTAGCCGGTGTCCACCCGGTCCTTGTGCGCGAGCAGAATGCGCTCTACCGACGCGGAGGTAAAGAGGCTGCCCAGCTGATTCATCTCAATCGAGAGGATATAGGCCTGCCCCCGGCTGATTGCCGACTGCGCCACGGAGTTGAGCGAATTGGTTTCGGCCAGAAGCAGGTGGCCGATTTGGCTCGGCCCGTCCTCCGACATCGTGGTGCTGATGCTATCCGAAAGCCCCAGCGGCAGGCTGTAGCCCAGCCAATCGCCGGCGGCAATCTGCGCGAGCTCGTCGTCTGTGGGGTTTTCCTGCAGATACAGGAAGCCGGCGCTCTCCGCTCCGGCCGCGGAGATAGCGGCCTGCGCCGCCTCCGCGCGGGAAATCCAGCCGTCGCCCGAGCCGGTCAGCAGCACGCAGCAGTCGTTTTGCGCCGCGCAGTCGAGCAGCACGGCAAAATTCTCCCCGTCCGCATCCAGCACGGCCGCCAGCGGGAAGCCGGCAGCCGACGCCCACGCGCAAAGCTGCTCCAGCTCCCCGACGGTGTCCGCCCAGCCGCAGATAAATACCGCCGCGTGCTCGCAGGACATGGCGTCGAGCGCCTGCTGGCGCGCTGTCAGCTCGTTTTGCAGGCTTACGATTTCGTTGCTGTAGCTCTCCGCCTCCAGCTGCAACGCCTGCGCCGCCTTGCGCTGTGCGCCCTGCGACGCTGCCTCATAGATTACGAGCGCGGCAAACAGCAGCGCCAGCATGGCGGCGATCGCGATGCCGAATATTTTTTTCTTCATGGCTGCGTTTCCTCCATGCGGATGATTTTGTCGCAAATCTCCAGAGCCGCGGAGCGGTGCGTTACGGCAATCACGGTCTGGTCGGTGAGGCGGCGCAGATTTTCCAGCACCTGCCGCTCGGTTGCCTCGTCGAGCGCGGAGGTCGCCTCGTCCAGCAGCAGGAGCTTGCGCCCGGCGCAGAGCGCGCGGGCAATCGCCAGACGCTGCATCTGCCCCTCGCTCAGCCCCGCGCCCCGCTCGCCGAGCTGCGTATCCGCCCCATGCTCGAGCGAATCGACAAATTCATCGGCGCAGGCCAGCGCCAGCGCGCGGCGGAAATCCGCCTCCGGCACAGCTTCGCCAAAGGTGACGACCTCGCGCACCGTGCCGCGCATGAGCAGGTTCCCCTGCGGCACATAGGCCATCAGCCCCCTGCAGCCGCCGCCGAGCGGGCGACCGTCGAGCGTGATGCTGCCGCTGTCAGGCCGGTACAGCCCCAGCAGCAGCTTGAGCGCTGTGCTTTTGCCGCAGCCGGAATGCCCCACAAGCGCGAGAAATTCCCCCTTTTTCAGGGAAAAATCCATACCCCGGAGCACCGGCAGCTTCGCGCCCGCCTCGCCCGGGTAGGAGAAGGATACGTTTTGGAAGCGGATCTCGGAAAAATCCTCCGGAGTTTCCCCGGCGGTGTCATCGTCGGCGAAGCTCTCCGCCTCCATCATCCGCTCGGCGGAGGCGAGCATGGCGTAGTAGCGCGGCAGGTAGCCGCTGAGGTTGGCAAAGGGGGATTGAATCTGCCCAATCAGCTGCAAAACCGCCGTGAAGGTGCCATAGTCGAGGCTCTGGGTGAGGATCCCGTAGCCGCAGTACACCGCCCCGATGGCGTAGGCGCCATTCATGGCGGCGCCGAAGCCGAGATTGCAGAGGTTGGAGAAGTGGTTGCGCTTCATGCGCGCGCGGCGGTGCTCATCTGTCTTCTCCCGCGCGCCCTGCGCGGCGCTTTGCTCCTGCCCGAAGGCGCGCAGGATCATCAGCGCGCCGAGGCGCTCGGTGAGGTAGACCCGCAGCCGCCCGTCCGCCTCCTGAATGCGCTTATGCAGCCACTTGAGCGTGGCGCGGAAGGCCCACGTAAGAGCGATCAGCGCGCAGCCGCCTACGACAATCAGCCCGGTCAGGCCGGGCATGAGGTAGAGCAGCATCGCGATTGCCGCTGCGAGCTTGACCGCCATGCCCAGCACCTCCGGGAATACGGCGGTGAGCCCATCGGCGATCTGGGCGGCGTCCCCGGTAAGGCGGTTGAGCCATTCGCCGGTGTGCACGGCGGTCACGGCGGCATAGTCCTTGTGCAGCAGCACGGTGAAAAGCCGGTTCTTCGCGGCGTTTTCCAGCGCGGAGCGGGCGGATTCGAGCAGATGGCGGTACAGCGCGCGGGCAAGCAGCTGGAATACCAGCAGGCCGATGAAGAGCGCGGCATAGGCGCGGAAGTGGGGGAAATCCGCCGAGACCGCGGCGTTGATCAGGCCGCGCAGCAGCCACGCGTTCGCCACCGAGGCCAGCCCCAGCACCGCCTGCACCAGCGCCATCCAAAATACCTTCCATTTTTCCCGGCCGGAGATTTCCCAGAGCCAGCCGAGCGCGGCGGATCGCTTTTTCATCGCAGTAGTCCCCAAAGCTTTTTCGGCAGCACCCGCAGCGGGAAGCTGGCCACCCACAGGCGAGAATACAGGCGGTAGCCCCGCTCGGTCACGGCGTGCGTCTTTCCCCTGTGGACGAAGGCGGTCATCACGGCGAGAATGTCGCCGTCGGTGATGCCGTATTCGCGCGCCACGCAATTGTCGCCGAGCAGCACATAGCTATCCGGCCGCACCTCGACAATGCGGTGCAGCACATATTGATTCGGCGGGCGGCGGTAGAGCACCACGTCGTACTTCCGGCAGCGTGCCGCGCCTTTTTTTTCTACCACAAACAGGTCGCGCCCCTGCTTGAGCAGCGGGAGCATACTGGTGCCGACGTTGCGGTAGGTAAGCTGGCCGTAGGCGGCCAGGTATTCCTCGTAGGTCATTCGTCCAGAAATCCCTGCTCGCGCAGCTGCTCGATGACCTTGTGCACATCCTGCGCGATCTGCTCGCGCGGCGCGTCGTACTCGGCGAGCATCGCATCGACGATTTTCTCCTCGCTCGTGTCAGATTTGAGCTGCTCGATGATAAAGGCGGCGGTGGGATTGGAGCGCACCACCCCGTGGAAATGCACCTCCCCGGTGGGGATCAGGACGTGCTGGCGGCCAACCTTGCTGGTGACCATTCCTTGCTTGAGTTTCATAGGCAATCCTTTCTGTTCATGCCGGCGTAGGAAACGTCGGCGGCATCTGGGTTCATGTTGCACTGCAGGGTGTATAGCTCGATGCTCTCGCAGAGCCTGTCCACCAGCGCAAGCGTTTTGCTAAGCAGCGCGGGGTTGTTTGGGCGGTAGGTCTGCTGCAGCAGCAGCGGCAGGAGCTCGTAGACCGAGGCGCGGCGGATGGCGTTCTCCGGCGCGCGGTTGAGCCCCACAATGGCCTTGAGCGGAACCTCCATCGGCGCGCCCAGACCGTGCTTGCCGTTCCACGGCGTGCCGCATAGCAGCGCACCGCTCCCGGTCAGGCGCAGGAGGGGCTTGTCGTCGTTGACCATCACGGCGCGCTCGCCGAATTTCTCCCGCCAGAGGCGGGTGTGCGTGGATTTACCCGTGCCGCTCACGGCGGCAAAGAGGTAGCCAACGCCGTCCACTGCAATGCCGGAGCCGTGGAACAAAAGCGTGTCGAAATCCAGCATTTTCTCGGCAATTTTGCGGTAGACCGCGAGCGATTCGATGTAGCCGTCCGAGTAGTCGCAGGCGTGGCCGTCCGCCGCCGCGTTCAGCGCCCGCTCGCGGGCAAGCTCTGCCTCACCGGCGGCCACGGTAAAATCCGCCGCGCCGGTGCTATGGTAGCGCGCGCATTGGCGCGCGAGGTAGGGGTAGCGGTTGTCAATGCCGACGTTCTTCCCGGCGATGGAAATGGTAATCATTTTGCTTCCTTTCGATTTTCCCAATCGGGGCCGGGCGGGCGCGCTGCCCGGAGCATTTCTTCCTTATTATAATCTGTGCAGCCCCGATTGTCAATAAAAAAGGGCGTTTGGCGCGGCTTTTGCGCGCCGGTTGCACGCGCCGGGGCAACCGCGGGGCGATTTTTGCGCTAGGGTAGAACCGGATACGGTTACAAATTCAACAGGAGGCAGAGGAGATATGCAGGTTTCTTTGGAGGGCTTCGAGCAGAAGTTTGTCACGCTCACGGGGGCGAATTGCAGCGTGGGCGCGCCGGTGAAGGTGGGCACCGGCCTGAAGGCGCTCAACTGCAGCGCGGGGAATGCCTTTCTGGGCGTATGCACCGCCGTGGACGACACCCTTGCGACCGTGCAGGTGGCGGGCTACGCCAGCGTCCCCTATTCCGGCACGCAGCCGGGCGTTGGCTATCAGGCGCTGAGCGCGGACGGCGCGGGCGGCGTGCAGCTCGATTCGGGCGGCCGCTCTTACTGGGTGATGGAGATTGACGGCAAGGCAATGACAATCAAAATCCTGCTGTGAACACACCCTAAGCGGCAAAAATGTGCGGCGCGAGCCGCACATTTTTTTGTAGAATCCTTTGGGCTGCCATCATAGCTCCCCGGGCTCGGCCGGGGGTTCGGCGCCGCCGTCCGGCGGCGCGGCCTTACTGCGGAGGTAGGCGCGCACGGCGAAAATCAGCACGCCGATACCGCCCGCGCCCAGCAGCAGGCAGCCGGCAATCAGCACGCCGAGACTCGGCGCATCCTCCCCGCCCGCGAGATAGCCGCTTACGAGGTTGTAAATCATGTAGGCCTCGTAAAACAGCACCATAATGGCGAGCATAACGCTGCGCTGCGCGTGCTTCATCTTACTTCTTGGCCAGATACTTGCGCATATCGAGCGAGCAGGCAACCAGGATAATCATACCCTTGATGATGTAGACCATGTTGCCGTCCACGCCGAGGAAGGTCAGCGCGGCGAAAATCAGCTGCAGGACAAATACGCCCAGCACAATGCCGGATACCTTGCCGGTGCCGCCTACGAAGGATACGCCGCCAATCACGCAGGCCGCAATCGCGTCGCATTCGTAGTTCATGCCGAGGTTCTGGGTGTTGGAGCCGACGCGGGCGGCGGTGATGAAGCCCATCACGCCGTACATCGCGCCCGCGAGGGTGTGCACCAGCGTGGTGGTGAGGAAAACGTTCACGCCGGAAACGCGCGCGGCCTCGGGATTGGAGCCGACGGCGAACATATTCTTGCCGAAGGTGGTCTTGTTCCAGATGAACCACATCAGCACGGTCAGGATGATGGCATACAGCACATACATCGGGATTGCGGCGGTGCCAATCTTAATCAGCGTGCCGGTGATGAACGAGGAGTAGTCCGAGCGCAGGGAGGCGATGGGCATACCGTTGTTGCCGTTGGTCATGTAGAACAGCAGGATCAGGCCGTAGGTAATCAGCTGGGTTGCGAGCGTGACGATGAACGGATGCAGGCTGAATTTTGCGACGAAGAAGCCGTTTACCGCGCCGATGATGCCGCCTATCACGATTGCCACGAGCAGCGCGCCGAGAATCGGGAAGTTGGCGAAGGCATCCGGCAGGATGCGGTTCGTGATGCCGGATTGCTGCAGCAGCGCGGCGGAAACGGCGGCGGTGAGGCCAACGCAGCGGCCGCCCGAGAGGTCAGTGCCGGTGAGCACGATGCAGCCGCCGATGCCGAGCGCAATGGGCAAGTACGCGGCGGTGAGGGAAATCAGGTTCGTAATGGAGCCGATGCCCAGAAATTTCGGCCGCATGATGGCGGTGTAGATGATAAAGATGGCCATCAGGATATACAGCGCGTTATTGAGGATGGCGTCGGTAATGCGGCGGCGCCGATCCTTCTTCTTGCTCATGGCCTCGCGTTCTTCAGCGGTGCGCTGGAGGGATGCGTCAGGATTTGCCATTTTTCTTTTCCTCCTCAGACATATTTTGCCGCCAGGGTCATAATTTCCTCCTGGGTGGTGGCTGCGGCGTCCACCTCACCGGCCAGCCGGCCGCCGGACATGACGAGAATCCGGTCGCAAATGCCCAATAGCTCCGGCATTTCGCTGGAAACCATGAGCACGGTGTTGCCCTTGTTGGCGAGGTCGATGATGAGCTGGTAAATTTCGTATTTTGCGCCGACGTCGATGCCGCGGGTAGGCTCGTCGAGCAGCAGCACGGTCGGGTCGGTGAGCAGCCAGCGGCCGAGGATGACCTTCTGCTGGTTGCCGCCGGAGAGGGAGCGGATTTTGGTGGACTGGGAGGGGGTCTTGGTGCGCATCGCGTCGATTGACCACTGCGTGTCCTTGGTGCGGGACTTGTCGTCAATCCAGAAGCCGAGCTTCAGGTGCTTGTGCAGGCTCGAGATGGTGGTGTTCTCCCGGATGTCCAGAATGCCGAAGATGCCGGTCGCCCGGCGCTCCTCAGTGAGCATCGCGAAGCCGTTTTTGATGGATTCGCGGGCGTTGCGGTTCCTGACCTGCTTGCCGTTGAGCTTGATGGTGCCCTCCTTGCGCGTCGCGATGCCGAAGATATTCTCCAGCGTTTCGGTGCGGCCGGAGCCGTCCAGCCCTGCGAGGCCGACGATTTCGCCCTTGCGCGCAACGAAGGAAACGTCGTGCAGCAGGCTGTACTGCGCGCTCAGGTGCTCGACCTCCAGCGAGATTTCGCCTGGATGGTTGGTCTTGGGCGGGAATTGGTTCGTCAGCTCCCGGCCGACCATCAGGCGGATAATGTCGCCCACCTCCAGCTCGGCAGCGGGGCGGGTCGCGACCCATGTGCCGTCACGCATGATGGTGATTTCGTCCGAAATCTGCTTGATTTCGGCCATTTTGTGGGAAATATAGATGATAGCTACGCCGCGGTCGCGGAGCATATGGATAATCTTAAACAGGTGTGCCACCTCTTCCTCGGTCAGCGAGGAGGTGGGCTCGTCGAATACAATCACCTTGGAGTGGAAGGATACCGCCTTGGCAATCTCGACCATCTGCCGCATGGAAACTGGCATAGTGGACATGATCCTGCGCGGCTCCACCTGGATGTCCAGCTCGTCAAAAATCTCCTTGGTGTCCTTATACATTTTCGATTCATTGACCATGATCCCGCCGTAGGTCGGGTAGCGCCCCAGCCAGATATTGTCCATCACGCTGCGCTTGAGCGCCTGATTCAGCTCCTGGTGCACCATTGCCACGCCGTGCTCCAGCGCGTCCTTGCTGCTTTTGAAGTTGACCTCCTGCCCATCGAGGTAAATGTGCCCCTCGTCCTTGTTGTAAATGCCGAACAGGCATTTCATCAGGGTAGATTTTCCGGCGCCGTTCTCGCCCATCAGGGCGTGTACCGTGCCGGCCTTCACGGTCAGGCTGACCTTGTCCAGCGCTTTCACGCCGGGGAAGGTCTTGGTGATGTCCACCATCCGAAGCAGGGCGTCTTGCTGCTCGTTTTGTTCCACCGTGTTTCCTCCTTTACTTTTCGGGGTTTGAAAAAAGGGGGCAGCTGCGCCGCCTAGGCGGACAGCTGCCCCGGATAGTGCGTTTTGGTAAAGCCTTTAGCGCTTATTCGCCGGTGTAGGGAGCGTAGGCAACGTAGAGCTTGTTGGTGTAGCCGTCGGCGACGGAGAAGCTGTCGTCGGAAGCGGCGACGGTGCTGACCGCAGCGGCGATGGATTCGTCGGAGGTGGCGATGGCGGCGATCGCGGCGGCCATGCCCTCGGCATCCTGCTTAACGGTGCCGGTCATGGAGCCGGCGGCGATCAGAGCCTTCGCGGAGTCGGTCGCGTCCACGCCGAATACGGGGATGGTGGTGCCGGTACCGTCGTTGTAGCCGGCGGACTTGAGTGCCTGAATTACGCCCTCAGCCATGCTGTCGTTGTTGCAGATGACCAGCTCGATCATGTTGCCGTTGGTCTCGTTATACTGGGACAGGTTGGTGGTCATGTAGTCGAGCGCGGCGCTGGTGGACCACTGGCCGGTCAGGTCGACCTGATAGCCGGTCGTGGAGGCGGAGTCGAAGTAGACCAGCTCGGGCAGGCCGGCTGCGGTCAGGAGCGCATTGGCGTCCTCAACGCCGTACTGGGTGCGGTAGATGGCTTCCACGTTCGCCTCGTCGCCCTTCATGAGCGCGTAGGAGATGACGCCGTCACCGTTGAGATCCATCTCATCGAAGTGCTCGATGACGTATTCGCCGATCATCTGGCCCTGCATATGGCCGGCCTCGGGCGCGTCGGTGCCGATGAAGCAGATGGTGTCGTTGTCAGCCAGGACGTTGACATCGGAATCGTCAGATTCCACCGCGCGGTTGAAGAAAATCACGGGGATGTCGCCGGCGGCGTCGATAATGACCTGCGCGGCATCGGGCGAGCCGGAGGTGACGAGGTTGACAATCAGCAGGTTCGCGCCCGCGGTGATGGCGGTGTTGACCTGGTCGTTCTGGGTGGCCTGATCGCCGGCGGAGTCATAGTCGGTGTAGGTCACACCGGCCTCGGTCAGTTCAGCGTCCAGCGCAGCGCGCACAGAGGAGATGTAGGTGTCGGAATAGGTGTAGTAGAAGACGGCGATGTTCAGATCGTCGCTTCCGCTGTCGCCCGTGCAGGCGACCAGGCCAAGGACCATGACCAGCGCGAGGGCGATTGCAAGGATTTTTTTCATTGTTCTTTTCCTCCAAAATAAAATATATAGGAAACCTCCAAAGCCGAGCGCTATGGAAGGAGACCCCGATATGGATGCCCACAAGGCTGATTGTATTCTAGCACCGATAAAAATCAAATGCAAGTATGAATTCGCGGCCGGGAGCTTTTTCTCTGTTTTCAACACTTTATGCGCCCTGAAATTGGCAACATTTCACAAAAGCCGTCCGTCGCTGGCGCACACGCGCCCGGGGATTCCCTGCCGGATTTTGCGTAAATCCGACAGAATCTCAAGGAGACACTTCCGCCTTTTTGGCATTTTTGCCCGATGTGTGGCCGCGGCGCAAACAAAAACCGACCCGCACTTTCGTGGGTCGGTTTTTCAAAAATATTCAAAATTGCCGAATATTGGGCGTGCTCCTCAGCGGCTCTCCTCCGGATCAAAATCCAGCAGCAGGCTCTTGCGCGTGGGCGTGAGGCGGGTGTATTTCACCCCGGCGGCGTCCAGCATCCGCTTCGAGGCGCGGTTCATGGGCGTGCCGTTGTACTTATCCGAGAGGTAGACCACCTCGCGCAGCCCCGCCTGAATGATTGCCTTGGCGCATTCGTTGCACGGAAACAGTGCAACGTAGAGCTTGCAGCCCTGCAGGTTCCGCCCGTGGGCGTTGAGGATGGCGTTCAGCTCGGCGTGTACGACATAGGGGTATTTCGTTTCCGTGCCCTCGCGCTCCCATGGGAAGGCGTCGTCCGAGCAGCCCTTGGGCATCCCGTTGTAGCCGGTGGACATGATGATGTTCTCCGGCGATATGATGCAGGCGCCAACCTGCGTATTGGGGTCCTTGCTGCGCCGGGCGGTGAGCATGGCGATGCCCATAAAATACTCGTCCCAGCTCAGGTAGTCGCTTCGTTTCATAGGCCTTCCCCGGCTCCTTTAGAAGAATTTCTTTTTCTTTTTGGCGGGCTCTTCCTCCTCGCCACCCTCGAGCTGGCGCAGCAGCTCCTTCTGCTTGCCGGTGAGCTTCGTGGGCGTGCGCACCACCACAGTGAAGCGGTGGTCGCCGCGGCGCTTGGGATTATTGTAGTAGGGAATGCCGTGCCCGGGCAGCGTGAAGCTTGCGCCGGTCTGCGTCCCCTCGGGGATGGTGTAGGAAATGCTGCCGTCGAGCGTCGGTATCTCCAGCTGCGCGCCGAGCGCGGCCTGCGCGAACGAAATCGGGACCTCGCTCGCTACGGTGGTGCCGTCGCGCCGGAAGCTGGGGTGGCGGGCAATGTACACCTCCGCTACCACGTCGCCGCTCGGGCCGCCGTTGGAGCCGACGTTGCCCTCCCCGTAGGCCCGCACGGGCTGCCCGGCGTCCACGCCGGCGGGAACCTTGAAGGTCACCTGCTTGCTGCGGCGCACCTTGCCCTTGCCCTTGCAGGTAGAGCAGGGATTTTTGGTAATCGTGCCGCGGCCGTTGCACTGCGGGCAGACGGAGGTGGAGGACATGGACATGCCCATAAAATTCTGCGTCGTGCGCACCTGTCCTGCGCCGTGGCAGGTCGGGCAGGTGTCGCGCTTGCCGTCCGCCGATCCGCTGCCGCCGCAGGAGGGGCAGTTCTCGATGTGGTTGATGCCCACGCTTTTCTCGCAGCCGAAGGCGGCCTCCTCAAAGCGCAGGTCGAGCCGGATGCCGATATCCTCGCCGCGGCGGGGCGCGTCCGGCCGGCGGCGGCCGGAGCTGCCCGAGCCGAAGATGCTGCCAAAAAGGTCGCCCAAGTCGCCGAAATCGCTGAAGCCGCCGTAGCCCGCGCCGTAGGGATTCCCCTGCCCCGCGCCGTAGTTGGGGTCAACGCCGGCGAAGCCGTAGCTGTCGTAGCGCGAGCGCTTCTCGTCGTTGGAGAGCACCTCGTAAGCCTCGCCCAGCTCCTTGAATTTTTCCTCCGCCGCCGCGTCGCCGGGGTTGCGGTCGGGGTGGTATTTCATTGCGAGCTTCCGGTAGGCCTTCTTGATTTCGTCGGTCGTTGCGCCCTTTTCGACCCCCAGAACCTCATAGTAATCACGTTTGTCTGCCATATTTTCACCACTTCCTGTGCGCCAATAAGGGGCGACATGGGTCGCCCCTCATGGAGATTTTGGAATTGCGCGGATGATTCTGATCCTCTCTTAGTCCACGGTTTCGTAGTCCGCGTCCACGGGGCCGTCGCCCGGGTTGGGATTCTGGCCGTTGGGCTCGCCCTGCGCGCCGGTCTGCTGGTAGAGCTTTTCGGAAACGGCGTAGAAGGCCTTCTGCACTTCGTCGGTCGCGGCCTTGATGGCGGCGGTGTCGGTGCCCTTGTTGACCTCCTTGAGGTGGTCGACTGCGGTCTGGATGGAGGACTTCTCCTCGGCGGAAATCTTGTCGCCAAGGTCGGTCAAGGTCTTCTCGGTCTGGTAAATCACCTGCTCGGCGGCGTTGTGGGTGTCCACCTCGTCGCGGCGGGCCTTATCCTCGGCGGCGTACTGCTCGGCCTCGCGCACGGCCTTGTCGATATCCTCCTTCGACAGGTTGGTGCTGGCGGTGATGGCGATATTCTGCTCCTTGCCCGTGCCGAGGTCCTTAGCGGAAACCTTCACGATGCCGTTGGCGTCGATGTCAAAGCTGACCTCGATCTGCGGCACGCCGCGCGGCGCGGGGGCAATGCCGGTAAGCTGGAAGCGGCCGAGGGTCTTGTTGTAGGCAGCCATTTCGCGCTCGCCCTGCAATACGTGCACCTCCACGGCGGTCTGCCCGTCGGCAGCGGTGGAGAAAATCTGGCTCTTGCGGGTGGGGATGGTGGTGTTGCGGTCGATCAGGCGGGTGAATACGCCGCCCATCGTTTCGATGCCCAGCGACAGCGGGGTGACATCCAGCAGCACGATATCCTGCACATCGCCCGCGAGCACGCCGCCCTGAATGGCCGCGCCCACGGCGACACATTCATCGGGATTGATGCCCTTGAAGCCCTCCTTGCCGGTCAGGCTCTTCACGCAGTCCTGCACGGCGGGGATACGGGTCGAGCCGCCCACGAGCAGAACCTTGCTCAGGTCGGAGGCCTTGATGCCCGCATCGCTCAGCGCCTGCCGCACGGGCTTGGCGGTGCGGTCTACGAGGTCGGCGGTCATGGCGTTGAACTGCGCCCGCGTGAGGGTCACGTCGAGGTGCTTCGGGCCGGTCGCATCGGCGGTGATATAGGGAAGGTTGATGTTGGTGGAGGTCATGCCGGACAGCTCGATCTTGGCCTTCTCGGCGGCCTCCTTGAGCCGCTGCATGGCGGCCTTGTCGGCGCTCAGGTCGATGCCCTCGTTGTTTTTGAAGGTGGTGATGAGGTAGTCGACAATCTTCTGGTCGAAGTCGTCGCCGCCCAGATGGGTGTCGCCCGCGGTGGAGAGCACCTGGAAGGTGCCGTCGCCAATCTCCAGAATGGACACATCAAAGGTGCCGCCGCCCAAGTCGTAGACCATGATGGTCTGATCCTGCTCCTTGTCGAGGCCGTAGGCCAGCGCCGCGGCGGTCGGCTCGTTGATGATGCGCTTCACATCCAGCCCGGCGATTTTGCCGGCGTCCTTGGTGGCCTGCCGCTGAGAGTCGGAGAAGTAGGCGGGCACGGTGATCACGGCCTCGGTGACGGTGCCGCCGAGGTAGGCCTCAGCGTCGGCCTTGAGCTTGCTGAGGATCATCGCGCTGATTTCCTGCGGGGTGTAGCCCTTGCCGTCGATGTTGACGTGGTAATTCTCGCCCATGTGCCGCTTGATGGACGACACGGTGCGCGCCGAGTTGGTCACGGCCTGCCGCTTGGCGACCTGGCCGACCATGCGCTCGCCGGTCTTGGAGAAGGCGACGACGGACGGGGTGGTGCGGTTGCCCTCGGCGTTTGCAATTACAGTGGGCTCGCCGCCTTCCAAGACGGCTACGCAAGAGTTGGTGGTGCCCAAATCAATACCAATAATTTTTGCCATAATGCAGTTCCTCCTGATGGATTATTTATAATATAGTAGATGATTTTCTATTCCGTCCCGGCGCGGGGCGGGCTGTCAATTCGCAACCTGCACGGTCGCGAAGCGAACGATTTTATCGCCAAGGCGGAAGCCCTGCTGGAAAACCTGTACGATTTCGCCCTCACCCTTGGATTCGTCCTCGGTGTGCATCACGGCGTTGTGCAGGTTCGGGTCGAAGCTGTCGCCCACCGCGCCGAAGATTTCCACGCCCAGCGCGGTGAGGATCTTCACCAGCTCTGTCATGGTCATCTCCACGCCCTTTTTGAAGGCGGCGTCCTCGGTGTGCTGCTGCAGGGCGCGGTAGAGATTGTCGTATACCGGCAGGATCTTTTCGACCGCGTCGCTCTTGCCGTGGCTGTAGGCCGCGTCCTTTTCCTTGGCGGTGCGCTTGCGGTAGTTTTCAAATTCGGCCGCGAGCCGCAGGCGGGTGTCGTGCTCGGCGAGATATTTTTCCTCAAAGGGGTTCGGCTCGGCCGCTTCGCCGGCGGCGGGTTCGGCAGCGGCTTCGGCTGCACCCTCGCCTGCCTGCTCGCCTGCGGCGTTCTCGGCGGCCGGCTTTTCCTTTGCTTCCTTCGTTTCTTTTGCTTCTTGGGATTCCTTGGTCTGCTTGGCTTCTTTTGCTTCTTTAGCCACGGTTTAGCCTCCTTGCGGTGGATTTGATGTGGATTCGGCGCCCTCGCCGGGCTTGCTCTGCGGCAGCTCCTTGGGCGGCGGGGCGAAGTGCTTGGAAAGATTCTCGGCGAAGTAGGTCAGCCTGGCGGTGATTTTTGCGTAGTCCATGCGCGTCGGCCCGACCACGCCGATCATGCCCTGCATCCCGTCGCCGATGTCGAACTTGGTTACGACCACGGAGGTGTCCTTCAGCTCTTGTGCGACGTTTTCCGGCCCGACCAGCACCTTCGTGCCGTTGGAATTCTCCAAAATGGCGGGCAGGTCGCTGAGCGCGTCGGTTTCGAGGGTGGAGAGCATCTTCTGTGCCTTGTCGATGTCGCGGTATTCGGGCAGACCCAGCAGCCGCGACTGGCCGGAGATGGCCAGATTCGTTGTGCCCTGGCGGCGCAGCGCGCCGGTCACGAATTCCACGATTACCGGCACGAGCGAGCCGGCGCTCCCGGCGGAGCGGGTGACGCGCTCGAGCAGCGCAGGGGTGAAGCCCTCGGCCGGCAGGTCAACCATTGCGGTGTTGAGCAGGGCGCTGAGCAGCTTCAGGTCGCTCTCCTCCACGTCCAGCGGCAGGCGGATGAGCTTGTTCACGACCTCGTCGGAGCTGAGCATCGCCACGAGAATGAAGCTCCCGCCGCCCGCGGCGATGAGGTCGTAGCGGCTCACCGTCACCTCGGCGCTGCGGCTTGCCATGCTGATGGCGGGAAGGTCGGTCGCCTGCGAAACCAGCTTCGCGACCTTTTCCATCATCTGGTCAACGCGCTGCATCTTTTCGTCGATTGCGGTGTTGATGGAGTGCGCCTCGTCGAGGCTCAGGCGGTAGGAGGCCATCAGCTCGTCGATGTACAGCCGGTAGCCCGCAGCAGAGGGCACGCGCCCGGCGCTGGTGTGCGGCTGCTCGAGGTAGCCCATCGCCGTCAGCTCGGCCATTTCGTTGCGGATGGTGGCCGAGGAGAAGTCCACGTCCGGCAGCTGGGCGATCGCCTTGCTGCCCACGGGCTCGGCGGTGGAGATGTAGATTTCCACAACGGAGCGCAGGATTTGCTTCTTTCGTTCGCTCAGCTCCATGCCGCAGCCTCCTCAGTCTCTGAACTTAGCACTCAATTTCTCTGAGTGCTAAGCAAACTATACTATAGAGTGCCAAAAATGTCAAGGGGTAGAATATAAATTATTTTTGAATTTTTTCGGCTACCCGTTCAAATTCTCGGATTTCCCGGCGCGTATAGGATGCCCGCAATGGCGCAAAAATACGCCGCGCGCTGCGCTGCGGCGGCGCAAGGAAGCGCAAAATCGGTTGTTATGGTAACGAAATGCGTTGCGCAGGGAGATTTTTCGCGAATGCGGCGGGCGCGGCGAAATCGGGGAAAATTTCCGATTTTTTCAGATTTTGAGCCGCCCGGGCTGTGGAAAAAGCTGTGGAGAATGTGGATAACTCCGCGCGCACGCCGGGTTTCCATAAGAAAATCCGACGCCCTTATGTAAACGCGCCATCTTTTTTTCAAAAAGTGCATTTTTCCTCTTGCTTTTTTCGCGCAGGCATGGTATCATAGAGAAAATCCCGATTCGGAGGCCAATTTCATGGCATACGCGGTTTCCTTTTGCTTTTACTACTATTCCTTTTTCTTTGCAAAATAAGGAATAGCGGTTTGTGCTGCCCCCAATCGGAAGCGAATTTGAAAATCCATGCGCTGCACAGTACCGACACTGTGCAGTATTTTTTTGCAGGAGAGAAAAGCAATGATTGCAATTTTGAAGCCCGGTGCAACCGAAGAACAAATTTCCCACCTTTCCCAGTGGCTGCAAAGGATGAACCTGAAGGTGCATCTGAGCGAGGGGCAGGACGTGACGGTGATGAGCCTGATTGGCGACACCAGCCGCGTGGATATGGAGCTGCTCGGCTCGCTCGATATTGTCGAGCGGGTGCAGCGCGTTTCCGAGCCGTATAAGCAGGCCAACCGCAAGTTCCACCCGCGCGACAGCATCATCGACTGCGGCGGCGTGCGCATCGGCGGCGGCTACTTCGCGATGATCGCCGGCCCCTGCTCGATTGAAACCGAGGAGCAAATCATCGGCGTCGCCCAAGCGGTGAAGGAATCCGGCGCCGACATTTTGCGCGGCGGCGCTTTCAAGCCCCGAACCTCGCCCTACGCCTTTCAGGGGCTGGGCGCGGATGGGCTGAAGCTGCTGCTGAAGGCCAAGGAGGCGACGGGGATGCCCATCGTCACCGAGCTGATGAACATCAACCACCTCGACCTGTTCGCGGACGTGGACGTGATTCAGATCGGTGCGCGGAATATGCAGAATTTTGACCTGCTGAAGGAAATCGGCAGAACCAACAAGCCCATCCTCCTCAAGCGCGGGCTTGCCAACTCCCTGCAGGAGCTGCTGATGAGCGCAGAGTATATTATGAGCGAAGGCAACGAGAACGTGATTCTCTGCGAGCGCGGCATCCGCACCTTTGAAACCGCCACGCGCAACACTCTCGACCTCTCCGCCGTGTCGCAGCTGCACGAGATGACGCACCTGCCCGTTGTGGTCGACCCCAGCCACGCGACCGGCAAATCCGCGCTCGTGCCGTCGATGGCCTGCGCCGCCGTGGCCTGCGGGGCGGACGGCATCATGATCGAGGTGCATAACAATCCCGCCAAGGCGCTGTGCGACGGCGCGCAGAGCCTCACCCCTGCGCAGTTCGACACGGTCAGCCGCCGCGTGCACAAAATCCGGGAGGCCGTGCGGTGAATGTCGGCATTCTCGGGCTGGGGCTGATTGGCGGCTCGATGGCGCGCGCCTATTCGCAGGCGGGGCACCGCGTTTTCGCCGCGGATACCGACGAGAGCATTCTTGAATTTGCCCAGCTCTCGGGCGTGGTGCAGGGCGTGCTGTCGGACGAAACGATCGGCGGGTGCAGCCTGCTCCTGCTGGCGGTCTATCCGGCGGCGTGCGTGGATTTTCTGCGCGCGCATGCGCCGGCGCTGGCGCGCGATGCGCTGGTGGTAGACCTGTGCGGTGTCAAGCGCGAGGTCTGCGAGGCCGCGTTCCCGATTGCGGCGCGCTACGGCTTCACCTTTGTCGGCGGCCACCCGATGGCCGGCTCGCACTACTCGGGCTATAAGTACAGCCGCGCGAATCTCTTCCACGGCACGCCGATGGTGCTTGTGCCGCCGGTTTTCGACGATATTTTCCTCCTGCAGCGCTGCAAGGACGCCTTCGCCCCCTGCGGCTTCGGATCCTTCTCCGTGTGCACCGCCGAGCAGCACGACGCGCGCATCGCCTTCACCTCGCAGATGCCGCACATCCTGAGCAATGCCTTCATCAAGTCCCCCACCGCCCGCGCGCACGACGGCTTCTCGGCCGGTAGCTACCGCGATCTGACCCGCGTCGCGTGGCTCAATGCCCCTATGTGGGCAGAATTGTTCCTGAATAACCGGGAAAATCTGCTTTTTGAGCTGGATACCTATATAGAAAATCTGGAAAAGTACCGGCTTGCCCTGCGCTGCGGCGATGCCGGGGCGCTGACCGCGCTGCTGGAGGAGGGCAAAAAGCGCAAGGAGGAGGTAGACGGATGAGAGAAATTTGTGTCGAGGCATCCCGCGCCTACCGCGTGCAGGTCGGCTCCGGTCTGCTTGCACGCGCCGGGGAGGCGATCGCGCTGGCGCACAGCCCCTGCCGCGCGGCGATTGTGAGCGACAGCAACGTTTGGCCGATTTATGGCGAAAAGCTGGTAAATAGCCTGAAAAGCGCCGGTTTTAACCCGGTTTTCTTCGTTTTTCCTGCCGGGGAGGCAAGCAAAACCGGCGAAACCTATCTTACACTGCTGAATTTCCTTGCCGAGAACCGCCTCACGCGCGCGGATTTGCTTGTCGCACTTGGCGGCGGCGTCGTCGGCGACGTTTGCGGCTTTGCCGCCGCGACCTACCTGCGCGGCGTGGAATATGTGCAGCTGGCGACCACGGTGCTCGCCGCCGTGGATTCGAGCGTGGGCGGCAAGACCGCCATCGACCTGCCCGCCGGGAAGAATCTCGCGGGCGCGTTCTGGCAGCCGAGCCTCGTGATAGCCGATTGCGACGCGCTGGCCACCCTGCCGCCCGCCGTTTTCCGCGATGGCTGCGCGGAAATCATCAAGTATGCCCTGCTGTACGATGCGCCGCTTTTCGCGCTGCTTGAGCAGACAGGGCTGGATTTCCCGCGCGAGGAGGTCATTGCCCGCTGTGTCGAGTGGAAGCGGCGTGCGGTGCAGGCGGATGAATTCGACCGCGGCGAGCGCATGAAGCTCAATCTCGGCCACACGCTGGGGCACGGCGTGGAGGCGCGCAGCGGCTTCGCCATCTCGCACGGCTGCGCCGTCGCGATTGGCATGGCGCTGATTTGCGAAATTTCTGCCGCCAAAAATTGGTGTGACGCCTCGGTTTTCCAAAAAACAAAGAACCTTTTGGAGCAATTCGGTTTTTCTACGGCCTGCCCCTTCCCGGCGAGCGCGCTCGCCGAGGCTGCCCTGTCCGATAAGAAGCGGCGCGGCGGCATGGTGAGCCTGATCGTCCCGCGCGAGATTGGACGCTGCGACATTGTGCCGACCCCCGTGGACGGGCTGCTGCCGCTGCTGCGCCTCGCTTTGCACGGCTGAATGTGGAGGCGGGCATGAATCTTACCATTTTTCCGCAAAGGATTGCGGGCACGGTCGCCGCGATTCCCGCTAAGTCGCAGGCGCACCGGCTGCTGATTTGCGCCGCGCTCGGCACGCAGCGCGTGACGCTCCTGTGCCCGCGCAGAAGCCGCGACATGGAGGCCACCGCCCGCTGCCTGAATGCGCTTGGCGCGCGCATTACCGAAACGCCGGAGGGCTTCGCGGTGACGCCCATCGATCGCCCGCCGCGCACGGCGCGGCTGGAGGTTGGCGAAAGCGGCTCGACCCTGCGCTTCCTGCTCCCCGTGGCGGGCGCGCTCGGCGTCGATGCCTGCTTCTGCATGGAGGGTCGGCTGCCGCAGCGGCCGCTCAGCCCCCTGTGGGAGGAGCTCACGCGCATGGGGCTCACGCTCAGCCGCCCCACGCCCGATACCGTTCGCTGCACCGGGCAGCTGCGCGCGGGGAAATACAAAATTGACGGCAGCGTTTCGAGCCAGTTTGTATCCGGCTTGCTGTTTGCCGCGAGGATTTTGGGCAATTCCAGTGTGGAGGTCACCGGCACGGTCGAGTCCGCGCCCTATATCGCCATGACGCGCGAGGCGATCGACATCTTCTCCCGCCCCGTGCCGGAGCGGCTCGCGGTGGAGGGCGATTGGAGCAACGCCGCCTTCTTCCTCGCTGCCGCCGCGCTCGGCTCGCGCGTGGAGGTCACGGGGCTGCGGGAGGATTCCGCGCAGGGCGATCGCGCGGTTGCCGCGCTGCTGCCCCGGCTGCGCGCGGGCAATGCGCGCATTTCGGCGCGGGATATTCCCGATTTGGTGCCGATTCTCGCCGTCACCGCCGCCGTCTGCCATGGCGCGGAATTTACCGATATTCGCCGCCTGCGGCTCAAGGAGAGCGACCGGGTCGCGGCGGTGACCGCCCTGCTCGCCGCCCTCGGCGGCCGCGCGGAGGCGGGGGAAAACACCCTGCTTGTTGAGCCAACCGGCCTGCGCGCCCAGAATGGTCACCGGCTCGGTGCAGGCGGTTGCCGCG
>JAJQFT010000038.1:0-12458 GCA_021200975.1 Bacillota bacterium | reverse complement strand
GGGGGGTTAAAACCCCGGTTTTGTGTCCACCCCCGCCGGGGGGGGGGGACGGGTTTTTCATTTGCGCCCCCCCCCATCCGCTTGGGGGGCCCAACTCGCGGCAACCGCCTGCACCGAGCCGGTGACCATTCTGGGCGCGCAGGCGGTGGATAAGTCCTACCCCGACTTCTGGTGTGACTACGCGGCTCTTGGCGGGCGGCTGCAATTTGAGGAAGGGAGCGCAATGCCATGTACGGAGAAAATCTGAAGCTCAGCGTCTTTGGTGAGTCCCACGGTGCTGCCATCGGCATGACGATGGAGGGCGTGCCCGCCGGCCTGCCGGTGGAGGAGGCGCGCTTGCAGCAGTTCCTCAACCGCCGCGCGCCGGGGCAGAACGCGTGGTCAACCCCGCGGCGGGAGGAGGACAGGCCGGAGTTTTTATCCGGCGTGCTGGATGGGCATACCACCGGCGCGCCGCTCACAGCGGTGATTTACAACCACAATACGCGCTCGCGCGACTACGAGGCGCTTCGCTTCACGCCTCGGCCCGGTCACGCGGACTATACCGCCTTCGTCAAGTACGGCGGCTTCGCCGATGCCGCGGGCGGCGGGCATTTTTCCGGCCGGCTCACTGCGCCACTGTGCGTGGCGGGCGGGCTGTGCAAGCTCTGGCTGGAGGAGCGGGGCATCCGCGTTGCTGCGCACCTGCAAAGCATCGGCGGCATTGCGGATGATGCCTTTGACCCCCTGCACCCGGAAATCGACCGCGTTTCGCCCGATTTCCCGGTGCTGAGCCCCGAAAAGGGGGAGAAAATGCGCGAGCGGATTGCCAAAGTCCACGCCGAGGGCGACAGCGTCGGCGGCGTGGTGGAGTGCGCCGTCACCGGCCTGCCGGCGGGGCTGGGAGGCCCCGGCTGCGAGGGCATGGAGAGCCGCATTGCCAGCCTTGCCTTCGCGATCCCGGCGGTGAAGGGCGTGTCGTTCGGTGCGGGCTTCGCCGCGGCCGACCGGCGCGGCAGCGAGAATAACGATGCCTTTGCCGTCGAGGGCGGCAGGGTCGTCACCGTGACGAACCATTGCGGGGGCATCCTCGGCGGCATCACCAACGCCATGCCGCTGCTGATGCACCTTGCCGTGAAGCCCACGCCCTCCATCGCGCGGCCGCAGCAGAGCGTGGATCTGCGCACGATGCAGCCGTGCCCGCTCGAGATTACGGGGCGGCACGACCCCTGCATCGCGCCGCGCGCGGTGCCGGTGGCGGAGGCCGTCGCGGCCATTGCCGTATTCGATACCCTGCTGGGTACAAAATAGAAAGGACAGGAAAAATATGGAAATTTCCGAACTTCGCGGTCAGGTTGACCAAATCGACGATGAAATTGTTCAGCTTTTCAAGAATCGGATGGCGCTCTCCGCCCAGATCGCCGACTGCAAGAAGGAGCAGGACCTGCCGGTGTTCGTCCCCGCGCGCGAGCGCAGCATCCTCAAGGAGGTCGCCGAGAAGGCCGGCCCGGAGATGGCGAACTACACCCAAGTGCTGTACTCCATGATTTTCGAGCTCAGCCGCAGCTACCAGAGCAAGCGCCTCAACCAGCAAAGCGAGCTCTACCGGCGCATCACCCGCGCCATCGAGGAAACGCCGAGCCTCTTCCCGCCCGCGCCGATGGTCGCCTGCCAGGGGGTCGAGGGCGCCTACTCGCAGATTGCGAGCGAGAAGATTTTCAAAAATCCCTTCTTATTCTATTTTAAGTCCTTCGACGCGGTGTTCTCCGCCATCGAGCAGGGGCTGTGCGAGTATGGCGTGCTGCCCATTGAGAATTCCACGGCCGGCTCGGTCAACAAGGTCTACGACCTGATGATTCGCCACAATTTCTCCATTGTGCGCACCTTCCGGCTGAAGGTTGACCACAATCTGCTCGCCAACAAGGGCGCGAAGATCGAGCAGATCCGCGAAATCATCTCCCACGAGCAGGCGATTTCCCAGTGCAGCGAGTTCCTGAGCACGCTCAAGGATGTGAAAATCACCGCCGTGGACAATACCGCCATCGCGGCGGAGACGGTCGCCAATTCCGGGCGCATGGATGTTGCGGCGCTGTCGAGCCGCAGCTGCGCGGAGCTGTACGGCCTTAGCTGCCTGCGCCCCGGCGTGCAGGACAAGGGCAACAACCGCACCCGCTTTATCTGCATCTCCAAGAAGCTGGAGATTTACCCCGGCTCGGACAAGACCAGCATCATGATGGTGCTCTCGCACCGCCCCGGCGCGCTGTATAAGGTGCTCGCGCGGATGTATGTGCTGGGCATCAACGTCACCAAGCTGGAATCGCGCCCGATTCCCGACCGGGACTTTGAATTCATGTTCTACTTTGACTTGGATACCTCCATCTATTCCGAGGAATTTGTGCAACTGATGTGCGAATTGGAGGATTTGTGCGAGGAGTTTAAGTACCTCGGCAGCTACAGCGAGGTCGTCTGATGCGCTGCGGTCTGCTGGGGCGGAGGCTGGGGCACAGCTATTCCCCGGCCATCCACGCGCTTCTTGCGCCGTATTCCTATGAGCTTTTTGAGGTCGAGCCGGAGAATTTGGAGGATTTTCTGCGCCGGGGGGATTTTGCCGGAGTGAATGTGACCATTCCTTATAAAAAGGCGGTCATCCCCTATTGTGCCGCGCTCAGCGAGCGTGCCCGCGCGCTCGGGGCGGTGAATACGCTCGTGCGCCGCCCGGACGGCAGCCTCTATGGGCACAATACCGATTATTCCGGCTTCGAGGCGATGTTCGCGCACGCGGGGCAGCCGGTCGCGGGCAGGAAGGCGCTCGTCCTCGGCTCGGGCGGCGCGTCGAATACGGTGTGCGCCGTGCTGCGCGCGCAGGGGGCGCAGGTGGTCGTCATTTCCCGCTCCGGCGCGGATAATTACGGCAATCTCCCCCGCCATGCCGATGCGCAAATCCTTGTCAATGCCACGCCCGTCGGGATGTATCCGGCGGCGGGCGAGAGCCCGGTGGATCTGCGTGTGCTGCCGAATTTGGAGATGGTGCTCGACGTGATTTATAACCCCGCGCGCACCCGGCTGCTGCTGGACGCCGAGGCGCGCGGCCTCGTCACCGGCAACGGGCTGAGGATGCTCGTCGCGCAGGCGAAGGAGAGCGCGGAGTGCTTTTTGAACGCGCCCATCGCGCAGGAGAAAATCGAGGAAATTTACCAGAAGCTGCGCTTTTCCATGGAAAATATCGTCCTGATTGGAATGCCCGGCTGCGGAAAGTCCACCATCGGCAGGCTGCTTGCCGCGAAAACCGGGCGAAAATTCGTGGATGTCGATGCCGAAATCGTCCGCGAGGCCGGCTGCGGTGTGCCGGAGATTTTCGCCCGGGAGGGCGAGGCGGGCTTCCGCCGCCGCGAAACCGCCGCGCTGGAGCGGCTGGGCAGGGAGTCGGCGCTCGTGCTCGCCACCGGCGGCGGCTGCGTCACGCGGCCGGAAAATTATCCGCTCCTGCATCAAAACGGGCGGATTTTCTGGCTCCGGCGCGAGCTGTCGCGCCTCCCGCGCGAGGGGCGGCCGCTCTCGCAGGCTACGCCCCTGCGCCAGATGTGGCGCGAGCGCCGCCCGCTCTACGCCGCCTTTGCCGACGAGGTTGTGGATAATAACGGCACGGCCGCGCGCACGGCTGCGCAGATTCTGGGAGAAAAGGAGCCGGAAACATGAAAATTCTGGTGCTGAACGGGCCGAATATCAATATGCTGGGCATTCGCGAGCCGGGCATCTACGGCAAGCGGAGCTTCGCCGACCTGCTGGCGCTGCTCGAGCAGACCGCGAAAGAGGAAGCGCTCGAGCTGACGCAGTTTCAATCCAACCACGAGGGCGCGCTTGTCGACCAGATTCAGGCGGCGCGGGGCGTTTTCGACGCGATTGTGATCAACCCCGCGGCGTACACGCATACGAGCGTCGCCGTTCTCGACGCGCTGAAGGCGGCGGCGATTCCGGCGGTGGAGGTGCATATATCCGATGTAGACGCGCGGGAGCCCTTCCGCCAGATTTCCTACGCCGGGATGTACTGCGAGAAAACCATCAAGGGGCACGGGCTCGAGGGCTACCGCGAGGCCGTCTTGTACCTAAAGGAAAAATACGGCAGCTAATGAAAGAGAGGCCGGCGCGAAGCACGCCGGCCTTCTTTTTTTACGCGGGAGCGCCGCGGCGATTGTGAATTTTTTTGCATGGTTCTTGACTTTTTGGGAAAAGGGAGTATAGTATGCAATAGAAATTAGCACTCTAGCTAAAAGAGTGCTAAACCTGTTTCCAAAAGGAGCTGTTAGCATGAACTTTGAAAAATATACCAAAAAATCGCTTGAGGCCGTCCAGAATGCCGAGCGGCTGGCCAAAAACCTCGGGCATCAGAGCCTTGAGCCGCAGCACCTGCTCAGCGCGCTGATTAACCAGCCCGAGGGGCTTGTGCCGCAGCTGCTCGAGAAGATGGAGGTCACGCTTGAGAGCCTGCGCGCCGCGCTCGACCGCGAGCTGGACAAGCTGCCGCAGGTCAGCGGCGGCGAGCTGTACCTCTCCCCGGCGCTTGAGGCCGCGCTTACGCGCGCCGAGGACGAGGCCGCGCAGATGAAGGACGAGTATGTTTCCGCCGAGCACCTGTTGCTCGCGCTGGTCGAGAGCGCGCAGGGCAGCCTCAAGACGCTCTTCAGCGACTATCGTATCGACCGTGAGCGGGTGCTCACTGCGCTGCGCGCCCTGCGCGGCAGCCAGAAGGTGACCACCGACGACCCCGAGGGCACCTATGACGCGCTCGAAAAGTACGGCACCGACCTCGTCAAGCTTGCCTCGCTGGGGAAGATGGATCCCGTGATTGGGCGCGACGAGGAAATCCGCAACGTCATCCGCATCCTCTCGCGCAAAACCAAGAATAACCCCGTGCTCATCGGCGAGCCGGGCGTGGGCAAGACTGCCATTGCCGAGGGGCTGGCGCAGCGCATCGTCAGGAAGGATGTGCCGAAGGCGCTGCAGGATAAGACCATCTTTTCGCTGGATATGGGCGCGCTGATTGCCGGCGCGAAGTACCGCGGCGAGTTCGAGGAGCGGCTGAAGGCCGTCCTGCGCGAGGTCAAGGAGTCCGATGGGCGAATCATCCTCTTTGTCGACGAGCTGCACACCATCGTCGGCGCGGGCAAGACCGAGGGCAGCATGGACGCGGGCAACCTGCTCAAGCCTATGCTCGCCCGCGGCGAGCTGCACTGCATCGGCGCGACGACGCTCGACGAATACCGCGAGTATATCGAGAAGGACGCGGCGCTGGAGCGGCGCTTCCAGTCCGTGCTTGTGCGCGAGCCGAGCGTGGAGGATACGGTTTCCATTCTGCGCGGCCTGAAGGAGCGCTATGAGCTTTTCCACGGCGTGAAGATTGCCGATTCGGCGATTATCGCCGCGGCGACGCTCTCCGACCGCTATATTACCGACCGCTTCCTGCCGGACAAGGCCATCGACCTGATTGACGAGGCCTGCGCCCAGATCCGCACCGAGGCCGACTCCATGCCCACTGAGCTGGACGCGGTGCAGCGCCGCATCACCCAGCTCGAGATCGAGGAGGCCGCGCTGAAAAAAGAGAGCGATTCGCTCTCGGCCGCGCGCCTGACCCAGCTGCAAAAGGAGCTGGCGGAGGAGAAGGATACCATGCGCGTGATGAAAGCGCGCTGGGAAAATGAAAAATCCGCCATGACGCGGGTGCAGGAGCTTCGCCGCCAGACCGAGGAGCTGAACCGCGAGATGGAAAAGGCGGAGCAGAGCTACGACCTCGAGAAGGCCGCCGAGCTGAAGTATGGCCGCCTGCCGCAGCTGCAGCGCGAGCTCGCCGCCGAGGAGCAGAAGGCGCGCTCGCGCGCGGAGGGGAGCCTCCTGCGCGACCGGGTGACGGACGAGGAGATCGCCCGCATCGTCGAGCGGTGGACGGGGATCCCCGTTTCGCGGCTGGTGCAGGGCGAGAAGGAGAAGCTGTTGAACCTATCTGCGACGCTGCATCAGCGCGTCGTCGGGCAGGATGAGGCGGTGCAGGCCGTCACCGAGGCCATCCAGCGCTCGCGCGCGGGGATTCAGGACCCCAATCGCCCAATCGGGAGCTTCCTCTTCCTTGGCCCGACCGGCGTAGGGAAAACAGAGCTTGCCAAGGCGCTCGCGCAGGCGCTGTTTGACGACGAGAATAACCTTGTGCGCATCGATATGACGGAATATATGGAAAAATTCTCGGTTTCGCGTCTGCTCGGCGCGCCTCCGGGATACGTCGGCTACGAGGAGGGCGGCCAGCTCACGGAGGCGGTGCGTCGCCGCCCGTACAGCGTGGTGCTGTTCGACGAGGTCGAGAAGGCGCACCCGGACGTGTTCAATGTGCTGCTGCAGGTGCTGGACGATGGGCGCATCACCGATTCGCAGGGGCGGACGGTCGATTTCAAGAATACCGTGCTGATTCTCACCTCCAACCTCGGCTCGGACGTGCTGCTGAGCGGCATCCGGGAGGACGGCGGGATTGACCCGGCGGCCAAGGAGCAGGTGATGGCGCTGCTGCGCCGCACCTTCCGCCCGGAATTCCTCAACCGGCTCGATGAGATTGTGTTCTATAAGCCCCTGACGCGCGAAAATATTGGCGCGATTGTCGATTTGCAGATTGCGCGGCTCAATGCGCGGCTTGCGCCGCAGCAGCTTCGCTGCGAGCTGACCGAGCAGGCGAAGGATTGCATCGTCCGCTGCGCCTACGACCCCGAGTATGGCGCGCGGCCGCTGCGCCGCTATGTGCAGCACACCGTGGAGAATATGCTCGCCCAGCAGATCCTGCGCGGCGCGGTTTCGCCGGGGCAGACCCTTACGGTGGACGCCGACAGCGACACGCTGGTGCTGCGCTGAGAAAGCCCGGGATCCATCGCCCGCGGCGTCCCGCGCTTCCTAATCCCCCGGCAAGGTGGCGAGCAGGAAGCTCAGCTCCGCGCCGCGCTCGGGGTTGATGGTCTGCCATTGCCCGCCCTCGCGGCACAGGTATTCCTCGCCGCGCTGGCGGTACAGGCAGCTTGTGCCGTCGCTGTAGGCGAGAATCAGGTAGTAGTCCCCGCCCTCGGCCGCCGGCTCCTCGCGCAGCGTGCCCCACGGCTCCAGCCGCCGCAGGTACCACAGAAGCTCCTGAAGCTTCTCGTCAGAGCGGTATTCGCGCGCGAAGCGGTAGTCGCCGCTTTCGTAAACGACGCGGATGGCAGTTACCGTCCGGCAGGGCGGCAGCGACTCCTCCGCGCGGCAGCCGCCCGCAAGGCCGCACAGCAGGCAAAGCAGGGAAATCCATGCGCGCATTTGCATCCCCTCCGAAGCTAGGATATTCGCTTTGCGGGCGAATATATCCGGCAAGCGGAGGAAGAAAAGTCAAAAAATCCCGCCGATTTTCGGCGGGATTTTTGGGGAACTGGGAGGAATTTACATATCGAACGGCTCCATGCTCAGCACGGGGTGGCCAACCTCGGTGAGGTATTCCAGAAGCTGCTCGGGGTCGTCCACGCAGATGGTTTCGTCGGCGACCATGTCGGTGAAATGCTCCACGCCGTACAGCTCCAGCGCGGATTCGTCCAGCCGCTCGCGCACCTGCTCCTTCAGCTCCTTGGGCATCCAGACAATGCGGCCGAGGCCGCCCTCCGCCTTCAGGAACTTCTTGGAGGAGATGAACTGCTTGCCGTGCCCCATGAAGCCTGGGGTCTGCACGCCGCCGCCGGTCATGGAGGCCATCTCGGAGAAGCTCATGCCGAGCGGGGTCATGCCCGCGTGCTCGCGGGTGGTGATGACCACGCCCATGCTCACCGGCTCCACACCGCAGATGCACTCGAAGCAGCCGCAGCTGGTCATCGGGTCTTGGAAGAGGGAGTAGAGTGTTACATGCTCCAGCGCGCCGTGGGAATACTTGAACACGGCCTCGTCCACGTCCTCGTAGCGGCCGAGGTTTTCATCGATGCAGTGCTCCTTCGGCACCACCTGGCACGGGCCGGTGGGGTCGAGCTCGTTGGTAGCCTTCGCGTCCAGCCACGAAACGGCGCCGCACAGGCCGAGCCGCTCGGGGGTGACGATGCACACATGGCTCGGCGAGAAGGCCTGGCACATGATGCAGGTGTAGTACACCGGCACGGATTCGTCGGTCATGGATTTCAGGCGGTCGTCCCGCTTGGCGAATACCACGTTCGCCTGCGCGCGAAGCTGCTTATTCTGCTCGGCGTCCACGACGATGCGCACGGAGCACTTGTCCACCACGGCCTCGAATTCGCTCTTGACCTTGGCATAGAGCACCTCGCCAATGTGACGGAAGCGGAAGCCGGCCTCAAAATCGGCCTTGGAAATGCGGACGCGAATCATATCGCGCTGGCCGGTGTGCATCAGACCCTCCACGCAGTTGAGGTAGGAGTGGAACTTGCGCTCCATGACGGATTCGAAGTCCGGCTGCATGGCCTTGCCCGCGACGTTGACGGTGTAGCTCAGGGAAATCTTGGAGCCGACGGGGATCTCGTCCAGCTCCGGCCCGATGACCTCGATCTTGTGATCCTCCACCTCGGAGGCGTCGCAGGTCTTTACCAGCTCGAAGCAGTCCACGCGCGAGCCGTCAACCTCCACCTGCATATCGCCGCGGCGGATGATCTCGCCCTCAAAGGCGGAGGCGTAGGCCACGGGGATATCGATATTGGTAATTTTCAGCTTGATGCCGCGCGCCTCGATGGAGGTGTCCATCCAGTCGGCGATGTTCTCGTTGATGATCAGGCTCTTGGGGACGACCCAGATATCGTCGGTATCGTTGGTGATGACCGGGAAGCCCAGCTTGATGGCGCCCGCGCCGCAGGCGACGACGATATCCGTCACCGGCTTAAAGGCGTTGACCATCGCGTTGATGCGCTCGAAGGTGTAGTTGTGGAAGCCCTCCGCGTCGCCGGGCTGCACGTTGCCGAAAATCATAGCCGCGCGCACGACGAGGGAGATGATGTGCCCCACGCTCCAGATATCCTCGCCGGTGGGGACGAGGCGGACGTTGAAGCCCATGTTTACCTTGGCCTCGAGCATCTGCTCGATAATGCCGCCAATCAGGAATACGAAGATGCCGCGCGACTGATAGCCCTTCACGAGCGCGACGGCCTCCTCGGTGCTGGGGGCGGGTCCGATGATAACGACAAAGCCGGGCAGATCGCCGGTGACGAGCGGCACGCCCAGCTCGCGCACCTCGGCGTCGGTGAAGTGGCCGTGGTAGGGCGTGCCCGCGTAGGGGGTGCTGCTGCGGGCGTACTTGGTCGCCTCGATGATTTCGGCGGCGATCGCCGTGCCGACGCCGGACTGGAAGATGGAGTTCGTGCGTGGCTCGCGGAGCATCATGCCCTCCACATCCGCAAGGGCATCCTTCAGCTCGGCAAGGGTGGTTACCTTCTTGCCGAGATAGGCGTTGATACAGGCGAGCGAATAGGCGGTGTCGGGCATGACCATCGGCGCGCTCTCGCCAAGCTCGGCCAGCACGCCGCTCAGCTCGGCGCGGGCCTTGGCCACCATTTCGTCGGAGCCGCGGAATACTCTTTCAAATAATCCCATACAAAATATGTCCTTTCTTCTGATTACGTTTTAGAATCCAATTTTGCCTTGATCTCCCGGATGGAGGCCAGCGCGTCCGGGCAGCAGTCGTAGGGCGAGAGGCCGCCCAAGTCCGCCGCGATCACGTCGCTGTCGTAGCCGATGAAGCCGAGCAGCGCATCCTCCGGCACGCGGCTGCGGACGAAGGCGCGGTCTTCCTCGCTGCGGATTTTGTTGGCGACCACGCATACCTTGTAGATGCCCAGATCCGCCGCGAGCAGCTTGACCTTCTCATAGGTCTGGATGCTGCGCGCGCCCGGCTCGACCACCACGATGAAGGCGTCCACCAAGCTCGCCGTGCCGCGGCCGAGATGCTCCAGCCCTGCCTCCATGTCCATAACCACCACGTCGTCCTTGCGGAAAACGAGGGCGGACAGGACGGATTTGAGCATCACATGCTCCGGGCAGACGCAGCCTGAGCCGCCGACGTCCACCGTGCCCATTACGAGCAGCTTCACGCCGTTGACATCGCGCGAATACTTGTCCGGGATGTCGGAAACCTGGGGGTTGAGGCGGTAGAAGCGGTTGAAGTCGTTCGCGCCGGTGCGCTCCTCCACCAGCGTCCGCATTTTGGAGATGGGGACGATGGCGTTGACCTCCTCCTCGCTAAGCCCCAGCGCCATGCCAAGGTTCGCGTCGGGGTCTACGTCGGCCGCCAGAACCGTGCGCCCCTCGGCGGCATAGAGCCGGGCGAGGGTAGCGGCGAGCGTGGTCTTGCCCACGCCGCCCTTTCCGGTAATTGCAATTTTCATATTATAATAATGTAGAGCTTCCGCGTCAGATGGCCAGCGCGGCGCGCTTGGCCTCGATGTCGGCAATCATCTTGTCGCCAAGGCTCTCGATGTCGGTATCGACGATGTAGTGCGCCTCGACCCACTCCTTGCAGCCGGTTTCGCCCTGTAGCAGCTCCGTGACCTCGGTCGAGCCCTTGGAGTAGGGGTCAACGCCAAGGTAGGTGTCGATGCCGGTGGCGACCACATAGTTGCCGATGGACACAGCCTTCTCGGACATCCACTCGGGCGCGCAGCCGACCAGCGGGATCTGGGAGATGTTGATGCCCCAATCCTTGGCCAGATCTGCGGCGAGGATCATCATGCGGGAAATATCCACGCACGAGCCCATGTGCAGCACGGGCGGAATGCCGACGAGCTTGCACACGCGCTTGAGCCCCTCGCCGCAGTACTGCGGGGCAAGCTCGGGATCCATCAGGCCGGCCTTCGCTGCGGCCTGCGCCGAGCAGCCGGAAACGACCACGATAATGTCGTTCTTGAGCAGCTTCTTCATCAGCTCAATATGCGCATAGTCCGGGCGAACCTTGGGGTTGTTGCAGCCGACCATCGCGACCGCGCCGCGGAGCACGCCGGACTTGACGCAGTCCGCCAGCGGCTTCAGGGTGCCGGTTTCGTCCACATGGGAGTTGGTCACGCCGTCCAGACATTTCTTGATGGCCTCCACGGAGTAGCCCACGCGCGCCTTGGATTTCAGCTGCGGGATGTTCACGAGGCTCTGGTCGCGGTTTTTGAAGTTCAGCACGGCGGTGCGTACGATTTTCTTCGCGTTCTCGGCGGCGGTTTCCTCGCTGAAGCGCATATATTCCGCGTCCGGCATCTGGGCGATGGGAGAGGTGGTGATAAACTTGGTATGGAAGCACTTGCTCAGCGGCCCGAGGGCGGGGAAGATGCACTGCACGTCCACCACGATGGCCTCGCAGGCGCCGGTAAGTACGACATTTTCCTGCTGCAGGAAGTTGCCCGCCATCGGGATGCCCTTGCGCATGGCAACCTCATTGCCGGTGCAGCAGACGCCTGCGACATTGATGCCCTTCGCGCCCTGCTCCTTGGCCAGCGCAATCATCTCGGGGTCGTTGGCATAGAATACGACCATTTCGGACAGGCTGGGGTCGTGCCCATGCACGATGATGTTGACCATGTCCTTCTCCATCACGCCGATGTTGGCGGTGGTGTCCACGGGCTTGGGGGTGCCAAAGAGCACGTCCGAGAATTCGGTGCCGCACATCGAGCCGCCCCAGCCGTCGCTCAGGCCGGCGCGCAGCGACTGCTTAATCAGCGCCTCGGGCAGGCTCGAGCAGCCCATGTGGGTCATGTGCATCGACTGGGAAACCTCCCGGTCAATGGCGCGCGGCTCGATTTCGGCGTCGTGCCAGAGCTTCTGGGTGTGCTCGGGTGCGCGCTTGAGGAAGCGCTGCACGCCAAAGGGCTTGCCGTATTCCATCAGGGCGACCTCGGCCACCTCGTGCGCGACCTCGTAGATGTCCCGCCCTTCGGTTTCGATGCCCCATTCGTGGGCGATGCGGGTGAGCTTCTCGGCGTCCTTTACCTGATAGGCGCCGCCCTCCTTGGCTTGGTAGAGGGTGTGGCAGATGCTGCGGCCGTGGTCGGAGTGCGTAGCCGCGCCGCCCGCGGTGAAGCGCAGGTAGTTGCGCGCGACGATACCGTGCACATCGCAGCCGCAGATGCCGCGCGGGCTCTTCGGGGTGATGCGGCACGGGCCCATGGTGCAAATCCGGCAGCAGGTGCCTGCCTCGCCGAAGCCGCAGTGGGGAGTCTGGTTTTTCACACGCTGCTGCCAGGAGTCAGCGCCGACCTTCTTGCCGGTTTCCAGCAAGGCGTTGGTCGCCTCCTCCATCTGCTCAACGGTGACGAGCTTGTCCCAATCGTTCAAAATGAATTCCTCCTGATTGAAAAATATATGTATGCCCGTGGGGAATGCGGGGGTGTGACATATCGCTACTATTTTACTCATTTTGCCTCAGAAAGTCAATGCCATAATTGGCATAAATATAGGAAAGTTGTAGCGTTACAATAGATGTGAGACCAAGGTATAGAAAAAAGCGATTGAGTTTG
>JAJQFT010000007.1 GCA_021200975.1 Bacillota bacterium | reverse complement strand
TCTAATGAATAAACTCTTTCCTTTTTTCGGTCTCACATCATTGACAAATGGACACAATTCCATGAAAAAGCGGAGTCGGAAAGCTCCGGCTCCGCTTTTTGTGGTAAAATTGGTTCAGTCATCCAAAACGATCTGCTTTTCGAGCGAAGTACCCTCGTAGTTGTCGGTAATGGTAACGGCCGAATCGTTGTAGTGGATGGTGCTGCCGTCGCAGTACACATAGCCCAGCCCCGCCAGCGCGAGCGGATCCAGCTCGGGCGCGATATAGGCAGCCAGCGCTTGCAGCGCGACCTCCGTGCAGCCGAGAGAATTGCTGTAAACCGTGAGCGCATCGAGCGCAGCGAGCTGCTCCCCCGTTTCTAAGCTGAAATAGGGGTGGCGCAGCGTCCCGTCCGCATAGGTGTAGTGCTGAAGCTGCACATCATCGTCCAAGGCGAAGACGCGCAGGCTCACCACAGCGGCCGCGCCGGAATAGGTAAGCGTCGCGGCGGGATAGGCCTCCGAGTCAGAGAGCGCGTAGACGCTGAGCGAATAGGACTCACCGGAGTCGCCGAGCGAGCGGTGGAAGCCATCCATGCTCGAGAGGATACCGAGCGTATAGCCGCCCGCAATCAGCTCGTCGGCGACATAGTCGGCAATCACAGCGTTCGTAAGGTAAGAGAAATCGACGAAATTCGTGAGCCCATACTCCGCCGCAAAGGCGGCATACTCCTCGCTGACGCAGAGGCAAACCGTATTGCCACCCAGAAGCGCAAGCGAAACCGCCTCCTCATCCGACGCAAAGGCAACCAGCTCCTGCAGGTACTCCGCCGTGCTCTCATCCAGCGCGGGGTCATAGTAGCTGGCCTCCAAATCGTCCGCCGCGAGGAAAATGTTCTGGTACAGCCGGTACACGCCGCCGTAGAATTGCAGTCGGCTGCCGGAAAATGCCTCCAGCGCGGCATAGAGCGCCGCGTCCACGGTAATGACCTCGCCCGGGTGGGAATTGAGGTAGTACAGATTCTGCACATCCTCATATTCCTCGCTCGTGCTGAAAATCTCATAGGCAGAATTCATGGCGGTGGTATACAGGCTGGTAAGCGCCTTTGCCTCCGCCGTCGCCGACGCGCCGGCGGCGCCGAGATTGTAGGTCAGGCTGAACTCCGAGGCGATGGGCGCATCGGCCGCGCTGCTCACGGAAATCTCCTGCCAGCCCGGCTCCTTGCTGAGCAGGCTGCTGATGCCCACGGCGAACATGGTCACCGCGACGCAAATCATCAGCACCAGGCAGACAATCCGCAGGGTCAGATAGCGGTCGTCGAGCGAAACCTCCCGCACCTTGGGCAGGTTCGGACGCTTATCCTTGGCTTTGCGGCTCATGGACTAAAACGTTGCAACCCACAGCATCAGCGCGAACAGGACGCACAGCGCCGCGATCAGGCCGAGGCTTGTCAGCGCGCCGCGCAGGCAGGCCTTGGCATTGCGCTTATGCTTGAAGTGGTGGAAAATCCATGCGGCGATCAGGCCGATGGGCGGCAGGAAGAAGGAGCCGACCGAGTACCACAGGCTGCCGGTATCATGCAGCGGGGTTTCCATGACGGGGTCGGGCGTATCGGCATCGTTCTGCGCAGCGAGGACTTTGGCGGACTCGGGGTCATCGGGGTCGAGGATGGTGATGCTCTTCACCGGCACGCCCGAATCGCGGGTCGCCTGGTAGGCATCCACCTCCGCCTGCGTGCCGAATACCCAGTGGTCATGGCCGATGCAGCGAAGCTCAGGCTTCTCGGTACTGTAGTCGTGAATGGAGGGGTCATAGGTGTACAGCACCTTGTTCTTCTCGAGCCTGGGGTCGGGGATGGGGATGGCGGAAATCAGCGAGTGCGTATAGGGGTGCAGGGGGAAGTTGAACAGCTCATCCGAATCGGCAATCTCAACGATGTCGCCCTTGTAAATGACGGCAATGCGGTCGGAAATGTAGCGCACAATGCTCAGGTCATGCGCAATGAAGAGGTAGGTCGTGCCCTGCTCGCGCTGGAACTTCTTCATCAGGTTCAGCACCTGCGCGCGGATGGACACATCCAGCGCGGAAATCGGCTCGTCGGCAACGACAAGCTCCGGCTCCATGACCATTGCGCGCGCCAGACCGATGCGCTGCCGCTGGCCGCCGGAGAATTCGTGCGGATAGCGGGTCATGTGCTCGGGCAGCAGGCCGACCTCGTTGATCATGTTCTCCACCTTGGCGACGCGGTCGGCTTCGTTTTCATACAGGTGGAAGTTGTACAGTCCCTCGGAGATGATATAGTCCACGGTGGCGCGCTCGTTCAGGGAAGCGGCCGGGTCTTGGAATACCATCTGGATGTTGCGAATCACCTCGCGGTCGAGCTTCTTGGAGATGCGGCCGGAGATGCGCACGCCCTTGTAGTCGATTTCGCCCGCGGCGCAGGGGTTGACGCGAATCACGGCGCGGCCGATGGTGGTCTTGCCGGAGCCGGATTCGCCCACGAGCGAGAAGGTTTCGCCCTTGTAGATATCGAAGGAGGCGTTCTTCACGGCGCGCACAGCGCTTTCGCCCTTGCCGAAGGTGATGTCCACATTTTTCAGGGACACCAGCACCTCCTTGCCCTCCTCGTTGATGGGGCCGTGCTCGGGAAGGATGTTCTGTTTTTTCAAGAGAGCCATATCCGTCCCCTCCTTAAATATTGAATGCGCGAATCAGCTTCTCGTGGATATCGCGGATTGCCTCGGGCTTTTCCATCTTGGGCGCGCGCGGGTCGAGAAGCCAAGTCTTGGCGTAGTGCGTATCAGAAACTTTGAACATGGGGGGATCCTCAATGGTATCGATTTTCAGGCAGTAGGGGTTGCGCGGCGCGAAGGGATCGCCCACAATCTTGTTATACAGCGACGGCGGCGTGCCGGTGATGGAATACAGCTCGGTATTCTTCTCGGCAAGCTGCGGCATGGAGGACATCAGCGCCCAAGTATAGGGGTGGCGCGGGTCGTAGAAGACCTCCTCCACATCGCCGATTTCCACGATCTGCCCGGCGTACATGACCGCCACGCGGTCGGCAATATTGGCCACAACGCCGAGGTCGTGCGTGATGAACACGATGGAATAGTGGAATTCCTTCTGCAAGTCCTTCAATAGCTTCAGAATCTGCGCCTGAATGGTCACGTCCAGCGCGGTGGTCGGCTCGTCGCAAATCAGAATCTTCGGCTGGCAGGACAGCGCGATCGCGATGACGATTCTCTGGCGCATACCGCCGGAATACTGGAAAGGATAGTCGTCGAAGCGCTGCTCGGCCTTGGGGATGCCCACCTTCTTCATGAGGATCAGGGCGCGCTGGCGCGCCTCCGCCTCGGAGCAGTTCTGATGCTTGAGGATGATGGAGGTAATCTGCTTGCCGATAGTAATGATGGGGTTCAGGGAGGTCATGGGGTCTTGGAACACGGTCGCAATCTTCTTGCCGCGAACCTTGCTCCAGTCGCCGGGGTTGTTGATTTTCGCGAGGTTGACATAACATGTTCCGTGGAGCTTCTCGGGGGTTTCGTCGAGATAGCGCACGCGGAAAGCAACATCGTCGAACACGCGGTTGCGGGCGAGGTCGTCGCTCAGGTCAACGCCCAGCTGCATTGCCTTCTTCAGCGCCTTGAGCAGCGCGTTGATAAGCTTGATGCGGCGGCGCAGCGGGTAGCGGCCGACGGAAAGATAAATCTCCTTGGCGAGGATCTCGTTGCGCTTGCGGGTGTCGTCGGAAATCTCCTTCGAGACGGCGTCCTGATACTGCGCCTTCAGCGCAGCGTGCTGCTTTTCATACTCGGCCAGATACGCTTCATCGCTCTTGATTTTCTCATGGTGCGCCTTGATGTCGCTCGCGCGCTGCGCCTCGGCCTGCTTGATTTGCGCATTCAGGCTGGCCAGCTCGCTCTTGAGCTGCTGGTAGGTAGCCTTGTCGTGCTTGGAGTCGATGGTTTGCAGCTGGTTCGAGGTTTCGACGCGCTGGTAATTCAGCTCCTTGAGGGTGGCGTCGTACTTGGCAGCCTCCTCGTCGGAGAGGGTGTCGCGCGAGCGCTTTTCAGATTCGAGCTGGAGTAGCTGCTTGTAAATCTGCGCGCCCAGCTCGAGCTTGGAATACTCGTTGAGCTTCTTCTCGGCGCGCTCGATGCTGCTGCGGGCAAAGCCGTTGAGCAGCACGGTGGTGTCGGAAAGCTCATCGTCGTTGAAAATCACGGAGCCGCTGTCGATAAAGCCGTTGGCATCGAGCATACCGGCGAAGGTCTTGGTGAACACCGACTTGCCGGAGCCGGATTCGCCCACGATGGCGATGGACTCGTCCTCGTAGATATCCAGCGAGATGCCGCGGATGGCGGTGAGCACGCGGCCGCGCACATGGAACTTTACATGCAGGTCATTCACCTGCAGAAGCACTTTCTTATCCATAGCGGTGCCTCCTTACATGTGGGTTCTGGGGTCGGCCGCGTCGCCGAGGTTCTGCCCCGCGACGTACAGCACCACAGAAATAACGGCGGAGATGGCCACCGGCGCCCAGAACTCAATCTCCCAGCCGGGGGTGACCATGGCGGACTCAGCGGCGGAAATCAGGTTGCCGAGGGAGGAATACTCGCTCGACATGCCCATACCGATGTAGCTCAGGAACACCTCGTAGGAGATGTAGCTGGGAACCTCGGCGGCGGCGAGGGTGACAATCAGCGAAATCATGAAGGGCAGGATATTGCGCATGGCGATGCGGAAGGTGCTTGTGCCGAGGCACTTGGACGCGAGGTTATACTCACGGTCGCGGATGATAATCACCTGCGTGCGGAAGAAGTAGGCGATGCCGATCCAGCCGATGACGGTAAGGGCAAACACCATCGTCCAGAACGAGGGCGAGAACAGCATGACCAGCACGGAAATGAGCAGCGTATAGGGGATGTTGCCCACAATGTTGTACACCACGGTCATGAACTGGTCGACCCGCTTGCTGAAGCCCCAAACCGCGCCGAGCACCACGCCGATGGTCATGTTGATTACGGCGCAGACCACGGCGAGGGCGATGGAGATTCGCGCGCCGTACCAGATGGCGTCAAAGGTGGACTGGCCGGCGTCGCCCGAGCCGAGAATCCAATGGATGCTGAAGCCGTACTTCTGCAGCGCGGCGGCGGGGGTGAGGTGCTTCGAGGTGGAATCCATCAGGTTGGCGTAGGGGTCGTAGGACGAAACCATCGGGTAGACGAAGGCCATGAGGATCACCGCGGCGAGCAGCAGCAGGATGACGATATTGAACTTATTTTTGAAAAAGGTGCGGAACACGCTGTGCCAGTAGGAATACCGCGGGGCGGTAATTTTCTCGGACGCCAGCTTATCGTTCTCGATGTGGGTAAAGAGCTCGGCATCGCTGAGGCCGGATTCTTTTGCGGAATGGAATTTTTCCTCCATGATGCTCACCTCGCTTTCTCAGTAAAGGAAATTCTGGGATCGACCATGCTCATCAGCACGTCGCCCATGATAATCGACACAACGGACAGCGCCGCATAGAACACCGTAACGCCGACAATCACGCCGTTATCATACTTCTGGATGGCGGTAATCAGCAGGCCGCCGACGCCGGGGACGGTATAAATCCGCTCGGTGATGAACGCGCCGGTCATCGCGCCGAGAATCGAGCCGGGGATGCCGTGGACAATGGGGATGACCGCGTTCTTCAGGATGTGCTTGGAGAAGATCTCGCTCTCGCTCAGGCCGCCGGAGCGGGCGAACTTGACATAGTCGGAATTCATCTGGTCAATCATGTAGCGGCGCAGCCACTTCATCAGGCTTGCAACGCTCGGCAGCATCAGCGAGACGACGGGCAGGACGTAGTAACGCCAGTCAATCACCTCGGTGGTGAAGGTGGTGTAGGTGCGCCCGAGAATCGAGCCGCCAATCGACTTGAACATGAAGATGTAGGCAAGCGACGGCACAGCGGAGATGAACACGATGTAGAAGGTGCCGAGCTTATCGGCGAACTTCTCCTTCCTTCGCGCCATGAGCACGCCCAGCGGCAGGCCGAGGGCATAGGCCAAAATCGTGGCGATAATGCCAATAATGAAGGAATAGCCCATGCGGGAGAGGCCGGACTTGACCGTCTGCACATTGGAGTAATCATCGGTGAAGCGGTCGGTGTACAGCGCCAGCGAGCTTTCGCCTGTGACAGACTGATAGGAATAGCGGGCGGAGTGCAAATCGTTGGCGCTCTCCTCTACCAGCCCCGTGGGGTACAGCACTGTAGAATAGACATAGGAGCCTTGGCTCTTGGTCATGGTGATGGTAATCTCCTCACCGCGGTTGACCGTGTAGGACAGGCCGAGGTTGATGGTGAAGAGATTCTGGTGGATATAGGGGAAGGAATCGGTGAAATACAGCAGGTACTTATACTCCGTGCCGTTGCCCATAATGGCGGGGGAGAATTTCTCGCCGCCATAGACGGGGTCGTAAAGGGTGAAGGTCAGGCCGATTTCGCCGATATCGGCATCGGGATAATTTTCCTCAACATAGTGAATATTATCCACATGGAACATATTCAGGAAGTATTCCAGCAGCCGGGTGGTGACAGGAATATCCTTGTAGGCATACAGCGCGGCGGTGCCGCCATCGGCCAGGCGCTTGCCGGCCATGACCGCGTCCAGCCGCACGACAGTGTAGCCCTGGCTTTCATAGTACTCGGTGAAGAGGGCGGTGTACTGCGCCGTCAGGTCGGAGTCGCTTTCGGCGGTGTAGCCGAGCTTGACGGCTGTGGCGCGGGTATCCTCGTCGATCTCACCGTCGTTACGCAGCGCGGTCAGGTAATCGGAATACGTAACATAGTCGAGATAGCCGTACTTTTCCCACTGCTCCATGCTGTAGGTCGTGCGGCGGTTATTCGAGGTCTTAGAATAGTTGGTATCCTGGGCGAAAATCAGGTTGCGGTCGAGAATCGAATAAATCATAATCATCACGATGCCGACCACGACGACAATCGAAAAGATGCCGAACAGAACTCGCTTGAGAATATATTTAGCCATAAATTAAATCACACTCACTTTTCTGAGCACTGCACAATTCCGAGAACCGGAGGGTGTCGTGCAAGAAGGATTGCCCGCAGGATTGCCCAAGGCGGGCAGCCGGGGTGGGCCGCTCCCGGCGCTCGGAATTGCGCAGGGGAGAGAAAATACTGCAAGGGAAACCGGCTGTCCTTGCTAGGATAACAAGTGTCCGCGGTTTCCTTTGTAAAAGAAGGAGGATGTACCCAGAGGGCACATCCTCCTTTGCGGTTTAGAAGATTCCGTGCTTCAGCTGTATGGAATTTACAGGGTGCTTAGAAGATGCCGATGCACTTGACCATGTAGCCAGCATAGTCGGGCAGGAAGGTATCCAGGTAGGTGCACGGGTCACCAAAGTCGGGGCCCCAGCCGGAGAGGTCATAGATATCGTAGTTGGCCTCATAGCCGTAGTTGGTGTAGTAGCCGGCGTAATACCACTGGGCGGAATCGGTGCACTCAACCAGGTTGATAATCACCAGGCCGCCGGTGGCCTCCTCCACGGACTGCTTCACAACCTGCGCCATGTTGGTGTAGGTGGTGGAGGAGGAGTAGTAGGGCAGGTCAAGGTAGATGGGGTTCTCCGCGGAGACCTCAACGCCAGCGGAAGCCAGCTCTTCGACCGCGATGCTCAGGTAGTACTGGCAGTTCTCGATGCTGTACCAGCCATCGTAGCCATAGGAGGAGCCGAGGCCGTCGTCAGCATCCGGATCCCACACGGTGATGGGGTAGCCGTCCGCGTCGATCTGCGCCTGCATGATCGCGCCGTAGTAGGTGCCGGCAGCGAAGGTGGTGGCGGTGCCGTTAATATCGATGGTGACATCCTCCGTCAGGGAGACGAAGTTGCCCGGGGTGTAGGAGTTGATCAGGCCGTTGGCAGCCAGCTCATCGCCGACGCGCTGCGCGTTACGGGAGACGCGGTCCCAGCCCATCGCCACCGCGAGGCGGAAGTTCTGGTTCTGCATCGCAATCGCGGTACGGGCGGCATCCTCCTCGGTCTGCGGGGAGACGACCGTGGTCGTATCGTTGGTGTTGGCGTAAGTCGCGCGGTTGATGTTCATGAAGCCAACGTAGGAAGTGGTGCTCGGGGTAGTCACATAGGCATACTCATCGAACAGGCCGTCCTCCTCCGCCAGAACCATGGTGGTGGTGGTCAGGCCGACGCCGGTAATCACGCCCTCGACCGCATCGTAGTAGCTCTTGGTGGCATCGGAGCCATCGTTATACAGCCAGTTGATGGTGGTCACGCCGAGCGTGCCGGCATTCCAGTAGTAGGGGTTCTCGGAGAAGGTAACGATGGAGTTCTCGGTGCAGTTGGTCACCAGGTAGGGGCCGCAGTAGAGAATGGTGTCGGGGCTGGTGCCGTAGGTGCCGGAGCCGCTGGTGGCGTAGTCGTCACCAAAGGTGCCGCCGAGGCTCACATAGTAGCTGCGGCACATCGGGGCGAAGATGGAGTAGCCCAGCATGGTGGGGAAGTACTCAATCAGCTCGCAGAGGGTGTAGACCAGCGTGTAGTCGTCCACAGCCTCAACGCCGACATCGTCGAACGAACCGCCCTCATAGATGTACTCATAAGCGCCAACGATAACGCCTTCAATCAGGTATTCCAGGCCGCCCTTTGCATCCATCATGTGCTGCATAGCGGCAACCCAGTCATCCGCGGTGACATCGGCAACGTAAACGCCCTGGGAGGTGACCCACTGCGCGCCCTCACGGATGTGGAAGGTATAGGTCAGGCCGTCGTCGGAAACCTCGTAGCTGGTAGCCAGAGCGGCAACCTGGTTGCCCTCGGTATCATACTCCAGCAGGCCATCGAAGGTATTGATGATGGCTTCGCTGTCGGCGCTCTTGGAGGTCGCCAGAACGTCCCAGGTTTCAGGCAGGGCGGTGAAGGTGGTGTTGTAGGTGTCGTCGAGCTCATAGCCCATCTCGACGAGCTTTTCCTTCAGGGTCTCGTACCAGGTGCCGGTGCCCCTCAGCTCGTTCCACAGCGCCTTCAGCTCCGCGCGGTCTTCCGCGGTGATGAATTCGGTGGTGACGAGCGCCTTGGAGTAGCGGTCGCTGTCAGAGCCCCACAGGGCATAGTTGGTGGAGTAGGGAGCGATGCGGGAGATGGCGTAGTTGCCGCCGGAGGTGTAGATGGGAATCATCACAGCGGATTCCATCAGCTTGGCCTCGGCCACAGCCATCAGCGCCCATCTCTCAGAGGTGGAGCTGGCCTCGTCTGCCATCTCGTAGTACTCATAGTACTCACCCAAGATAGCGTCGTAAAGATCCGTCGACAGCTCATAGTAATCGTCATAAGAAGAGGTGTCGATGGGGGTCCAGGCATCAGACTCTTCGCCGCCTTCGCTGGCATCGGTGCTATCGGTGCTATCAGCGGAAGCGCTGGATTCTGTGCCCTCGGTTTCGTTGCTGGAACCGGAGCAGGCTGCCATAGACAGGAGCATGCAAAGAACCAGCAACAGTGCGAGAATCTTTTTCATTGAATTCTTCCTCCTAAATAAACTATTTACCGCAGCCACCCGCCGGTACTCCAGCAGGCCTGCCGCTAATAAATGTAGACCTATTCTACCGCACTTTGCGCGAAAAGTCAAACATAATTTATAAATTCATAAAAGAAAGCAAATTTTTCCTCGAAATTCGGCCGATTTTTGTTCGCATTGCAATAAAAATTTTTGGCTCTATGTCAATAGTTGGGGTAGGGAGAAAATAAGAAAAGATT
>JAJQFT010000123.1 GCA_021200975.1 Bacillota bacterium | reverse complement strand
CATCGGTGACAGTCACGCGCGGGTCGGGGCGCGGTTCTCCGGGCTTGGCGGCGGCCAAATGCAAGCGCTTTTCATCGACATCTTTCGACAATTTTGTAATGTTATAATAGATGTGAGACTAAGGTATAGAAAAAGCGATTGCGTTTGTCAGCATAAAGCCGCAACAGCTCCAATGGCTATTTTGGTGACAGCGCTCCACTTTCCGGGCGGGAAATTGACGTCTTTACAACGTATCGCGCGAAATTTCTAAAAAATTTCCGCAAAAAACCACATGACAAATTTGAAAAAATATGTTACAATATTCTCGCAGCGTTCCTGCCACGAGGGGCAATTCCGTCAGGTAATCGGCGGCAGCCGGTTATCAAAGCTCCGCTTTCGTCCGAACACCTCTGTGTATTTTTGGCCGATCCATCCTGCCGTGATGGGCTGCGCCAGAGGGAGGTGTCGAACATGAAACGAATTCAGTCGGCGTGTATTCTTCAGACGCTTGTCTTTTCCCAGAATCCCGATGCCGGGTACAGCAAGGAGCGCGCGCTCGAGGCTAACCGCCTGGAGGTGCGCTACTACAAGGCAAGGCTGGACAGCGCGAAGACCCGCTACCAGATTGTGGACGAAGCGCCGCAGGAGGATGGCTCGATTATCCTGCGCGTGAGAAAGCAATATAATGACAGAGCGGATGTGAGCGAATACTTTGCTTGAGGAGCGGGCGCCGCTGCTGCGCGGAGCTTGCTTGCAGGCAATCTGCCTAGCTGGGAGGAGAGAATATGCTAACACTCAACACAAACGACTATGTGCGCTACGGCACGAACGGAATCTGCAAGGTGCTCGGGCGGGAATGGAAGTCCAATGCCTATCACGGCACCAAGCGGGAGTACTATGTCCTGCAGCCGGTGAAGGGAGACGGTATCACCCTCTATGTCCCCGCCGATAACGACGCGCTGCTTGCCAAAATGGCGCCGATGCTCACGCAGGACGAGATTGATGAACTCATTCTCTCGGTTAAGGACGAGCAGACACCGTGGATCCTCGACCGCACCGCGCGCAATACCTACTTCCAGTCGGTACTGCGCGCGGGAGAATTCCGCGATCTGCTGGTGCTGATTCGCAGCATCTATCTGAAGCGGCAGGAGCTCCAGCGCGAGCAGAAGAAGCTGTCGTTTACGGACGAGAATGCGCTCAAGGATGCGGAAACGCTCGTGCGCAAGGATTTTGCGTTCTCCTTGAACATTCCCGAGGCCGAGGTTGGCCCCTATATCCGCGCGGTGCTGGGGATCCCGAGCGATGTGCAGAGCGGCACAGGCAAATAAGCTTCTGGGGGAAGCTATGAACAAATCGAACCTTGCAGGAGAAATTCTGCAAGGTTTCTTTTATGCGATGCGAAGCTTCCGAATTGTACGCGCGGGGGCTTGCTTTTCACCGCGGCGTGTGGTATACTGGTTGCCACTAAGGAAGCTCGCGAGCAAATCGTCCGCAGAAAAAACAGCAGATTCCGCTCCTGCCGATTTGTTCCGGGTTCCCCTAAAGCTGTGCGCAATAGGAGGCAGAATATGGATAACTTTGCCGATGAAAGAGATTATCAAGCGCTGGAGAGCGACAAATACACCTTCGCCGTGCTGCGCAGGGTGATTGGCGGCAGCTGCGAGCGCCTGCTGACAGACCATTCACGGCGGATCCTTTGCTATTCAACCAGCCCGTACCCGGTGTGGATTTGGACGGCGGACGACGCTTCGCAAGCGGAGATGGAGAGCGTATACCGCCTCGCGGCGGAAAATGGCTTCCTGAATGGGGAATACCGCTTCAATCTCAAATATTCCATGGCAGCGTACTTTATCAAGCGCGCCGCGCTGGACGGGAAGCGCCTCGCTATTACGATGAATATGCTTGCGTATGACTGCCCGCAGCCGATAAGACCGGAGAGGCTGGCGGACGGCGCACTTTACCGCTGCGTCGATGCCGATGCCGAGACGCTGGCGGATTTTCTGGAGGCATTTCACGCGCAGACCGGGACTGACCAGCGCGATCGGGCGGGCTATCGCGCCAATGCTGAGGCGTCGATTCGCGCCGGAAAAGTCTTCTTTTGGAGGAATGCCGGGGGAAGGGCGGTCGCGTGCTGCTCACTTACGCTGGATTCGCCCGCGGCGGCGGTGGGGATGGTCTACACGCATCCGGATTTCCGCAGGAGGCATTACGCGGAAAGCATGGTCTATGCAATCACGGATATGGCCGTGCGCGCGGGCTATACCCCGATGCTGAATACCAACGCCGATTATCCTGCCTCCAACGCCTGCTATCGGAAGCTTGGCTACATAGCGCGGGGCGGGCTGTGTACCATCGGCGCGGACGGAAAGGAAAGTAGGCAAACATATTGACGGAGGCGGTTATGTTCCTGTTTAATCTCCGCCCCAGCGCCGGAGACAGAGCCAAAAAAGGACCTTGCGGGAAAATTCCCGCAAGGTCTGTTTTTATGCGGATTGCTTACTGCATATCCTTGATGGCTGCCTGCGCGGCGGCGAGGCGGGCGATGGGCACGCGGAACGGGGAGCAGCTGACGTAGGTCAGCCCAAGCTTGTGGCAGAATTCCACGGAGCTGGGGTCGCCGCCGTGCTCGCCGCAGATCCCGCAGTGCAGGTCGGGGCGGACGGACTTGCCGAGCTTGACGGCCATTTCCATCAGCTTGCCGACGCCCACCTGATCCAAGCGGGCGAAGGGATCGCTCTCGAGAATCTTGACGTCGTAGTAGGCGTTCAGGAACTTGCCGGCATCGTCGCGGCTGAAGCCGTAGGTCATCTGGGTCAGGTCATTGGTGCCGAAGCAGAAGAAGGAGGCATCCTTGGCAATCTCGTCGGCGGTGAGGGCGGCGCGCGGAACCTCAATCATGGTGCCGACCTCATAGTGCAGGTCGGAGCCAGCAGCGGCAATCTCGGCATCGGCGGTCTTGACCACGATATCCTTGACGTATTTCAGCTCCTTGGCCTCGCCGACCAGCGGGATCATAATCTCGGGCACAAGCTTCCAATCCGGGTGCGCGGCGGAAACCTTCAGCGCGGCGCGGATGACGGCCTTGGTCTGCATGGCGGCAATCTCGGGATAGGTGACGGCCAGACGGCAGCCGCGATGCCCCATCATCGGGTTGAATTCCTTCAGGCCCTCGATAATGGCCTTGATGGTTGCCACGCTCTTGCCCTGCGCGGCGGCCAGCAGCTCGATATCCTTCTCCTCGGTGGGGACGAACTCGTGCAGCGGGGGATCGAGGAAGCGGATGGTGACGGGGTCGCCCTCCATTGCCTCGTACAGCTTCTCGAAATCGCTCTGCTGATAGGGCAGAATCTTCTCAAGCGCGGCCTCGCGCTCCTCAACGGTATCGGAGCAAATCATCTCGCGGAAGGCCGCGATGCGGTCGGCCTCGAAGAACATATGCTCGGTGCGGCAAAGGCCGATGCCCTCCGCGCCAAGCTCGCGCGCCTTGACGGCGTCACGCGGGGTGTCGGCATTGGTGCGAACCTGAAGCTTGCGGTACTTGTCCGCCCAGGACATGATCCGGCCGAATTCGCCGGCGATGGTTGCGTCCACGGTGGGGATCAGGCCGTCGTAAATATTGCCGGTGGTGCCGTCGATGGAGATATTGTCGCCCTCATGGAAGGTTTTCCCGGCGAGCGTAAAGACCTTGTTTTCCTCGTCCATGATAATCTCAGAGCAGCCGGATACGCAGCAGGTGCCCATGCCGCGCGCCACGACCGCAGCGTGGGAGGTCATGCCGCCGCGGACGGTAAGGATGCCCTGCGCGGCCTTCATGCCCTCAATATCCTCGGGGCTGGTTTCCAGCCGGACGAGAACGACCTTCTTCCCGGCCTGCTTCCACGCCTTGGCATCCTCGGCGGTGAAAACCACCTGGCCGCAGGCCGCGCCGGGGGAGGCGGGAAGCGCCTTGCCGATGGGGGTAGCCGCCTTCAGCGCCTTCACGTCGAACTGCGGGTGCAGCAGAGTATCGAGGTTGCGCGGGTCGATCATGGCGACGGCCTCGGCCTCGGTGCGCATTCCCTCATCGACCAGGTCACAGGCAATCTTCAGCGCGGCCTGCGCGGTGCGCTTGCCGCTGCGGCACTGGAGCATATAGAGCTTGCCGTTCTCCACGGTGAACTCCATGTCCTGCATATCGCGGTAGTGGGTCTCCAGCTTGCCGCACACGTCTACGAACTGGGCATAGGCCTCGGGGAAGAGCTGCTCCATCTGCGAGATGGGCATGGGGGTGCGCACGCCGGCCACGACATCCTCGCCCTGCGCGTTGGTGAGGAATTCGCCCATCAGCGTCTTGGCGCCGGTGGCGGGGTCGCGGGTGAAGGCGACGCCGGTGCCGGAATTTTCATTGAGGTTGCCAAAGACCATCGGCATCACGTTGACGGCGGTGCCCCAGGAATAGGGGATGTCGTTGTCGCGGCGGTAGACATTCGCACGGGGGTTGTCCCAAGAGCGGAACACGGCGCGGATGGCCTCGTAGAGCTGCACCTTCGGGTCGGAGGGGAAGTCCTGCCCGAGCTGCTTGCGGTATTCGGCCTTGAACTGCGACGCCAGCTCCTTGAGGTCGGCGGCGGTAAGCTCCACGTCGTAGGTCACGCCGCGGCTGGCCTTCATCTCGTCAATCAGCTTCTCAAAGTATTTCTTGCCGACCTCCATGACGACGCCGGAGAACATCTGGATGAAGCGGCGGTAGGAATCGTAGACAAAGCGCTCAAACTTGGGGTCGGGGTTGCCGGCAATCATGGCGGCCACCACGTCGTCGTTCAGGCCGAGGTTGAGGATGGTATCCATCATGCCGGGCATGGAGGCACGCGCGCCGGAGCGGACGGAAACCAGCAGCGGATTGGTGAGGCTGCCGAACTGCTTGCCGTTGATTTTCTCCATGACCTCGACATTTTCCATAATCTCGGCCATGATGGCGTCGTTGATGGTGCGGCCATCGGCATAGTACTGGGTGCAGGCCTCGGTGGAGATGGTGAAGCCCTGCGGGACAGGGAGGCCGATGTTGGTCATCTCGGCCAAGTTCGCGCCCTTGCCGCCCAGCAGCTCGCGCATATTCGCGTTGCCCTCGGTGAACAGGTAGACATACTTGTGTGACATAAACTTGCCCCTTTCATAAAGTATTCGGGTAAGAAGGAACCCGAAAAAGATAGCTTTCGCATTTGCCCATCTAGTTTAGCATATCCTTCCCAAAATTGCAAACCTTTTTCGCATAAAATTCCCTTTTTCAGGGAAAAAGTTTCACGCGGAGCGCGCCGCGGCGCTTTTTTTGCTTGATTCTTTGCCTGCAATAGCATATAATAGAAGCAAAGATGAGAAAACAGAAGGGGGAACCCGGAATGGACAGCAATCCCAAAACGGCTGCGGAGAGCTTTCCTTTGACCTGCTACGACAATCGCGAGCTTTCCTGGCTGAAATTCAACCTGCGCTGCCTCGAGGAGGCGATGGACGGGAAGAATGTGCCGCTCGGGGAGCGGCTGAGCTTCCTTTCCATCTTCCAGAGCAATCTGGATGAATTCTACATGGTGCGCTGCGGCGCGCTGTATGACCAGCGGCACTCCTCCCAGCCGGAGAACAAGACGCAGATGACCGCGCGCGAGCAGCTCGATGCCATCCTTGTCAAGACGGCCGAACTGCTGCGCCTGCGCGACGAAACGTGGCGCGCGCTGCGCCGCGATTTGCGCGAGCAGGGCGTGGAGCTGCCGCATATCCGCGAGCTGACCGGGCGCGAGAAGCGCGATATGGAGGCCTACTTCGCCAAGGAGGTGCAGCCGCTGCTCTCTCCGCAGATCATTTCTCCGCGGCGGCCCTTCCCATTCCTGCAAAACAAGGAAATTTACCTCTTTGTCAGCCTCATCTCCAAGAATACGAAGCGCTTCGGGCTGGTGCAGTGCTCGGTCAGCCAGCTGCCGCGGCTGATTCGCCTTGGCAAGGATTCCGGGCGCTATCTGCTGCTAGAGGAGCTGATTGCTCACTTCGCGCCCCGCCTGTTTGACCGCTACCGAATTGGCTGCTCGGCGCTGGTGCGGGTGGTGCGCAATGCCGACCTGAGCATTGAAACCATGCTCGACGAATCGGACGAGGCCGACAACGACTACCGCCACAAGATGAAGGATATGCTCAAGCAGCGGCGCAAGCTCTGCCCCATCAAGCTCGAACACACCGGCGAAATGGACGAGGAAACGCTCGACGCGCTGTGCGGCTATCTCCCGCTCAGCCGCAAGCAGGTCTTCCGCTCCGACTCGCCGCTGGAGATGTCCGTCACCGGGCAGCTGCAGGACTTGCTGCGCGGCAACAGGTCGCTCTTCTATGCGCGGCGCGTGCCGCAGAATTCGCCCATGATTGACAGCGAGAGGCCGATGATCGCCCAAATCGAGAAGCGGGATGTGCTGCTGTTTTACCCCTATGAATCCATGCGCCCGATGCTGCGCCTGCTGGCTGAGGCTGCCAAGGACCGGCGCGTCGCCTCCATCCGCATGACGCTCTACCGCGTGGCGAAGAACAGCCAGATCGTCGAGGCGCTCTGCCACGCCGCCGAGAACGGCAAGGAGGTAACGGTGCTGGTGGAGCTGCGCGCCCGCTTTGACGAGGAGAATAACATCGGCTGGTCGAATGTGCTGGAGGATTCCGGCTGCCGCGTTTTTTATGGGCTCGACGGCTACAAGACCCACTCCAAGCTCTGCCTGATTACCTACCGGGATGCGGGCGAAACCAAATACATCACCCAAATCGGCACGGGCAACTACAACGAGTCCACCGCCAGACTCTATACCGACCTGAGCCTGATGACCGCCTCGCGCTCTATCGGCCAGGAGGCGGCGCAGGTATTCAACGCCCTGTCGATGGGGCAGTTCGTTACGGGCTGCAAGCAGCTGCTGGTCGCGCCGCTGGAGCTGCAATCCGGCGTGTGCGAGCTTATCCGCGCGGAGGCCGCCAAGGCGCGCGGAAATCGCGCTGAAGCTCAATTCCCTGACCGACAAGGTAGTGATTGACGAGCTTATCCGCGCGGGGCAGGCCGGCGTGAAAATCCGCATGCTCATCCGGGGAATCTGCTGCCTTGTGCCGGGGATTACCGGCTACACGGAGAACATCACGGTGCACAGCATCGTGGGGCGCTATCTGGAGCACGCGCGCATCTACATGTTCGGCGCAAGCGGGGAGGGGCGGAAAATTTACATCTCCTCTGCCGACTTCATGACCCGAAACACCACCCGCCGGGTGGAGGTGGCGGTGCAGATCCTCGACAGCGCGGTGCAGGCGCGGCTGGTGGACATTTTTGAAACCTCCTTTGCCGACAATGTTAAGACCCGCGTCATGCTGCCGGACGGGACATACAGCCGCGTAAGCCCCGCGGCGGGGGAGGAGCCCCTGAATTCGCAGGAGGATTTCTTCAACAGGGCCTACGCCGCGCGCCCGCCCGAGGAGGAGAGGAGGAGCTGGCTCTGGTGCCTGCTCCATCCGGCGCGCCGCGCGCAGTAAAGCCGCCGCGCCCGGCAAAATCGCCAAAAATTCCCGCCAGCCGCCCAAGGATTTACCAAGAAAATTGTGCAATTTTCCGAATTGCACAATTTTCTTGCCTTCAAAGAAAAAATTTAGGCATTTTGCGAAAATAATCGTTGCTATTTTTCGGCTTTTCCGTTATAATTACTATGTTGTGGGCTTGGATGCCCAACGCAAAGCCAAGGCGGGGACGCCCCTCGCCGAAAGGAGTTTTATCTAATGTTTACTGCTAACGCCATTCGCAACATCGTCCTTCTGGGTCACAGCGGCAGCGGAAAAACCGCCCTCGCCGAGAGCCTGCTGTATATGACCGGCGCCATCGACCGCATCGGCCGCAACGCTGACGGCAATACCGTGTGCGATTACGACCCCGAGGAAATCAAGCGGAATATCTCGATTTCTACCGCGGTCGCACCTGTGATTTATCATAATACCCGAATCAATGTGCTCGATGCCCCCGGCGGCTTCGACTTCTCCGGCGCGGTGATGGAGGCGCTGCGCGCGGCGGACGCGGCAATCCTTGTCTGCTCGGCCAAGGACGGCATCACCGTCGGCTTTGAAAAGGCGTGGAAATACTGCGAGCAGCGCAATATGCCCCGCATGATTTACATCTCTAAGGTCGACGAGGACAATGCCGACTACAACGCCACCTTCGAGTCCCTCCGCGCGCGCTACGGCAACAGGATTGCGCCCGTGGTCGTGCCCATCTGGGATGCGCACAAGCGCGTCACCGGCATTATCGACGTGCTCAATAAGCGCGCCTACGAGATGCACAACCTCAAGCGTGTCGAAATCGACGTGCCGGAGGACAAGACCTCCGTCGTGGAGGAATTTAACGACGCGCTCAAGGAGTCTGTTGCCGAAACCAGCGAGGAGCTGATGGAAAAATTCTTCGGCGGTGAGGATTTCACCTATGCCGAGATGATCCACGGCCTGCACACCGGCGTGCTGGAGCACACGATGTACCCCGTGCTCTGCGGCTCGGCGGTGACCTGCCTGGGCAGCCTGATGCTTATGGACCATATCATCGACCTGCTGCCCAACCCCATCGAGGGCAACTACCACAAGGCTACCACAGCCGACGGCAAGACGGAGGAATTCGTCGTTTCGCCCGGCGGCGTGCCCTCCGCTTTCGTGTGGAAGACCTCGTCCGACCAGTATGGCAAGTATTCCTATGTGAAAGTCCTCTCCGGCTCGATTACGCCCGATACCGTGCTTGTCAATGCCCGCACGGGCGAAACCGAGAAGCTCGGGCGGCTGTATACCGTGTGCGGCAAGAAAGCTACCGAGGTCAAGGAGCTTAGCTGCGGCGATATCGGCGCCATCGGCAAGATGGATAAGGTCAAGACCGGCGATACCCTCTGTGACCCGCGCAAGGTGGTCATGCTCAAGGGCATCCCTTATGCCGAGCCCTGCTATTCCGTGGCCATCGCGCCCAAGGTAAGAGGGCAGGAGGAAAAGGTTGCCTCCGGCCTGCTCCGGCTCAACGAGGAGGATCCCTCCTTCCGCGTTGTGAACAACGCCGAAACGCATCAGCTCGTCCTCTCCGGCGCGGGCGACCAGCAGCTGGATGTGATTGTTTCCAAGCTTAAGAGCCGCTTCGGCGTCGAGGCGGTGCTCAGCCCCGCGAAAATCCCCTACCGCGAGCGCATCAAGACCAAGGTCGAGGCGCACGGCCGCCACAAGAAGCAGACCGGCGGCAGCGGACAGTTCGGCGACGTGTGGATCCGCTTTGAGCCGCAGGACGAGCAGGACGATTTGATTTTCGCCGAGGAGGTTTTCGGCGGCTCTGTACCGCGCAACTTCTACCCGGCGGTGGAGAAGGGCATTCAGGAGGCGGTGCTCAAGGGCCCACTGGCCGGCTACCCGATGGTCGGCCTGAAGGCGACGCTCTACGATGGCTCCTATCACCCCGTGGATTCCAACGAGCTTTCCTTCAAGCTCGCGGCGATCCTGGCCTTCAAGGAGGCGATGCCCAAGTGCAACCCCACCCTGCTCGAGCCGGTCGGCTCGCTGAAGGTCAATATCCCCGATTCCTACATGGGCGACGTGATTGGCGACCTCAATAAGCGGCGCGGCCGCGTCATGGGCATGAACCCCGACGGTGAGGGCGGCACGACGGTGGAGGCCGAGGTGCCCATCGGCGAGATGAGCAGCTATGCCATCGACCTGCGCGCGATGACGCAGGCGCGCGGCTCCTTCACCCTCACCTTTGAGCGCTACGAGGAAGTGCCCAAGGGCAACCAGGCCAAGATCATTGCCGACGCCAAGGCAGACGAATAATCCTCTCCCCCGCGGCGCGCCCAGGGGCCCCGGGGGGGGGGGGTTTTGGGGGCGGCGGGGGGAAAATGGGGGGTTGGTGGGGGGGGT
>JAJQFT010000057.1 GCA_021200975.1 Bacillota bacterium | reverse complement strand
AAACTCAATCGCTTTTTTCTATACCTTGGTCTCACATCTATTGTAACGCTACAATAAAATCGAAAAGCTGCAAAAATCCCCCTTGCTTTTTGTGGGAAATTCCTGTATAATGAAGAAAACTGGCTTGGGAGGTGCCGCATGGGCGAGATTCTTGCCGTTCTGTCCGGAAAGGGCGGAACCGGAAAGACCAGTATCTGCGCCGCTGTGGCGGAGGCATTGGCCGACAGCGGGGAAACCGTGCTGTGCATCGATTGCGACGTGGGCCTGCGGAACCTCGACCTCGCGCTTGCGCTCGAGCACGGCGGGGCGATCTCCTTTCAGGATGTGTGCTCCGGGGGCTACAGCCTGAGCCAAGCCCTGCAGCACCCCGACTTCCCTACCCTGCGCTTCCTCACCGCCCCGGCTGGATGCTCCGCCTCGCAGGTGGATACCGCCGCTTTCGGCAGCATGCTGCAGCAGGCTCGGCAGTATTTCCGTTACATTCTGCTCGATGCGCCTGCGGGCGTGGAGCAGGGCTTTCGGCTCGCTGCGTTCCGGGCGGATCGAATCGTGCTTGTCACCGTTTCCGACCCTGCCGCCATCCGCGATGCCGCCGAAACCGCCTCCATTCTCGAGGGCATGGGCAAGTCGCAGATCCGCCTCGTGGTCAACCGCGTCGGCAAAAGGCTGTACCAAAAAATGAACATCACCATCGACGATGTGATGGACGCCGCCTCCCTTTCCCTGCTGGGCATTGTGCCGGAGGATGCGAATGTCACGCTCGCCGCGGCCGCGCATAAGCCGCTGCTGCGGCACAGCCGCCGCGGTGCATCGGCCGCCTGCCGGCGGATTGCCGCAAGAATACAGGGAAAAAGCGTACCGATTACGCTCGCGTGAAAGGAGAACCGTATGAATATTGTATTTCTCGCTCATGATAAGAAAAAAGAGCTGATGGTGCAGTTCTGCACCGCCTATAAGAGCGTGCTGCAAAAGCACAACCTGTACGCCACGGCGACCACCGGCCGCCTGATTATGGACAATACCGGCCTGCCGATTACCCTGCTGCTGAGCCACAAGCAGGGCGGCCACCAGCAGATCAACGCCCGGATTGCCTACAACGAGATTGACCTTGTGCTGCTGTTCACCGACCCCGCCAATACCGACCCGTGGGAGGACTCCCAGATGGTGGAAACCATCCGCCATTGCGATAAGCACAATGTGCCCATCGCGACGAATCTCGCAAGCGCCGAGATGTTTATTCTTGGCTTGCAGCGCGGCGATTTGGACTGGCGCGAAATGCTTCACACCAAGTCGAAGTACTAAGCAAGCCCTGAAGCTATTTCTGCCGCCCCGTTTTGCGGGCGGCAATTTTTCGGAAAGGAAATTTTTATGGAGATTATTCGCCCGCGTACCCTGCCGGGTTTCATGGAGCTGCTGCCCGCGAAGCAGGCGCAGTTTGAAAAAATGCTGGAAATTCTTCGCTCCACCTATGCCTCCTTCGGCTTTGCCCCACTGGACACCCCAGTGATTGAGGATGCGCAAATCCTGCTGGCCAAGGGCGGCGGCGAAACGGAAAAGCAGATTTACCGCTTTCAGAAGGGCGACAGCGACTTGGCGCTCCGCTTTGATTTAACCGTGCCGCTGGCGAAATATGTCGCGCTGCACTATAACGACCTCGCATTCCCCTTCCGCCGCTACCAGATTAGCAAGGTCTACCGCGGTGAGCGGCCGCAGCGCGGGCGCTTTCGCGAATTCTATCAGGCGGATATTGATATTATCGGCGACGGTAAGCTCGATGTGCTGAATGAGGCGGAGATTCCTGCGGTAATCTACAGAATTTTCCGCGCTTTCGGGCTTACCCGCTTTCAGGTGCGGGTGAACAACCGCAAAATCCTCACCGGCTTCTACGAGATGCTCGGCCTCGCGGCGCAGAGCGCCGAAATCATGCGCACCGTCGATAAGCTCGACAAAATCGGCGCGGAAAAGGTGCGACTGCTGCTCACCGAGGACTGCGGCGTGGAGCCCAACCAGGCAGAGGAAATCCTGCGTTTTATCTCGATTTCCGGCGCAAACAGCGTTGTTCTCGCTGCGCTCGGGGCCTATCAGGGCAAGAACGAATGCTTCGACCTCGGCGTTTCGGAGCTGAAAACGGTCACAGAAAATCTTGCCGCCTTCGGCGTGCCGGAGGAGAACTTCGCCATCGATCTCACGATTGCCCGTGGGCTGGACTACTACACCGGCACGGTGTACGAGACTACGCTGCTCGATCATCCGGAAATCGGCTCGGTCTGCTCCGGCGGGCGCTATGACAATCTCGCGAGCCACTATATTGACAAGCCACTTCCCGGCGTGGGTATCTCCATCGGGCTGACAAGGCTATTCTATGTACTCGATGAGCAGGGACTGCTGAATCCCTCCCTCTGCACGGCCCCCGCGGATGCGCTGGTGCTGCCGATGACCGCTGACCCCGCCCCCGCGATTGTGCTGGCGGAGCAGCTTCGCGGTGCTGGGCTGCGCGTGCAGCTCTACGCCGAGCAGAAGAAATTTAAGCAGAAGCTCAGCTATGCCGATAAGCTCGGCGCGCCGTTTGCCGTGCTGCTGGGCGAGGATGAGCTTGCCGAGGGGCTCTGCTCGGTTAAGGATATGCGCAGCGGCGTGCAGAAAAAGCTTGCACCTGCCGAGGCCGCGGCATATATGCGCAGCGTGCTCGCCGCGGAGCAGGGCGCGCTCATTCTGGAGCAGTCGCATGGAGAATAGGTTCGTCACCGCATGGTGCAAATGCCGCAAGGAAGCGGCTGCCCTCGGCGTCCGCCTCCGGCCGATGGATGCTGCCGGTGCGATGAAACTGGCGCGCCGCTGCCTTGACGGACACCGGGAAAGCGACGGCTTTTTCGCCTTGGCGGAGCGGGACCGGCTGGATTTGTCGCTTGAGGCGCTCGCGGTGGATCCGCGCTTTACGCCGCTGTTTTCCGATGCGCAGGCCAATACCGCACTTGCCCGCCTGCTCAGCGCAGGTTACTATGGGGTGCAATAGCAAGCGCAACGCGCGTAAAAATGGGGGTCAGGATTTCCTGACCCCCTGTATTGTATCTCCCTACCGGCGCGCAAGCGCCGATTGCACCGCGCTTTCCGCCTCGGCGAGGGACAGCCCATTCTCCCGTGCGATTCTCGCGAGATCGTCGAATTCCGCCTTGCGGCGGGTGACGCCGTAGCCCGTGGAAACCTTCGTGCGTACCGCGCCGTAGGGCGTTTCCACCGTTTCGGTTTCCCGGCGAAGGACATAGCGCTCGCAGAGTGTTTCCCGGACGCCGAGGGTGGTGGTATGCAGGAGCATCTGCGCGGCCATCCGCTCGCGCATTTCTGCCTCGCAAAGAACCGTGAGCATCACGCCGGGACGGTTTTTCTTCATCCCCACGGGCGTGGTGAATACGTCTAGTGCGCCGGCGGACAGCAGCGCCTGTGTTGCATAGCCGATGGCCTCGGCGGACATATCGTCCAGATTGCAGCGCAGCTCGGCAATGCGGTCGCGCTCCCCTGCCCCGCTGCGGCCAAGCATAGCGCGCAGGCAGTTGGCAGCGGGAAAATCCTTCGTGCCGCAGCCGTAGCCAATTTTTTCCACCCGCATCGGCGGCTGTGCGCCGAATTCCTGCACAAAGTGCCGCAAGATGGCCGCGCCGGTGGGGGTGCACAGCTCGCCGCGGATTTCTCCGCCCCATGTGGGGATGCCGCGCAGGAGCCAAGCTGTCGCCGGCGCAGGGACGGGCAGCAGGCCGTGCGCACACCTTACCTGCCCGCAGCCAACGTGTACGGGCGAGGCAAGAATCGCGTCGCATGCAAGTGTGTGCAGAAGCAGGCAGATCGCCGTAACATCCGCCACAGCGTCGAGCGAGCCGACCTCGTGGAAATGGATTTGCTCCACTGGGACGCCGTGTACCGCACTCTCTGCCTCGGCGAGGAGGCGGTAAACCGCGAGAATATCCGCCCGCACCTCCTCCGGCAGGGAAAGCGTGGCAACCAGTTCAGCAAGATCTTTCACGCTATGATGCTCGTGCGCGTGCCCGGCGGCCTCCTCGCCCTCCTCGTGCCCATGCACCAAGACGCGAATATGTGTGCCGGTAATGCCGCATTTCACGGCGGGCTCGGCGCGGTATTCGATTCCCGGAAGCCCCAAGCCGTTGAGCTTGGCTACAAGCGCGGCGGGGTCGTCCGTAAGCTCCAGCAGCGCGGCGGTGAGCATATCGCCCGATGCGCCCATGCCGCAGTCGAGATAAAGTGTTTTCATGTCCTTCCCTCCTCGCGCGGGGTCAGTTCCATCCCCTCGTTCATGCTGCCTGTTCGGTAGCCGAGCAGGTCGAGCGTTATGTAGGAAAATCCGATGGCCTGCATCTGCCGAACCAGTGCTTGGCGACTTTCTTCGGCAAGAAGCCGGCTAAAATCCGTGGGTGGGATTTCTATTCGCGCCAGATAGGGTGCTTGCGCGCCATGAATGCGCACGCGCATCTGCCTGAGCCCCAAATCCAGCAGAAGCTGCTCCGCCCTTTCCACAATCGCAAGCTTCTCCGGGCTGATGCGCTCGCCGTAAGCAAAGCGCGAGGCAAGACAGGCGTAGGAGGGCTTGTCAAACGTCGGAAGCCCCAGCGCCTTGGAAAGCGCGCGGATCTCCTGCTTGCACAGCATGGCCTCGCGCAGCGGGCTGCGGATGCCCAGCTCCTGCACGGCCGCAATACCCGGGCGATAGTCGCCCGCGTCGTCCGTATTCGAGCCCTCCGCCACCGCGCGGAGCCCATTTTCGGCTGCGATGCGCCGGATGCTCTCCATCAGCGCATGCTTGCACAGGTAGCAGCGGTTCGTGGGATTGTCCCGGAAGCCTTCGAGTTGAAGCGGATGAAACGGGCATAGAGCCTGACGGATGCCCAAGCGCTCGCAAAGCGCTGCCGCCTCGCGCATTTCACGCGCCGGAAGCAGGCAGGACGAAACGGTGACCGCCAGCACATTCTCGCGCCCAAGCGTATCTGCCGCCGCATAGAGCAAAAATGTGGAGTCCACGCCGCCGGAAAAAGCAACGGCGACGCTTCCAAGAGCGCGCAGAATGTTCTGCAGCGCGGCATATTTGCTTTCCAACGATTTGCTATTTTCCATCCGATTTGCCTTCCATATGGTTTATCATGCTCGCGAGATAACCTGCGCCGTAGCCATTGTCGATATTTACGACGCTTACGCCGCTTGCGCAGGAATTGAGCATCGACAAAAGCGCCGATAGGCCGCCGAAGCTTGCGCCATAGCCCACACTCGTGGGCACGGCAATTACCGGGCAGTCGGCCAGACCGCCGATTACGGAGGCCAGCGCACCCTCCATCCCCGCAATTGCGATAATCACCCGCGCGGTAAGGATGTCGTCCTGCCGGGCAAAAAGGCGGTGAATCCCCGCAACACCAACGTCGTATAGTCGCGTCACGCGGTTGCCGAGTGCCTCGGCGGTTTTTGCCGCCTCCTCGGCCACGGGCAGGTCGCTTGTGCCGCCGGTCGCGACTACAATGGTGCCGATCCCATCCGGCTGCGGGATTTCGCCCACGATGCCAACATGGCTGAGCGAATCATATTGCAGCGGCAGCGTTTGCCGAAGCAGTGCGGCCGCATCCTCCCGCATTCGCGTAATCAGCACCGTTTTCTGCCCGTGCGCGCGCATTGCCGAGGCAATGCCGAGAATCTGCTCGGGTGTTTTCCCTGCGCCGTAGATTACCTCAGCAATCCCCTGCCGGATGGCGCGGTGATGGTCGAGCTTCGCGTAACCCAAATCCTCAAACGGCGTCTCGCGCAGGCGCAAGGCGGCGGTATCCACATCCAGCCGCCCATCCGCGACCTGTTCAAGCAGCGCGCGCAGCTCCTTTTTCTCCAAAGAAATCCCTCATTTCGGCGGCTCGCGGCCGCCAGCCTTTTTTCGCTGGAATTATATCACATTTGCCTTGGAAATGCAATGCCCAATGCCGCCCGCGCAGACTGCAAAAAATTTCTGAAAAATTGCCGCAAAATGCTGGACATACCCGCATGAATTTGCTATAATGGATGCGTTGTATGTTCAAGCGACAAATTTCGCAAATCCCGAATCAAATCAATAAGAAGGTGATATTTGGTGTATTATACCAAGTATGAATTGAAAAACGAAGAAGAGCTGCGCTCGGTTCTGCAAGGGATCGACAATATTTTCATCGTGTCCTGCAACAAGTGCTTCAAGGAGTACAGTACCGTGTCCGAGCCGGAGGCCGACGCGGTCGCGGCGCTTGCTGCGGCGGCGGGCAAGACCGTCACCGGCAGCGCAAAGCTGGACTTCCTGTGCAACCGGGTGCAGACCGAGCGAAAGCTTGCCTCCTGCATTCCCACCGGAACTGAGAATGTGCTGGTGATTTCCTGCGGTATCGGCGTGCAGACAATCGCGGATATGCAGGCGCTTCCTACGTTTACTGCGACCAATTCCCTGAACTACATCGGCCATCATGGCATGGCACTCACCAAGAAAACCTGCGGCGCTTGCGCGCAGTGCTACCTGAATCTCACGGGCGGCATCTGCCCCATCGTGGACTGTTCCAAGAGCCTGCTCAACGGCCCCTGCGGCGGCGCGAAGAGCGGCAAGTGCGAAGTCGACCCGAACAAGGACTGCGTTTGGGGGAAAATCTATGCTCGGCTCAAAAAGCAGGGGCGGATGGAGGAGTACCTTGCGCAGGGCGTCCAAACGCGCGATTACGGCGCGGTGAATGTCGAGCAGGTCAAGGCCTATGTCGCCGAAAACCGCGCGAAGCGTTACGAGGGCTTCTATGGCGGCGTGCATCCGGCGGAGCACAAGGACTATACCGAGGCGCTGCCGTTGCAGGCATTCCCTGAGCCCGACACCGTCATTCTGCCGCTGGCGATGCATATTGGTGCGCCTGCGAACCCGGTCGTGAAGGCGGGCGATTGCGTAAAGGTCGGCCAGATTATCGGCGAGCAGGTTGGATTTGTCGGCGCACCCGTCCATTCGAGCGTGAGCGGCACGGTGGTTGAGGTTGCGCCGCATACGCACCCAAACCGCGGCCCCGGCGTGCTCTCGGTTGTGATTCGCAGCGACGGCCGGAACACGCTCGATGAATCCGTGAAGCCCAATAAACCGCTCGAGGAGCTGACGCCGGACGAGATTATTGACATCGTCAAGCAGAAGGGCATCGTCGGCATGGGCGGCGCGACCTTCCCCACCTACGTCAAGCTCAAGCCTGGCAAGCCCATCGACGCCGTGCTGATTAATGGCTCGGAGTGCGAGCCGTACCTTACCGCTGACCACCGCATGATGCTCGAATATGCCGATGAAATCGTATACGGCCTGCGCGCTATGATGAAGGCGGTTTCCGCGCCGGAGGGCGTAATTTTGATTGAGGATAATAAGCCCGATGCCATTGCCGTGATGGAGAAGGCGGTGGAGCCCTACAGCAATATTCGCGTATGCGCCGCCAAGACGCAGTACCCCGAGGGCGCGGAGAAAATGCTTATCAAGAAGGTCATGGGCCGGCAGGTGCCGAGCGGCAAGCTCCCGGCGGATGTGGGCTGCGTTGTGAGCAATGCCTCCACGGCAAAGGCGATTTCCGATGCCATTCAGAAGGGTATGCCCCTGATTGAGCGCGCGGTTACCGTGACCGGCGAGTACATCCGCAAACCCGGCAACTACATGGTCAAGCTCGGCACCAGCGTGCAGAGCCTGATTGACTACTGCGGCGGCATCACCGGCGAGGATGTCACGCTGAAAATGGGCGGGCCGATGATGGGCGCACCGATTTCCGACGCGAATGTGCCCATCCTCAAGGGCAGCAACGGCGTGATTGCCATTGCGGCCGACCATACCGCGCCACAGGAATGCATCAAGTGCGGCCGCTGCGTGGATGTGTGCCCCATGGAGCTCGAGCCGCTGAACTTCGCCAAATATACCGACCTTGGCGACGCGCAGACGCTGCTCAAGCTGAACATTATGGACTGCTTCTCCTGCAAGTGCTGCGAGTATGTCTGCTCGTCCAAGATCCCGCTGGTCGCCAAGATTGCCGCCGGCAAGGGCCTTGTCGCGCCGCTGCTGAAGAAGAAATAAGGGGGAAGAAATCATGTTGATGACGAAATTAAAATCCAAAGAGACCATCGCTTCCCTCCCCGCAGGCAAGATCTTCCTGCTTAGCTGCCACGGCTGCAAGGAGGTTGGCTTCCCGGAGCGGGAGATTCAAGCCCTGCGCGACGAGCTCGCTGCTAGTGGAAGGCTCGCCGGTGAATTTGTTACCGATTATATCTGCAATCCCGAAAATATGCGGCTCCGCTTAAAAAGTCATCTCGCCGAAATTGCCGAGGCGGACGCGGTGCTGGTGTTCTCCTGCGGTGTGGGCGTGCAGACCGTATCTGAATTCCTGGACGATACCCGCGTATATGCCGGCTGTGACACCGTTGCGCTGCCGGGCTTTCAGGGCGTGACCGCTGCGCAATACGACTGCGGGCAGTGCGGCGAATGCTACCTGAACCTGACCGGAGGTATTTGCCCGATTACCGCCTGCTCCAAGAGCCTCGTGAACGGGCCCTGCGGCGGCGGAAAAAACGGCAAGTGCGAGGTTGACCCCGATATGGACTGCGGCTGGGGGAAAATCATCAAAAAGCTCAAGGCGCAGGGGCGGCTGGATGTGCTGCGCTGCCCCACGCAAATCCACGACTTTCATACCGACGAAGCCACCAAGGCTGCCAAAGAATCTTAAATTTAGGAGTGAAAACTGCCATGAGAATTACAGAACTGTTTGACAATGGAGAATTTGTCGTATCTGCCGAGGTTGGCCCTCCCAAAGGAATTCAAGTTGACGCTTTGGTGGAAGACGCGAAGAAATATCTTTCCGGCGCGCATTTTGTCAATGTCACCGACAATCAGTCGTCGGTCATGCGCCTCGGCTCCCTTGCCACCTGCAAGGTGCTCAAGGATGCGGGGCTGAACCCCATCTTCCAGCTCACCTGCCGCGACCGCAACCGCATTGCCCTGCAATCTGACCTGCTCAGCGCGGCCATGCTCGGCATTGAGAATGTGCTCTGCCTCACGGGCGACCATACCAAGATGGGCGACCATCCGCAGGCGAAGCCGGTGTTCGACCTCGATTCCGTCTCGCTGCTGCACACCGTCGGCCTGCTGGAGAACGGCAGCGACCTCGGCGGGAACGCGCTTGTGGGCGAAAGCCCGAAATTTGCCAAGGGCGCGGTCGTTTCCCCATGCAGCGACAGCGTGGAGGGGCAGCTCATTAAAATGGAGCGCAAGGTTGCCGTCGGCGCGGAATTTTTCCAGACGCAGGCGGTCTTTGAGCCGGAGAAGTTCATTGCCTTCATGGAGCGGGCGAAGCAGTTTGGCAAGCCTGTGCAGGTTGGTATCATCATTCCCAAGTCCGCGGGTATGTGCAGGTTCATGAATAAGAACGTCGCCGGTATCCACATTCCCGACGAGCTGATCAATGAGCTCGCGGCCGACAAGGAGAAGGCCAAGGCCGGCATCACCGGCGTTGAGATCGCGGCTCGAATCATCCGCGAGTGCAAGCCCTATTGCCAAGGCGTGCATATCATGTCGCTCGGCTGGGAGGACAAGGTTCCCGCGCTGCTTGAGCAGGCCGGGATTTGAGGCCACAGGGGTGCGAAACAAATTGGCTGCGGCCTCTTGCACTAGCCTTTGCGCCGCACATGCGATATTTCTTGATTTCAAGGGCTGGACAGGTTCTCTGTCCAGCCCGAAATCTTTCCTTATAGAGCAAAAAACGGCGGCTGACAGAAAGCCCAGCAGCCGTCGTTTATGGTACGCCAGAAGGGACTCGAACCCCCAACCCTCGGAACCGGAATCCGATGCTCTATCCATTGAGCCACTGGCGCATTTCCGGATACCTGTGTATTATAGCAGGATTTCGGGGATTTGTAAAGAGGAAAAATGCGAAATTTTTACGTTTCACTGTAGCGTTACAATAGATGTGAGACCAAGGTATAGAAAAAAGCGATTGAGTTT
>JAJQFT010000022.1 GCA_021200975.1 Bacillota bacterium | reverse complement strand
GACAGGAATCTTTTCTTATTTTCTCCCTACCCCAACTATTGACATAGAGCCCAAATTTTTACGGGACGCTTATTTACCGGCGCTGGCAATCTGCGCGGCGACCTCAGCAGCGAAGTCATCCACCCGCTTCTCAATGCCCTCGCCCTTGGTGTAGTGCACGGCGTTGAGGAAGCGCACCTTGCCGCCCAGCTTCTTGGCGGCGTCGGCGATATAGCCCTCCACCGAGCCCTGATACAGGTCGGAACGGACGAAGTCCATCTGCAGCAGGCAGGACTCCTTGTAGAAAGCGTTCAGCTTGCCGGCGGCAATCTTCTCCTTCACCGCAGCGGGCTTGGAGGCCATCTTCGGGTCGTTCTCCATCAGAGCGACCTGCACCTGCATCTCGTGGTCGATATCCGCCTGCGGGACAAGCGACTTATCCCAGAACTTGGGGTTCATGGCGGCAATCTGCATACACACGTTCTTGCCGATTTCGGTCACGTCGATATCGCCCTCCACAGCGAGGTTGACAAGCACGCCGTGGCTGCCGCCCGCATGGACATAGGCAACGGAGGTGTTCTCGGCGAAGCGATCGAAGCGGCGAATCTGAATGTTCTCGCCAATGGACATGACCTTCTCCTGCAGGATCTCGGTCACGGTCAGGTTGGAATTGGGATATTTGCAGGCCTTCAGCGCGTCCACATCGGCGGGCGCGTCGGTCGCCACGACGGTCGCGAGGTTGTTCACGAGGTCGAGGAAGGCGGGCGTCTTGGCGGCAAAGTCGGTTTCGGAGTTGACCTCGATTACCACGCCCACGCCGCCAATCACGGTCGCGAGCGCGACGCCCTCGGCGGCAATGCGGCTGGCCTTCTTGGCGGCCTTGGCCAGGCCCTTTTCGCGCAGCCAGTCAACGGCCTTGTCAATGTCGCCGTCGGTAGCCTGCAGGGCCTTCTTGCAGTCCATCATGCCGACGTTGGTCATTTCGCGCAGCGCCTTAACATCCTGAGCAGTAAAAGCCATAAGTTGTATCCTCCTAAATTATTCCGCGGCGGGCGTCACGGGCGCGCTTTCCGCGGCGGGCGCTTCCTCGGCCGGAGCGGTGTCCTCGCCCTGGCGGCCCTCAATGGCGGCGTTGGCCATCGTGGAGGCGATCAGGCGGATGGCGCGAATCGCGTCGTCGTTGCCGGGGATGACATAGTCGATCTCGTCGGGGTCGCAGTTGGTATCCACGATCGCGACGATGGGAATGTTGAGCTTGTGCGCCTCGGCGATGGCGTTGCGCTCCTTGCGCGGGTCAACGATAAACAGCGCCGCGGGGATCTGGCGCATTTCCTTCACGCCGCCGAGATATTTCTCGAGCTTTTCGATTTCGCCCTGGTGCTTGATGACCTCCTTCTTGGGGAGCATAGCGAAGGTGCCGTCCTCCTCCATGCGGCGCAACTGCGCCAGGCGGTCGATACGGGTGCGCATGGTGCGGAAGTTGGTGAGCATACCGCCGAGCCAGCGGGCGTTGACATAGTAGCCGCCGCAGCGGGTTGCTTCCTCTTTGATGGCGTCCTGCGCCTGCTTCTTGGTGCCGACGAAGAGGATGTTGCCGCCGTTGGCGGTGGTATCACGGACGAAGTTGTAGGCTTCCTCGAGCTTTTTCACGGTCTTCTGCAAGTCGATAATGTAGATCCCGTTGCGCTCTGTGTAGATATAGGGAGCCATTTTGGGGTTCCAGCGGCGGGTCTGGTGGCCAAAGTGCACACCGGCTTCGAGCAGCTGTTTCATGGATACGACGGACATAGAATATTCTCCTTTTGTTTTTCCTCCACCCCGTTCATTCCGGGCGCGCCGCCGGGCTTGGCACTGGGCGCGCGAGGTCCCCGGGTGTGTGAGATAGATTCTGCGATGGGCTTTGCCCATGCCGAACTATTATATAGGAATTGTTTCCATTTTTCAAGTACTTTTTCAAGAAATTTTCGCAAAAGGCGAAAAATTTGCACGGGGCGGTCTTGCCCATTGACTTTTTCCCCGGTTTGTGGGATAATATCGGCAGTTTTGAGAAAAAGAGGGATTGTCATGACACAATCGAGAACCCATACCTGCGGCGAGCTGCGTCTGGCCGACGCGGGCAAGCAGGTGACCATCGTCGGCTGGCTGGAGAATGTGCGCGTCGTCGGCTCCAACTTTGCCTTCCTAGTACTGCGCGACTATTACGGCACGACGCAGGTCGTGGTTGAGAGCGAGGAAATGATGGCGCGAGTGAAGCCCATCAACAAGGAATCCACCATATCCGTAACCGGCACGGTGCGCGAGCGCGAGAGCAAGAACCCCAAGCTTCCCACCGGGGAGATTGAGGTGGTGCCCACCGCCATCGAGGTACTGGGCAAATGCGCGCACAACCAGCTCCCCTTTGAAATCAATAAGAGCCGGGAAGCAGACGAGAACACCCGCCTGAAGTACCGCTATCTCGACCTGCGCAACCCGGCGGTAAAGAAAAATATCGTCCTGCGCAGTCAGGTGGTTGCCGAGCTGCGCAGCCGCATGGCCGAGCAGGGCTTTCTGGAGATCTCCACGCCCATCCTCACCGCCTCCTCTCCCGAGGGCGCGCGGGACTATCTCGTGCCGGCGCGCAACCACCCCGGCAAATTCTACGCTCTGCCGCAGGCGCCCCAGCAGTTCAAGCAGCTGCTGATGACCGCAGGCTTCGACCGCTATTTCCAGATTGCTCCCTGCTTCCGCGACGAGGATGCCCGCGCCGACCGCACGCCCGGCGAATTCTACCAACTCGATATGGAGATGGCCTTTGCCACGCAGGAGGATGTGCTGGCAGTGCTGGAGGCGGTGCTGCAGCCGGTTTATGAGAAATTCGGCAAATACTCCCGCGTCGCGCAGGCGCCGTGGCGGCACATCCCCTATCAGGAGGCAATGGAGCGCTACGGCTCGGATAAACCCGACCTTCGCATCGACCTGGAGATTTCCGACATCTCCGCGCTCGTGCAGGGCTGCGGCTTCACGCCTTTCGAGGGCGCGACCGTGAAGGCTATCGCGGTGGACGCTTTTTCCCAGTCCCGCAAGTGGATTGACAAGCTGCTCGCGGATGTGGAGGTGCAGACCGGCAGCAAGGTCTGCTGGGTGCGCGTGGACGAGCAGGGCAACCTCACGGGCGGCATCTCCAAGTTCCTCGCCGGCCGCGCGGATGCCTTCGTATCCGCCCTGCGCCTCCGGCCCAGCAGCTTCGTGTGCATGGCGGCGGGCAAGAAGAGCGCCGCGCAGAAGACCGCGGGCGTCGCGCGCAGCCTGATGGGCCGCCGCCTGCCCGGCCACTTCGACGAGGAGCAATACGCCCTTTGCTGGATTGTCGATTTCCCCATGTACGAGATTGGGGAGGAATCCGGCGCGCTGGAATTCTGCCACAATCCTTTCTCCATGCCCCGCGGCGGGATGCAGGCGCTGCTTGAGGCCGAGGGCGACACGGAGAAGCTCCTCGCCATCCATGCCAACCAATACGACCTCGTGTGCAACGGCTATGAATGCGCCTCCGGCGCGGTGCGCAACCATGACCCGGAGATCATGGTCAAGGCGTTCGAGATGGTCGGCCTCGGGGAGGCGGACGTGAAGGCCAAATTCCCCGCGATGTACAACGCCTTCACCTATGGTGCGCCGCCCCATGCGGGCGCGGCGCCCGGCGTGGATCGGCTGATTATGATGCTGTCCGGCGAAGAATCCATCCGCGAAGTCATCCCCTTCCCGATGAACAAGAACGCACAGGATTTGATGATGGACGCGCCCACCACCGTCACCCAGAAGCAGCTCGACGATGTGCATATCGCCATCCGGGACGCGCAATAGGGCGGCGGGAGTAAAAGCCATTTCAAAGCAGCCAAAAACGCGGCGCCGAGTAAAATCGGCGCCGCCTGTCTATTGGGGATCACCGCCTGCGCGTCGCTCTCGGTTTCGCTCCGCGCAGCCCCTGCCGTTATAATGGACAGGAGGGAAATTTACCCGGCGCTGTCCTGCGCGTCGCCGCTCGGCTCGGTGGCGTCCTCGCTCGGCGCGGTTTCCTCCGGCGCGGTGCTTTCCGCCGGGTTCTCGGTGGGGGCCTGCGTTGCCTCCTCGGTGGGCGGCTCGGTAGGCGTCTCGGTGGCCTCGCTGCTTTCGCCCGGCCCCTGCGTCTCCTCGGGTTCGGTTTCCTCCGGCTCGGGCAGCGGCTCAGCCGCGGGATAGGCCGAGTAATCCCACACATAGCCCTCCATCTGCTCGTCAGTCAGCTCGGCAAAGCCGCCGCCGGCATAGGAGGTCAGCAGGTCGATGTGGTAATAGTGCCCGTCGTCCTCCACAAGATTCCAATACCACGGCTCACCAGCGCGCGTGCCCGTGATTACCATGCAGGTCAGCCCGGCGTCGCGACACATTTTGCTGTAGACCTGCGCGAATGCCCGCGCGTCGCCCACGCCGTGGTGCAGCAGGCTATAGGTGGGGGTGATGGAGGTTTCGATGGTGTAATCGCTGCGCTCCATCAGGAAGGCGTATAGCTGCATGAGCTTCTCATTGTCCGAGCTTGCGCCGCTGACATATAGCCGCGCGGCGGTGAACACCGGTCCGACCAGGCTCTGCATGGATTGCAGAGCCTCGCTGCTGTTCTGATAGGTGAATTTCAGCTCCACGATCCGGTCGCTGCCCGAATCGGGATAGATGTTCGCGACGGTTTCCGGCACCTCCATGACCATGTGCGGGTTCTCGGCGGCATAGTCGCGGACGTACTGGACAAAGTCCACCTCGGTATAATCCACAATATACAGCACCACGCTCGTCCCACAGGCGTCCAGCGTGTCGCCTAGCAGGGAGAGCGCAGAGGTCGTGTCAGCCGCCTTGCGGATGCGCAGCAGGTCGGCCGCGTCGTGCATCAGCTCCGCCGTGACCGTAAGCGCGGCGACGCCGCCGCTGCTGCCGGCCTCCCATGTGAAGCCCGAAACCGCGTAGGCGGCGTATGGGTCGGTGCGCAGCACCTCCCGCACCGCCCGCTCCATGTCAGAGGAAACGTCCGCGCCGGTGTATAGGTTTACATAAAATATAGCACTTTCGGTGCCGGTCTGCGCCATGTCGGCCAGCGCCGCGACCAGCTCGGCATAGGTTTCCGGCTGGAGATTATCCGTGCTGATGGAGCTGCCCTCGATTTCGTGATTGCTTTCGGAGGAATAGTGGCCGTCCATCCACCCGGCGCAGCCGGTGAGGAGCAGGCACAGGGCAAGCAAAAGCGGCAGTTTTTTCTTCATAGTGCCCTCCTTTCGGGCGCGGAGTAGGATTTTCGGGAGGCTTTAGCCGCGATTCGCGGTGAAATCCGGAATTTCGACCGGCACGTTCCCGCGCGCAATCGATTCTGCGGACAACGCGGTAATGCTCATCCACGCGGCGGCGTCGTAAACGTCAATCTCCATTGGCTCGCCGCGCTGCAGGTGCGTGAAAAAGGAGCGCAGGGTCAGCCAGTCCATGCCGTCATGCCCGCCCTTGATGCCCTCGGCGAGGTATTCGCGCCAGACGGGGTGCTCGTAGGCGGCCTCATATTCGGCGGCGCATCCATTCCTGCGCGCGCGCCAGAAGAAATCGTCCCTGCGGTCGCGCGGGCAGTCGAGGAAAATCGAATCGGTCGCCTCCTCGTACATTCCCTTGGTGCCGCGGATGGTGAAATCGCGGGTGTAGTAGCGCGGCAGGGTGGTATCCAGCGTGAGCGCGATGGTTTCGCCGCGCGCACAGCGAATCAGCGTACTGACTACGTCGCCCTGCCGGAACTCCGTGCCCAGCAGCGTCTCATCGTCCGGCTTGTTTTGGCGGATATATTCGTGCAGCCCGGCAGCCTTGCTCGCCATGCTCACAAGCGACACCATGCGGTTGCCGCGGTGAATCCCCAGCGCCTTGGCAATGGGGCCAAGCTCATGGGTGGGGTAATTCTCGCAGTTGCGGGCGATATAGTTGCGCAGGCGGTAGTGACGGTTTTCCCGGCCGAAGCTGACCTCATGGCGCAAATCGTGGTGATAGCCGCCCTGCGCGTAGACAATTTCGCCGAAAAGTCCCTGCTCGACCATGTTCCGCACCATCATTTCCCGGCGGCCAAAGCAGCAATTTTCGAGGAACATGAAGGGGGTGCGGGTCTGCTCGTAGGTCTGCACGAGCGCGAAGCAGTCGCTGAGGCTGTACGCGCCGCCGACCTCGATGGCAACGGCCTTGTGCGCGTGCATCGCGTAGAGCGCGCCCTCCACATGGTTCTCCCACGCGGAGGCAATCAGCACCGCCTCGACCGCAGGGCAGTCAATCAGCTCGCGGTAGTCGACAAACTGCTTCGGCTCGGTGCCGGTGGCGTCGAGCACCATCTGCGCGCCCTGCCGGGTACGGTCGGAATACACATCGCACACGGCGGTAACCTCCGCAAGCCCCTGCGGGAGCACGACATCCTTTAATAAGGAAATGCCCCGGCAGCCAAGGCCGACAATTCCCAGTTTGGTTTTCATCCCTGTTCCTCCTGTGAAAGCCGGCGCACAAAGGCGGTGCGATCGGCTGCGTCAAAAAATTTTGAGCCGGAAACCAGCACATTCGCCCCGCTGCGCCTGCACAGCGCGGCCGTGGCAGGGTCGATCCCGCCGTCCACCCCCAGGTAAAAATCCGGCGAGGTATGCGCACGCAGGAATTCCAGCTTCGGAAGCATGGATTCCTGAAAGCTCTGCCCGCCGAAGCCCGGCTCGACCGTCATCACCAGCACGAGGTCGCATTCGCTCAGGTACTCCATCACGCGCTCGGCCGGGGTGCCGGGCTTGATGGACAGCCCCGCCTTCTTGCCCCTGCCGCGGATGGCGGCGAGGGCGGCCCGGACGTTCTCAGGGGAATCGGCCTCGAGATGGATGGTAACAATGTCCGCGCCGGCGTCGCAAAAGCGCGTAACGTAGCGCCCGGGCCGCGCAATCATCAGATGCACGTCCAGCGTCAAGTCCGTCGCGCGCCGCAGCGCGGCCACCTCCGGCAGGCCGCCCGTGAGGTTCGGGACGAAGCTGCCGTCCATCACATCGATATGCGCCCACGGCGCGCCGGAGGCGCGGATGGCAGCCGTTTCGCGCGCCAGATTGGCATAATCGGAGGCCAGAATCGATGGTGCAACAATTACCATAGCGCTCCCTCCTTTATGGCAGCATGAATTTTTGAATCACCTCGGCCACACCGTCGTGGTCGTTGTCACGGTCTGTCACATAGTCCGCCGCCTGCTTGACGCTTGCGGCGGCATTGGCCATTGCCGCGCCCAGCCCAGCCGCGCGGAGCATGGGCAGGTCGTTCTCCTCGTCGCCGACGGCGATGGAATCCTCCCGCGGCACCCGCAGAAGCCCGCACAGCGTTTCGAGCGCCGTGCCCTTGCTCACGCCGAGGGGCATTATCTCAAAGTAGTCCGGGCAGCTGAAAAAGCAGCTCGCGCGTCCGCGCAGCCGGGGCGCAAGCGAGTCGGCAAGGCAGCGCAGCGCGGCATGGTCGGCATAGGAGGCGGCGAGCACCTTGCACGGCGGCGCGTCCAGCTGCTCCCATGCAGGGATCACGCGGCTCGGCAGCCCGCCGCCGAGCGCGCAGTAGCGCCGAAGGGTGGCATCGTCCCAGCGCGGCGTGACCACCACGCCGGTTTCGTCATAGGTCTGGGCGTGCACGCCGAATTCGTCGCAGATTTGCAGCGCCTCCAGCGCGGTTTCGCGCGGCAGCGCGGCATAGCTCAGCAGCGACTTGGCGGTGCAGTCGTAAATCAGGCCGCCGTTGAAGGCCACGATGTAACAGCCCTCGCCCGCAAGCCCCAGCGACTGCGCCAGTGCCATCGCGCCGCGCAGGGGTCGGCCGGTGGTAATCACCGCGCCGTGGCCGAGCGCGAGGGCGCGCGAAAGCGCATCCCGGTTTGCCGCGCTCACGCGCTTGGCGCTGTCGAGCAACGTACCATCGAGGTCGAGAAACAGAAGCTTTCGCCGCATGGCCATCTCTACTGCGCCGTTTCCATCAGCCAGCCGTGGTAAATTTCCACGGTCGAGCTGCTGCCGGAAACGTAGCGCTGGACGCAGCCATATACCAAGATGGTGTCGCCCACCTGCGGCTGCTCGCTAAGCGAATCGAAGCGAACCGTGCCGGTGGAATCGTAAAGGCCGTAGATATAGAGCTCCGCGCCGGTTTCGTCCGCAATCGTCAGATTGCCATAGGTCGTGTTGGAAATGGCGGTCACCGTGCCCTGCACGAGATAGCCCTGCGTGGTCATTTCGCCCGCGCCCAGCGCCTCGCCAAGCGAGAGAATGTCCGCAATCGAGGTCAGCGACATCTTGCTGAAGTCCGGCTCTGTGCCAAAGCCGCCCTCGGCGGCGTAGAGCGCGAGCAGGTCGCGCGCGAAGGTTTCGGCGTCATACTCCGCCACAACGGTCATGTTGTTGCGCGCGTAGGAGGAGGAGTAGGAGTCGGTAATAACATAGTAGGTTTCATTCGGCGAGATTGCGCTCAGGATGCTCTCGCCGTATTCGGAGTAGCAGATGTGGTAATTGCTATTGGTGGTATTGACGAAAACGCGCTGCAGGTCGCTGCCGGAAATGGAGGCGAGCGTGATGATATTGTCAAAGGGGAAAAGGCTCTGCAGGTCGGAATAGTAGATGGTTCCGGTGCTGAGCGAGTAGGGGCTGCGCGCGGAGATGTAGCCGCCGGCGAGAACGATGCTGTATTCGCCGCCCCAGCGTTCCTCGCCCGCCTCAAGATAGAGCTGGGCAACTAGGTCGGAGAGGTAGCTGCTGCTGCGCTCGGTGGCGTTGTAGCCAAGCTCCGTGGTGCCGAGCGCGATCTCGGCTGCGTAGGCCTCCAGCAGCGTGTCGCGGATGGGGTCGGCGTCATAGCCGCTGTAGACCGAGGCGGATACCACCTCGGCGGTATCGATGGTGATTTCGCCGCTCTCGGTGTCGTAGCGCAGGCTTACGTGGCTGATGCCCTTGTTCTCGCCGCCGCCCTGCAGGTGGTAAACGCCGTAGGAGTCGGTGTAGACATAGCTCTGGTGCGTATGCGCCTCGAATACGAGGTCGATCGCCGATTCCGAGAGGTATGCCTTGTAGTAGTCGGCAATTTCCTCGTCGGTCGCGGTCGAGCCGATGCCAGAGGCACCGTCGTGCAGCGAGAGGATCACGATTTGTGCGCCCTCCTCGCGCAGGCGCGCGGCCTCGTCCGCAATCAGGGCGGCCAGCTCCGAGCCGGTGATGAAATAGACGTCCTCGGTCTTGTCGGAGGAGATGGAGGAATAGCAGTCGCCAATCGCGCCGATGATTCCGATTTGCACGCCGCCGCGCTCCACCATCACGCTGGAGGAGCAGTAGTCCACCTGCTCGTTTGTATCGCGGCTGTAGATGTTGATGGCCAGCAGCGGGAATTCGGCGAGCGCGGCATTTTCTTCGATATACTCCGCACCCCAGTCGAATTCGTGGTTGCCGATGGTCATGGAAACAAAGCCGACGGCGTTCATCCACTCGGTAATCAGAAAGCCATGGGCGAGGTTGCTCTCGCTCGAGCCCTGCCACATATCCCCGCTCGATAGCACAAGCGTGTTCTCACCCGTGGCGAGGTAGGTGGTCAGCTCGTCCACGCCCGGCTGGGTGGAGGTGTCGTCGAATTTGCCGTGCAAATCGTTCACGGCGAAGATATCGATGCTCACGCTTGTGCCGGCGTCTGCCGAGGGCTCGGTGGCGCCCTCCGTCAGCGTTTCCGCGGGGGAGGAGGCGGAGGCGTCGGTTTCATCCGCGCCCGGGGCGGCGCAGGCCGCGCAGCCTATGGCAAGCGCAAGGGCGAGCAGCAGCGCCGCAAGGCGGGCACGCAAGGCAAATGATTTCATATTTCCTCTTTCTGCGAAAAATCGCTGTTTCTTTTGGGATTCTTCTCCCGATTCTTCCCGAATATTATACCGCATAGCGCCGCAAATTGCAAGAGGCATTCGCCGCGCGGGGCAAAGGTGTCCATTTGTCAATGATGTGAGACCGAAAAAAAGGAAAGAGTTTGTTCATTAGAGCGGCGGTTTTGCTGACGGAGGGAGGGCGAAGCCCGACCAAGGTCAGCAAAACCGGACGGCCTCCAGTTCCTGCCGCTTCTGGATCGGCGTTTTCCATCCAAGCACGGACAT
>JAJQFT010000012.1 GCA_021200975.1 Bacillota bacterium | reverse complement strand
ATATTCATGGGGTCAGGCTCACACCTGACCCCAACATTTATTATAGAACCTTTTTTTCGCCTAAATGCGGTGGCTGTCCAAGAAGTCGCCGAGCTGCAGCATGGCGCTGCGCAGAACCTCCGGCTCGGGCAGCATCACGATGCGGCAGCGGATATCCTCGAACCAGTCGAAGCCGTGGCCGGGGATGACAAGGATGTGCTTCTCGTGCAGGAACTGCATGGCAAAGCTCTCGTCGCTTTCAAAGTCGAATTTTTCCCGCTCGATGCAGGGGAACAGGTAGAACGCCGCTTGGTTTTTGATAAAGTTCACGCCGTCGATGGTCGAAAGCGTATCGGTCACGGCCTTGCGCTGCTCGTAGATGCGGCCGCCGGGCACGAGCTGCGCGGCCGTGCTCTGCATGTCCGCCAGCGCGGCGGGAATCACGAGCTGGGTCAGTGCGTTGCCGCACAGGCGGATGGAGGCGAGCTGCATCACGCCGCTCTTGATTTCCTCCAGCCCCGGGCCAGAGAACACCATCCACCCGCAGCGAAAGCCGCAGATTACGTGCGATTTGCTCAGACCGTTGAAGGTCACGCAGGGTACGTCCGGCGCGAGGGCGCCGAGCGAATAGGTGGGCACATTGTCCATCACGAGGCGGTCGTAGATTTCGTCAGAGATGAGCAGCAGGTGGTTCTGCCGCGCGATTTCGGCAATTTCGAGCAGGGTTTCGCGGCTGTAGACCGCGCCGGTGGGATTGTTGGGATTGATTACCACGATTGCCTTGGTTTTGGGGCTGATTTTGCGGCGCAAATCCTCCACGTCGGGGTTGAAGCCGTTGCGCGGGTCGCAGCGGTAGAATACGCCCACGCCGCCGCCGAGGTAGGTATTGTTGCTCCAAAGCGAGTAGCACGGCGTGGGGAGCAGAATTTCCTCCCCAATGCCGACAATCACGCTCATGAGCATACTGGCGGCCTCGCTCACACCGTTGCAGATAAAAATATCGTCCATGCCGATGCCGCTAAGGCCGCAGCCGAGATGATAGCGCATGATGGCCTCCCGCGCCGGGCGCATACCGCGCACGTCACAGTAGGGCACCGCCTGGTCGAGCTGGGACAGGAGCGCCTCGCGCACGCTTGCGGGCATCTGAAAGCCAAAGCTTCCCAGGTTGCCGGTGTTGAGCTTCAGCACCGGCGTTCCGGCGGCCTGCATCCGCAGGGCTTCCTCGTACAGCGGGCCGCGGATATCGGAGTGTACGTTCCGCAGCCGGTCGGATTTTTGAATCATGGTGGGATTCCTTCCTAATAAGTACATAATCAAACATTTTCTGCGGTATTATAGCACAGATTTTTCGTTCCTACAAGGGGGAAATACAAATTTTTTACCCGGAGCCGCTGACCGGGCAGGCTCCGGGTAAAATCAAAAAGGAAGAAATGAAAAAGATAGCTTATTTACATCTTTTATTCTAGCGGAAATTTATGAAAAAGGAAATGGGGGAAACATGAATCAAATATGAAACGCGGAAAATTCCGCACCTCGATTTTGTGGAGGATACACAAAACCGCCTGCCCCGCCTGCCATTTCACGCCAGCAGCGCCGCCAAGCGCGCAAAGACGTGCGCCACGGCCGCCTCGCGCACAGCCTCACGGCCAAGCGCGCCGAAGTGCATGGTTTCGGCGGTGACCGTGTGATTGACGGCAAAGGCGAAGCAGACCGTCCCCACCGGGGTTTCCGGCGTGCCGCCGCTCGGCCCGGCGATGCCGGTGATTCCTACGCCGACCTCCGCCCCGACAGCACGCGCGCAGCCGGCGGCCATCTCCCGCGCGACGCGCTCGCTGACCACGCCATATTCGGCAATCGCCGCGGGATCGACCCCCACAAGCCGTACCTTCGTATTCTCGGAATAGGTGACGAAGGAGCCCTCAAATACGCCGGAGGCGTTCGGCACGTCCACGAGCCGCGCCGCGGCCAGGCCGCCGGTGCAGGACTCGGCGAAGGAGATGCGCCAGCCGCGCTGCGCAAGGCGCGCTACCACCTGTGTCGCTAGTGAATTTTCCATAAACTTTTTTCCTCTTTTCTGGTTTTTGGGTGACAAGCCCGAAAAAATGTAGTATAATTCAGCCAAGAAAACGCTTGGGGGTATGGATATGGCTTACCAAATTTTAACCGATTCCGGCAGCGACCTGCCGAGGGATATGCTTGAAGCCCTGCATGTTGGCTGCCTGCCGCTGACCCTGAATTTCCGCGGCGCCTCGCGGCCGGACAGCGTGGACGACGGCATCGCCGAATTTTATGACGCGCTTCGACATGGCGAGGTGGCGACCACCTCCGCCGTCAATCCCGGGGCGTGGAAGGAAGCGATGGAGAGGGTCCTTCACACGGGGGACGATTTGCTTGTGCTGGCCTTCTCCGGCGGACTCTCCACCACGGCGCAGTCCGCGCAGATGGCGGCGCAGGAGCTCAGGGATATGTATCCGGCGCGCACCATTCATGTGGTCGATACGCTCTGCGCGTCGCTGGGGCAGGGGCTGCTCGTGTATTACGCCTGCCGGAAGCGGGACGAGGGAATGAGCCTTGACGAATTGCGCGCATGGTGCGAGGAAAACCGCCTGCACCTGTGCCCATTGGTTCACGGTGGACGACCTCATGTTCCTGCGCCGCGGCGGCCGAATCAGCGCGGCGACCGCGCTGGCCGGCACCATGCTCGGCATCAAGCCCCTGCTGCACGTAGACGACGAGGGACACCTGATCAACATCGGCAAGGTGCGCGGGCGCAAGGCCTCGCTGGACGGAATTGTTAAGAAGCTGGAGGAGCTTGGCGGCGAATACGACCATTCCACCGTGTTCATCTGCCACGGCGACTGCCTCGCCGATGCCGAGTACATCCGTGACCGGGTGCAGGGGCGCTTCGGCGTCGAGCGGGTATACATTGGCTATACCGGCGCGGTCATCGGCTCCCATTCCGGCCCCGGCACGCTTGCGCTGTTCTTCCTGGGCGAGCATCGATAATCGGCAGATAGACAAAAGACCCGCGCGTGCGCGCGGGCCTTTTTGCGTTATTTGCGCCGCGGACGCGCAATCAGTCGATTTGCACGGCCATTACCACGAAGCGGCCGTTGGTGAGCGTATATTCACAGGTGGAGAGGGTGAGCAGGTGGTCGCCATACTGCGGGACGATGCCGGTGTCGTAGAAGGCCATCGCCAAGACATTCGCGATGAAGCTGTCGAACGAGGCCTGCGAGCTGAAATCGTTGTAGGAGTAGTAGGGGAAGCCCTCGCCGTAGGTGCCGCTCGTCTTAAACACGGCGAAAATCCGGTAGGTATGCCGCTCGTAGAGCGTGTCGAAGGTAAAGGTCTGGTTCTCCTGCCAGTAGCTCTTGGTCTTGTAGTAGTCGAGCTGGGCGAACATGGTGCCGTCGCCCATGTGGTGGCCATAGAGCACGACATTGTCCGACGGCGCGAACACGTCGCACTTCTCCCGCGCGTAGATGCAGCCCCAGGTGGAGTAGGTCTTTTCAAAGCTGCGGCGCAGGTAGTAATCGGTATAATTCTTGGTCTGCATCACGGGATAGTCGATATTCGTGCCGGGTATGGTGATCCAGCCGACCACATCGGAATTGAGGGCGTAAACCGCCGCCATGTCGAGCAGCATTCCGTTTTCGTCCGTCGCGTCGGGATCGACCTCAGCCTCGGTGGCAAGCTGCGAATCATCGCCGCTGGGGTCCGTACTGTCTGTACTCACCGACCCGCCGTTGATGGTATTGGCGCTCGGCTGGGTGGAAAGCACCTGCTCCTTCAGCGCGGAAAGCTCATTGAACGAGCTCTTGACATTGTGGGATTGCCAGGCATATCTGCCCAGATAGATGGCGCTGCCCAAAAACACCGCGATGAAGAACCCCAACGCGCAGCCATAGAAAATTTTTCTTGTCTTTTTGTTTTTCATGCTATCCCTCTTTACGCAGATTCTGAACGCATTATACTAAATTTTTCGGCGAAAGTAAAGTCCTTCTTTTGCCCGCGGGAGGATTTCATAAAAAAATTTACTTTTCCACTTGACAAATACCCTACGGGGGTATATAATTGTACCGAAATACCCCGCAGGGGGTATTTGACGCAAAGGAGGGACTCCTAATGGAAGAAAACGAATGCGCCCTGTGCGAGGCCGCCGAGGCGGAATGCCGCCACTGCAAGAAAACCGAGCGCTCGGAGCAGGAGCGCAGGAGCCTTCTCAACCGGCTCAGCCGCATAGAAGGCCAAATTCGGGGCATCAAAGGAATGCTGGAAAGGGACGCCTACTGCGGCGATGTTCTCATCCAGTCGGCGGCGGTGAACGCCGCGGTGAACGCCTTCAATAAGGAATTGCTGTCGAGCCACATCCACCATTGCGTGGTGCGCGACGTCCGCGACGGGAAGGACGAGGTCGTGGATGAGCTGGTGGCGCTGATTCAAAAACTCATGAAATGAGGTGCTATTTTTGGAGCAATACAATGTAACGGGCATGAGCTGCGCCGCCTGCCAGGCACGGGTGGAGAAGGCTGTTGCGCGCGTGCCGGGGGTTACGGCGTGCTCGGTGAGCCTGCTCACGAATTCTATGGGCGTGGAGGGCACGGCCGACCCGGCGGCGATTATCCGCGCGGTGGAGGAGGCGGGCTACGGCGCCTCGCAGCGCGGCGAGAGCCGCGACGAAAGCGGCGCGGGCATGCGCGAGCAGGAGGATGCCCTGCGCGACCGCGAAACCCCCGCCCTGAAGCGGCGGCTTCTGGCCTCCGTCGGCTTCTTAGCGGTGCTGATGTACTTCTCTATGGGGCATATGATGTTCGGCTGGCCGCTTCCTGCGTGGTTCGAGGGCAACCATGTCGCGGTGGGGCTGGTGCAGCTGCTCCTTGCCGCGATCATCATGGTGATTAACCAGAAATTCTTCATCAGCGGCTTCCGCGCGCTCTGGCATCGCTCGCCCAACATGGATACCCTTGTCGCGCTCGGCTCGTCGGCCTCCTTCGTGTGGAGCGTGTACGCCCTGCTCCAGATGACGGCGGCGCAGGCGGCGGGGGACATGGACGCGGTGATGACCTATATGGATGAGCTTTATTTCGAGTCCGCCGCGATGATTCTCACCCTGATTACGGTGGGCAAAATGCTCGAGGCGCGCTCCAAGGGCAAGACCACCGATGTGCTCAAGAGCCTGCTCAAGCTCTCGCCCAAGATGGCGACTGTGCTGCGCGGCGAGCGCGAGCAGACCGTGCCGATCGAGCAGGTGCGGCGCGGCGATGTTTTCATCGTGCGGCCGGGGGAGTATATCCCGGTGGACGGCGTAATTTTGGAGGGCAGCAGCGCGGTAAACGAGGCCTCCCTCACCGGCGAGAGCATCCCGGTGGATAAGACCGCGGGCGATGCGGTCAGCGCTGCGACGGTCAATCAGTCCGGCTACCTGCGCTGCGAGGCGACCCGCGTCGGCGAGGATACCACCCTCTCGCAGATTATCCGCATGGTCAGCGACGCGGCGGCGACCAAAGCGCCGATTGCAAAGATTGCCGACCGGGTTTCGGGCGTGTTTGTGCCCGCGGTGATTGCCATCGCCATCGTCACTACGGCGGTCTGGCTGCTGGCGGGGGAGAGCCTTGCCTATGCGCTCGCGCGGGGCATTTCGGTGCTTGTGATTAGCTGCCCGTGCGCGCTGGGGCTTGCTACCCCGGTCGCGATTATGGTGGGCAACGGCGTGGGCGCGAAAAACGGAATCCTCTTCAAGACCTCTGCCTCGCTTGAGGAGACGGGCAGGGTGCAAATCGTTGCGCTCGATAAGACCGGCACCGTCACCAGCGGCGAGCCGAGGGTGACGGATGTCCTCCCGGCCGAGGGCGTGCGGGAGGCCGAGCTTTTGCGCATGGCCTGCGCGCTTGAGAGCAGGAGCGAGCATCCGCTTGCGAAGGCGGTGCTGCAATACGGCGCTCAGCAGGGCATCGCCTGCGCTGAGGTCGCGGATTTTCACGCCCTGCCCGGCAACGGCCTGCGCGCCGAGCTGGAAGGCGAGGAGCTGCTTGGCGGCAGCGTGAAGTATATTCGCTCGCGCATGACGCTCCCGGCGGCGCTCGAGGCGAAGGCGGCGGAATACGCCGCGGCGGGTAAGACTCCGCTGCTGTTCGCCCGCGGTGGAAAATTGCTTGGAATTCTTGCTGTTGCGGACACGCTGAAGCCCGACAGCCGTCAGGCAGTGCAGGAGCTGCGGAATATGGGCATCCGCGTTATTCTGCTCACGGGGGACAACGAGCGCACCGCCAAGGCCATCGCCGCACAGGCGGGCGTGGACGAGGTGATTGCCGATGTGCTGCCGGATGGGAAGGAGGCCGTCATCCGCGCGCTGCGCGAGCGCGGGAAGGTCGCCATGGTCGGCGACGGCATCAACGATGCCCCCGCGCTGACACGCGCGGACATTGGCATCGCCATCGGCGCGGGGACGGACGTCGCCATCGACGCGGCGGACGTGGTGCTTATGAAAAGCCGCCTGAGCGATGTGCCTGCGGCCATCCGCCTGAGCCGCGCGACGTTGCGCAACATTCACCAGAATCTATTCTGGGCATTTTTCTACAATGTGATCGGCATCCCGCTGGCGGCGGGCGTATGGATTCCGCTTTTCAGCTGGACGCTCAGCCCCATGTTCGGCGCGGCGGCGATGAGCCTGTCGAGCTTCTGCGTGGTGTCGAACGCGCTGCGGCTGAACCTTGTGAAGCTGCGCGATGCGCGGCACGACCGCAGGGTGAAGCCCATACCATTGGAAGCTTCCGCAAATACGCGGAAAGAAAATAAGGAGGAACCCAAAATGATTAAAACCACCATTCAGGTAACCGGCATGATGTGCCCCCACTGCGAGGCGCACGTCAACGACATCATCCGCAACACCTTCGATGTGAAGAAGGTCGCGTCCTCGCGCAAGGACTGCCAGACGGTGATCGTGTCGGCCGCCGCGCTTGACGAGGCGGCGCTGCGCAAGGCCATCGTGAGCGCGGGCTACGAGCCCGGCGAGATCCAGACCGAGGAGGGCTAGGGAAGCGGTACGGCGGGCAGCATCGCGCTGCCCGCTGCGTTTTGCCCCGCGCGAATGATTTTTTCGCATTTTGCATACACTCCCCGGGGAGGTGATGCGATGCGGTGGCGCGGAAAGCCGATTGCGCCGGAAATCCGGCGCACGCTGCGCTGGCTTCGCAGTCTGGATATGCCGGCGTCGGCCGCGAATGCAGGGTATTTCCTTGTGCTTTCGGTGTTCCCCATGCTCGTGCTGGTGCTGTGCGCGCTGCACAATACCGCTCTCGATGCGGGCGATCTTCTAGATTTGCTCGCGGCCTTCCTGCCGGCGGCACTTTTGGAAGCAGCGGAGAAATTTGTCGTTTCGGCCTATGCCTATACCAGCGCCGCGATGGCTTCGCTCTCGGCGGTGGGCGCGCTCTGGTCGGCTGGGCGCGGCATCTATGCCCTGATTGCGGGGCTGAACGCGGTCTACGGCGTGCAGGAGTCGCGCGGCTACCTCTATACCCGCCTCCTGTGCGCGGTATATGCCCTCGTGTTCCTGCTGTTGCTGCTGCTTACGCTGATTCTGAATGTATTCGGCGGGGGCCTGCTGCGCCTGCTGCCGGAGCTTGGCGGTGCGCTGGGCAATTTCCTTACCAATGTGGTCGATTTGCGCGCGCTTTGGATGCTCCTTGTGCAGGTGGGGGTGATTACGCTGCTGTACACCGTCCTGCCCAACCGCAAAAATACCGCGCGCGAGAGCCTTCCTGGCGCGGTGGTCGCCGCGCTGGGGTGGACGCTTTTTTCACGTGGCTTTTCGGTGTATGTCACGCATTTTTCCGGCTATGCGAATGTCTACGGCTCGATGTATGCCGCGGTGCTGGGGATGCTGTGGCTGTATTTTTGCCTGATCGTCCTCTTTTTCGGCGGCGCGGTCAATGCGCTGCTGCTCCAAAGGCGGCTGTAGGCTCTGCTGCGTCCCATTCGGGGCGCAGATTTTTTCAAAAAATTTCCCGGCAAGGGCTACCATTTTCCGCCAAGTTGTGGTATACTTGTGTGCGGAGGGCGATCTTTTTGTTTGGATATGTCAATGCCAATATTCGCGAGCTATCCAAGCCGCAGCGGGAGCGCTATAATGCGGTTTACTGCGGGATTTGCCGCGAAATCCATGCCGGCTGCGGCAGCCTGTGCCGTCTCGGCCTGAGCTACGACATGACCTTCCTCGCCCTGCTGCTCATGAGTCTGTACGAGCCGGAGGAGGCCTCCGGCCCACGCGCCTGCGCGCTGCACCCCATCCGGCCAAAGAGGTGGGTGTCCAGCCCGGCGATTGCCTACGCCGCCGATGTCAATGTCGCGCTGGCGTACTACCAGTCGCTCGATAAGGTGCAGGACGATGGCTCGCTTCTGGGCAAGGCCGGCAGCCGGATTTTCGGCAGGCCTCTGCCCGAGATTGAGCAGCGCCTGCCCCGCCAATGCCGCGGGATTCGGGAGGCGCTTGCCGCCCTTGGCGAATTGGAGCGTGAAAATTGTCCCGACCCTGACCGCTGCGCAAACCTGTTCGGCGCGCTGCTGGGGGAGGTCCTCGTCTACCGGGAGGATTTGTGGGAGCCGACGCTCCGGCAGCTCGGGCTCTACCTCGGGCGCTTCATCTATCTGGCGGACGCGATGGCGGATTACCGCCGTGACGCGAAGAAGGGGAGCTTCAACCCCCTCCTCGCCGCGCACATGGAGCCGGATGCCGCCCGGTGGGACGAGATCCTCGTGCTTGCGATGGCGCGCGCCACGCGCGAATTTGAGAAGCTGCCGCTGGTGCAGGATAAGGCAATTTTGGACAATATTCTTTACAGCGGCGTTTGGTGCAGCCTGCCGGGCCGGAAGAAGGAGGACGGAGCATGACAGATCCCTATGCGGTGCTGGGCGTAAGCCGCGATGCCTCCGACGAGGAGATTAAGCAGGCCTACCGGCGCTTGGCGAAAAAATACCATCCCGACCTGAACCCCAATGACCCCGTTGCCGCGAAGAAAATGCAGGAGGTCAACGCCGCCTATGAGCAGATTAAGAACCCCGATAAGGCTGCCGCTTCCGGCGGCGCATACGATGCCTATGGCAGCGCGCGCAGCCGCAGCGCGGGGAGCAACGGCGACGCCTCCTATGTGCGCGCCGCATACCGCTACATGGACATGGGGCGCTACGCCGAGGCGCTGAATATCCTCGCGGGCGTGCGGGAGCGGGACGCCGAGTGGTACTACCTCAGCGCGCTTTGCAACGATGCGCTTGGCAATCAGGTCACCGCGCTGGAGCATATCCGCAGGGCGGTTTCGATGGAGCCGGGGAATGAGGAGTATCTGCGCGTGCTGGAGGATATCCAGAATGGCTCTGCCGCCTACCGCCGCCAGGCGGGCGGATTCCGCGGCTTTACCACGCGCGGCTCGCCCTGCGCCTCGCTCTGCCTTTGCTATTTGGTGCAGCTGTTCTGCTGCAATGGCCGGGGCTTCTATCTGTGCTGCTGAGAGGGAAATTGTATGGAAACAATCGATCATGGGCCCAAAGCGGCGGAGCTTTTCTGCCGAGGCTATAATTGCTCGCAGTCGGTGCTGCTTGCCTTTTCGGATCTTACGGGGCTGGACGAAGTCTTCGCGGCGCGGCTGGCTTCCGCCTTCGGCGGCGGAATCGGGCGGCTGCGGGAGACCTGCGGCGCGCTCAGCGGTATGCTGATGGCGGCAGGGCTGCTGTACGGCTATTCCGTGCCGGGGGACGACCGGGTGAAGGGAGATTACTACGCGCTGGTGCAGCGCTTGGCGGGCGAGTTCCGCGCCGAGGCGGGGAGCCTCTCCTGCCGGGAGATTCTGGGCAATCCGCCCACCGACCCTACGCCTACGCCCCGCACGGCGGAGTTCTATGCCAAGCGCCCCTGCGCCCACATGGCGCTCACGGCTGCGCGGATTCTCGACCGCTATCTGCGCAGCAATCCGCCGATTGTGCGGCCGGGCGGGGCGGATATGCCGCAGGGCTCGGCATAAAACCGAAAAACGCGGGAGTGGCGGAATGGTAGACGCGCTGGCCTTAGGAACCAGTACTCCGTGTGTGTGGGTTCGAGTCCCATCTTCCGCACCATTTGAAAAAATCGCTCGAAAACAATTTGGCTCTATGTCAATAGTTGGGGTAGGGAGAAAATAAGAAAAGATTCCTGTCG
>JAJQFT010000088.1 GCA_021200975.1 Bacillota bacterium | reverse complement strand
CCGGCGCGCCCGCAAGCTGCACCCGGGGCGCGGGCGGGGGCGGGGACGGCGCGCTGGGGGCATCCGCAGCGAGAGAAAGCAGCAGCTCGCAGTCGAGAAATTCGTGCGCCATCGCGCCGAGCGCGTCGATTTTTGCGCGCAGCTCGGGCAGCTCCTGCGCCGTTACAAGCCCAAGATGGCGGCTTTCCACGGCGATTTGCGGCGTATCCGGCAGACAGCCGATGCAGGCCAGCCCCTCCTCGCGCGCAAGCGCGGTAAGCGTGGGACACATCGCGCGTGAAACACGGTTGAAAATCACGCCCACGATGCCGCTGCTTTCCCGATAGGCGCGAAAGCCGCGCAGCAGCGCGCCGACCGAGGCGCTCATGCCGCGGGCATTGACCACCAGAACCACCGGCGTTTCGGTCGCCGCCGCGACGGTGTAGCTGCTGCAGGATGTGCTGCCGCCAAGCCCGTCGTAGTAGCCCATTACGCCCTCGAGTAGCGCCACATCGGCGCATACGCCGCGAAGCTGCTCGCGAAGCTGCTCGCCCGTGCTGAAAAAGGGGTCAAGGTTGCGCCCGGGAATCCCAAGCACCGCCCGGTGGAACATGGGGTCGATGTAGTCCGGCCCGCATTTGCACGCCGCGACGCAGCGCCCCTGAGTTTCCAGCGCCGCGAGTAGCGCGAGCGTTACGGTTGTCTTGCCGCAGCCGCTGCCGGTGCCGGCAATCAGGATTCGTTTCATAATGCGCGCACCCCTTTTAGCACGAAGGTTGGGTTATTTCCCATCAGCAGGTGCAGCTGTCCGGCGCTTTTGGCGCGTGCGGCGCTAATCTGCGAAATTTCAACCTCCATGCCGGCCTTGCGCAGCGCGTCCATGCCCTGCGCAAGCGTTTCAAGCGCAATCGCTGTCATCACCACGGTGGCGTTCGGGTTCTTGGCGAGGATCGCCGCGAGAAGATTTTCCAGATCCCCGCGGCTGCCGCCGATGAAGGCCGCGTCCGGCGCGGGCCAATCGGCCAGACACTCCGGCGCGGCGGCGCGCTGCACGTGGACGTTGGAAATGTGGAATTTCCGGCAGTTTTCCTGCGTCAGCGCTGCCGCCTCGGGCGCGGTGTCGCAGGCGTAGACCATACCGCGGTGCGCGGCCAGCGCTATCTCCACCGTCACAGAGCCTGTGCCGCAGCCGATGTCCCAGCAAAGCGCATCCTCGCGCAGGGCAAGCGCAGCGGCAATCTGCGCGCGCGTGGCCTGCTTGGTCATGGGCGTTTCGCCGCGCAGAAATTCGCTGTCGGCAATGCCGATCCGCAGCCGGGAATCCGGCGCAGGATTTTCTATGATTAGGACGCTCAGGCTCGAATAGCTTCCGCAAATCAGGTCGCTGACTGTGCATTTTTCGATTTTTTCCGCTTCGCTTCCCAGATTCTGCCCGACCCATACGGCAAGCGCGCCGAAGCCGGCCTCGGAAAGCTTTTCTGCAATTTCCGGCACGTTCCCGCCGGTGAGGAAGAAGCTCAGCCGATTGCGCCGCACCGTTTCGGCGGGGCAGCAGGCGCGGCCATGCGCGCTCACAAGTGCCGCATCCTGCCACGGCATGGCGCATTTCGCAAAGAACGCCGCCACCGAAGAGATCCCCGGCAGCAGCCGGGCATTCGGATATGCCGCCAGCAGCTCCGCCGCGCCGCTGTAGAAGCCCACGTCGCCGGACATCAGAACGGCGACCGAATCCATCGCTTCGGGGATTTTCGCGGCGTCGGCGGCAGTAAATCCTGTGTAGCAGGTCTTGCTCGTCGCGAAGGGAGCAATCAGCCGCTGCGCACCCATGACGCAGTCGGCCTCGGCGATGGCGCGCTTGGCGGCCTCTGTCAAATCCGCCGGGGACATTCCTGCGCCGATAATCGTTATCTTTTTCATGTGCAAAGCTCCAAAATCTTCTGTTTTGCGGCCGCGACACTTACGCCCTGCTCCTGCGCCGGCCGCAGCAATACGCAGCATTCCATGCCCAGCTCCGCAGCGGCGCGAACCTTTTCAGGGAAGCCGCCGATGCTGCCGGATTCCTTGGTTACAAGAATTTCACAGCCGGAGGCGCGGAACATCGCGCGGTTCAGCTCCTGCGAGAAAGGCCCTTGCATACAGATAATCCGCTTTTGAGAATAGCCAAGTGCGAGGCACCGCGCCAGCGGCTCGGGGCTTGGGAGCATACGGATGCTGACCCGCTCACGGAAATTGTGGACGGCGGTCAGCGCGTCCATCTCCTTCGCGCCGAGGGTGGAGAAAATTTGCCGCTCATCGTGATTAAGGTATTCCACCAGCTCCGGCATGGACGGGAAGCAGCGGCAGCCGGTCAAGTCCTGCGGCGGGCGCACGATGCGCAGGCATGGCAGCAAGAGCCGGGAGCAAACCGCACGAATATTCTCGCGTACAGCGCTGGCATAGGGGTGCGTGGCATCCAGCACAAGCTTCGGCGCGGCGCGCAGCAGAAATTCGCCCATTTCCGCCTCGTCCATCCGCCCCTGCCGCACCTGCGGGCAGCGCAATCCGGGCAGCATGGCGCTGCCATATCCGGTCGCGACGCACACGCAGGAGGAAAGCGGAAGCGTGCCGAGAAATTCCGCCAGAACGCGCCCCTCCTCCGTACCGCCAAAAAGAACAAGATCATACATCCCGGTACCCCCGGGGCGTGACCATCCTCCCGCCAATGTTGCGGGTGGAGGCGTTGCCGATGAACACGGTGCAGAACATATCGGCCTGCGCATCCCGCAGCACCGAGAGCGTCGTGACGAAGCTTTCTTCCCCGGCGCGGCCGATGTTGCGCGCCATGCCGCATACCGTTTCTCCCGGCAGAATTTCCAGCAGGATTTCACAGGCTCTATGCAGGTAGTCGGCGCGGCGGTGGCTTGCGGGATTGTATAGCACGATGGATAGCCCTGCCTCGGCGGCGAGGCGAAGCCGCTTCTCAATTTTCTCCCAAGGAGTGAGCAGGTCGCTCAGGCTGATCACGGCGAAGTCGTGCGTCAGCGGCGCGCCAAGCAGCGCCGCCCCGCTGGAGGCCGCCGTAACACCGGGCAAGACGGCAATTTCCACCTCCGGGAAGGCACCGGATAGCTCGTATACCAGCCCCGCCATGCCGTAGATCCCGCTGTCCCCGCTGCAAATCAGGCACACGCTTCTGCCGCTGTCCGCCAGCTCCAGCGCGCGGCGGCAGCGCTCTGCTTCCTTCAGCATCCCAGTCTGGAATATATCCTTTCCCGGGAAGAGCGGGCGTACCAGCTCAATATATTTGCTGTAGCCTGCGAGGATTTCGCATTCCTGCATGGCGTTATACGCGGCGAAGGTCATGCCGCTTTTCTCGCCGGGGCCAAAGCCCACAATGGTTAGTTTTTTCATTGGCTACCTCCGAATGTAAGGGAAAGCTCCTCCCTCGCTGCCGCCATCGTCACGCCGTTTTGCGCGGTTTTGGGAATGATGAGATTCCCGCCGCCAAGCACCGCCGCACGCTCGCAGACATTGTCCACCCCCGTGACGGAGCGGACAAACGCCGACTGGCGAAATTCCCCCTGCGCCTGCATCAGCTCCTCGGCGGAGTAGGTGCGCAGGGGATAGCCGTGCGCGGCGCAAAATTCCAGCAGCCCCGGCTCGCCGGATTTGAGGTCAATCGAGCAGACCATCCGCACGGCCTTTTCGTGCAGCGGCAGAGCCTGCAGCAGCGCCTCGATCGCCTCGCGGGAGATTCCCTTGCGGCAGCCGATGCCGAGCGTGACGCATTTTGGCACCAGATGCAGCCCCTCTGCCTCGCGGGCTGTGGATAATACAATGCCGTAGGGCGGCTTGCGCACGATCCCCGCAGGCGGCTCGCCTGCAATCGGCAGCTCGGAGCGCAGCCCCACAGGCTCCCCGGCCAGCAGCCTGCCGGATACCGCGCGGATTTTCTCAGGGTTGGCAATCGAAAGTCCCTGCGAAACTGCCCAGCAATCCACGGCAAAGACGCCGCGCAGGTCGGTTGCGGTGGTAAGCACCGGCACGGCACCCAAAAGCTCGGCAAAATATTCTGCCGCTGCATTCGCCCCGCCAATGTGACCCGAGAGAATGGGAATTACGAATTTGCCCTGCTCATCCAGCACGAGCACCGCCGGGTCGCGCGTCTTGCTTTGCACCATCGGCGCAATGGCGCGCACGGCGATGCCCACCGCGCCGATGAATAGGAGCGCGCAGCCCTCATGCCAATGCGCGGCCGTCCATTCCCCCAGCCCGCCGCGCGGGCAGCGGGTGAGGGAGCGGAGCGCTGGGATTCTGCGGCCGGTTTCCATGCCCTGCTGCGTGAAGGCTATGGCGTCGAAGGTCATGGCCTTGCCTCCCGAAATTCTGTGGCGAAATCCGGCGCATACAGCCGGGAGCGGGCATACTCGCCGCCGAGGCAGCCGCCAACGATGACCAGCGCAGTCTTGCGGATACCGTTCTCAAGCGCCATGCGCGGCAGCTCCGCAACTGTGCCGCGCACAATCTTCTCGTCCGGCCAGCTTGCCTTGTATACGATTGCCGCAGGGGAAGCGGGGTCGTAGCCGCCGTCAATCAACTCCTGAGATAGCTCGGCCAGCAGCCCGGTGCTGAGAAAAATCACCATCGTCGCCCCATGTGCGGCCAGCGAAGCCATATTTTCCTTCTCCGGTACGGGTGTCCTGCCCGCCATGCGGGTAATGATTACGCTCTGCGATATATCCGGCAGCGTGTATTCGATGCCGAGCGAGGCCGCCGCGCCGCAGAAGCTCGATACGCCGGGGCAGATGTCCCAGCCGATGCCAATCTTGTCCAGCTCGTCGAGCTGCTCGCGAATCGCGCCGTAAATGCTCGGATCGCCGGTGTGCAGGCGGACGGTGTTTTTTCCCGCCGCTTCCGCGCGGCGCATCACGGCAAGCACCTCCTCGAGCGTCATTTTTGCGCTGTTGAAGATTTCACAGCCGGGCTTGCAGAAATCCAGCAGCGCCGGATTGACGAGCGAACCGGCATATATCACGGTATCCGCTTGCTCCAGAAGCGCCTTCCCGCGCAGGGTGATCAGGTCCGGCGCACCGGAGCCCGCTCCGACAAAGTGAATCATGGCTCTACCCTCCAATACTGTAAAAAATTCTGTGCGCCAGCGCTTTGCAGGAGAATGCGGGGCGCAGCGCTTTCTTTCGTAAAGCAAATCCATTCCACCGCCGTCCCCTGCGGGACAAGGCGCTGGAGGGTTTGCCCGATTTTCTGCCCCAGAATATCCAGCGCGGCGCTTTGCCAGCGGCCAAGCGCCTGTAGGGCGGCGTCCGTCGTGACACATTCCAGCACCGCGCGAACGGTTTCTATATCGGCGCCCGCGCGAACGGCGCAAGCGGCAAGCGTTTCCATCCGCCCGTCGCCAAAGTGCGAGTGCGTGTTGGACTGCCCGATGCCAAGCTTGACAAGCTTGCCAATGTGCCCGACGAGCAGAACGCGCTCCATCCGCTGCTCTGCCGCGGCGGCGAGCGCGTCGCCGATGTGGTTGCTGCACATAATGCTGTCGGCGCAGTCGAGCGCGAGGAAATCGGCTGCAAAGTCCCGCCCGTAGTTTCCGAGCACCAGCAGCATATTCCGCATGCCCCGGTGCGCCAGCACGCGGATCTCCACACGCAGCGAATCGGCTAGCGCCGCGCTGCTCATTGGTTCGACGATTCCGGTCGTGCCCAAGATGGAAATCCCGCCCACAATGCCAAGCCTTGGGTTAAAGGTCTTGGCGGCAAGCGCCTCTCCATCGGGGGCGGAGAGAAGGATCCGCAGCCCACCGTTGTATCCAGCGCGCTCCATCACGCGGCGGGTATTCTCGGCGATCTGTGCGCGCGGCCCGGAATTGATGGCGGGGCTGCCAACAATCTGGTCAAGCCCGGGCTTCGTTACGGTTCCGATTCCGCGGCCGCCGTCAATTTGGATACCGGACGGCGTCCGCTCTACCTCGGCAAAAATCAGGATGCCGTTGGTAATGTCCGGGTCGTCGCCGCTGTATTTGCGCACGGCGCACAGGGCGCGTGCGCCCTCCATGCGGCATTGCTGTGGCTCGAGGGTGAGCGTTTTTTCCCGGGGAAGGGTGATGGTCACGATTTCCGGGGCCTTGCCGGTTAGCAGCAGCTCGGCGGCCGCCGCGGCGGCCGCGCAGGCGCAGGCGCCGGTGGTATAGCCGCATTTAAGCATTTTTCCATCCACAAATCGCTGCTGCTCCATGTCCGTTCCTCTGCCTTTTCCGCCCAAGGGGCGGGAATATTTCAATCTTAATGAAAAACGTGCGGAGCCGTTCCCGGGAGGGCAATCACCGGCGCGGGGGGCACGCCGATGCAGCCGGGAACGGCAAACGGCCGCGGCATCCGAAAAAATCAGGACGCCGCGGCCGCTTTTCCGCAACTGGGGGACAGCCTAAAATCGGCAAAAACCACTCCTGCCGATTCCGAGAGCTGCCCGAAAGCACCGCAGCCCGTACTTGCAGGCCGTGGTGCAGCAAATGCGCCCAAGCAGGTCTCCTGGCTTATGCTTCACCGGGCTTGCCAGCCTTCTCATGGAATCCACAATGACTGACTTTCGTCTTTGGCAAGCCCTCGGCACATACAGTGGCGGTACCGTCCGGGATTCACACCCGGTTCACTATTCTCCCGCAGGTCTGTTACCGATCCCGCGGGCACTTAGGCGTATATTCACTTATAATAAGAATACCACGCAAAAACCAATCTGTCAACAAATTTCTTCCATTTGGATTGGCGCGCTGGTGTAAGTCCATTGCCCGCCGAGCTGCTGGAGCCGCCAGCCGCCGCCGGGAGCGCATTGCCACTCGTAGCGGTTCCTGCCCTCGCTCGGGAAGAGGCTTGCCAGAATGTCGGCAATCACCCCACCGTGCGTGACGATGCACCAATTTTGCCCGGACGAAGCGATGCTCTGCCATGCGCGCAGCACCCGGCGGCGCATCTGCACGCCGCTTTCGCCGTTCGGCGGCACATTTGCCTCGTTGTCGCCGGATAGCCAAAGCTGGTACGCGCTCGTGGCGCAAAGCTCGGCGTAGCTGTGCATTTCAAAGTCGCCGAAGTCCATCTCCCGCAGGGAGGGAATTGCGGTGTGCGGCACATTGCCGACCAGAATCTCGAGCGTTTCCTCTGCCCGGCGCATTCCGCTGGTCGCGTAGCGGCAGTTCTCCGGCGGCGTGTAGCGGCGCTGCATCAATGCCGACCGCCCGGCGGGGGAGAGGGGCAGGTCGGTGCGGCCGCAGTAGAGGTGCGCCTCGTTTGCGGCGGTTTGGCCGTGACGAATGAGGTCAATGGTCATTTCAGCCGCTCCTCCAGACCGCAGTAGATTCGCGTTATGTGCGCCGCCTCTGTGGCGAGGTACTGGCACAGCCAGCCCGTCTGCTCGCGCCACGCGCGCTCATTTGCCGAGAGGGGAACGACCCCGCAGAAAATATCGCGGCAAATCAGGATGCTGCCGCGCCATGCGTCTAGCTGCGCCTGAAACACGGCTATGGGATCGTCGCCGCGCGTCACGCAGGCGTAGACAAATTCCTCGATGCCATATATGCAGCGAAAGCGGAAATCAATATGCGCGTCCTTGCAGAAGAAAATTTCCGCATCCGTCAGGCCGTAGCTGCGCTTGGCGTAGAGGAGCTTTCCCTGGTAAGCGCCGCCGATAATCAAATCCATCGATTGTTTACCTCCTAAATCAGCGCGAAAACCGCGCAACCGCACAGCTCCGCAATCGTGAGCGCGTAGCCCGCAATGTCGCCGTTCATGCCGCCGAGGGAGCGAAAAGCGCGCGCCAGCGCGAACGCATAGCCAACCGGCACCGCAATCAGGGCGAAGCCGTACCAGCCGCAAAAATAGAAGCCCAGCGTGAGCGCGGCAAGCCCGACCGCCATCAGAATCCACGGATGGGTGCGGGGAATATCCTGCCGGAACGCCCCGGCATACTGGCTGGTGGACATGGGACGCAGCGCGGTAATGGCGAGCGCCGAGCAGCAGCGGCTTACGACGGGGATCCAAACGAGAATCCCGATGCTCGCCTCCGCCGGGGCGGCAGCCAGCAGCGCGAAGCCCGAGAGCAGCACAAAGACGCAGTAGATCACGGCGAAGGCGCCAACATGGGAGTCCTTCAGGATTTTGCGCCGCTGCTCCTGATCGCGCCAGGAGTGTACCGCATCCGTCACATCCAGAAAGCCATCCAGGTGGATGCAGCCGCTTGCGAAATACGGAACGGCGCATAGGATCAGCCCTGTTACAAGCGAATTCAGGGCAAAATAGCGGCAAAGCCATGCGAGCGCCGCCCATACCAGCCCGATTTCCAGCCCCACGAGCGGCAGAAAGAGCAGCATAAGCGGCCGCGCCTGCTCGTCCCAGATTTTCCAAGGCGCGGGGAAGCTGCAAAACATACTCTGCGTCATGGCAAAGGCGTGAAGATAGCGTTTCATTCCGGAAGTCTCCCTTTGCGAATGATTGGATAGCCCGACAGCATTTCCACCACGGTATCGCAGCGCGCCCCCATTTGCTGGCAGATTTCGCCGAGGTAGCGGCGGTATAGCTCCGTGATGGCGTCGTATCGCCCAGCGTCCGAAAAAATGTCGTCGCATACGATTACGGCGTTGCGCACCCGTTCGACGAAGGAGGATAGATCCCGCACACAGCGCGCGGCGGCGCCCTCATCCGGCGCGTAATCGCGCTCGGGCGGGAAAAGCTCGTTAGAGAGCAGCGCCGTGGCGCTATCAAGCAAAAATGTGCCGTCCAAGCCGGATGCTGCCAGATTCTCCAGCAGATGCCGGCCCCACTCCAGCGTCTGGAAGCCCATGCCCGCCCGGCGGGCGAGGTGGCTGCGGATGCGGGCATAGTCCTCCTCATCGTGCGGGAGCATGGTGGCAATGTAAAAATGCGGCTGAGCGCCGGCAAGCCGCAGGGCAAGTTGCTGCGCGTAGTCGGACTTGCGGCTTTTCACACCGCCGATGATAAATATCGTCACTTCTGCGCCTCTACTAAGAACGAATCCCCTTGACGAATCGTGTCGAGGTAGCTGTCGTCGATCCCCGCCTGGTCAAAGGTTGCCATGTCGTTCATGATGGCGCAGGCGGCGTCGAGAATCATGAAGGCCAGCGGACAGCCGCTGCCCTCACCCAGACGCATCCCGAGCAGCAGCATTGGCGTAAGCTCCATCGCCTCCATGGCGAGGCGGTAGCCGATTTCATACGAAGCGTGAGAGGCGACAAGATATTCGCGCACGGCGGGGCAAATCCGCACAGCGCACAGCGCTGCCACCGCCGAAATGAAGCCGTCAATCACCACCGGCCGATGCGTTGCCGCCGCGCCGATGAACGCGCCGCACATCGCGGCGAGGTCGAAGCCGCCGACCTTGGCCAAAACGTCCACGCAGTCCCCCGCGTCGGGGTGGTTTTGTGCGATAGCGCGGCGGATCACGTCCTTTTTCCGCGCGAAGGCCTCGTCGGTCAGGCCGCCGCCCTTGCCCGTCACGGCTTCCACCTGCGCGCCGAGCAGCACCGCCAGCACGGCGGAGGAGGTGGTTGTGTTGCCAATCCCCATTTCACCAATGCCGAGCACATCCGCTTGCGTTTCGGCAGCGAGCTGCGCGCCAATCGACAGCGCCTGCTCAGCCTGTTCGCGGGTCATGGCAGGCTCGCGCGCAATATTTTTGGTGCCGTAGGCAATTTTCCGGTTCAGCACCGCGCCTTCGCGAATGTCGGCGTTCACGCCCACGTCGCACACGGTGACACCGCAGCCGAAATGCTTTGCCAGTACGGACGCGCCGGTTTTGGCGCGGGTAAGGTTGATGGTCTGCTGCATGGTTACCGACTGCGGGGAGCAGGAAACGCCCTCCGCCACCACGCCGTTATCGGCCGCGAACACCAGAAGGTGCTTGCGCGTGACCCGGCTGCCGACCCTGCCGGTGATGCCCGCAAGCTGGATGGATAGCTCCTCCAGCTTTCCCAAGCTCCCGGGAGGCTTGGCAAGCTCCGCCTGACGGCGGCGGGCCGCTGCCATTGCCGCCTCGGAAAGCGGCTCGACCGAAGCAGCATACGCCTGATAGTTCATATTCCTGCCCCCAAGCAAAATCTTTTCACGTATCGTATCACATTTTTCGGCACAATGCAACGCTTTTTTGCGCCTTGCGCGGCGTGGATAATAAATGGTTCTATAATAAATGTTGGGGTCAGGTGTGAGCCTGACCCCATGAATCTGAAAA
>JAJQFT010000085.1 GCA_021200975.1 Bacillota bacterium | reverse complement strand
ATGTCTGTGCTGGGATGGAAAACGCCGATCCAGAAGCGGCAGGAGCTGGAGGCCGCCCGGTTTTGCTGACCTTGGTCGGGCTTCGCCCTCCCTCCGTCAGCAAAACCGCTGCTCTAATGAACAAACTCTTTCCTTTTTTTCGGTCTCACATCATTGACAAATGGACACAAAAGTCGGTTTTTTTCAAAAATCCAAATTGGCTCTTCCTTTTTTCGCGCATTCGTGCTATACTGTAGGAAAGCTTCCAAAGGAGCGTACTATGGAATTTTTATCCATTTGCAGGCAGGACATGCTCGACCGGGGCATTGCGCAGTTTGACTTTGTCTATGTCATTGGTGACGCCTATACCGACCATCCCTCCTTCGGTCATGCCATCATCAGCCGGGTGCTTGAGAGCAAGGGCTACAGCGTGGGGATCATCTCCCAGCCCGACTGGAAGGATCCCCAATCCATCGCCATCTATGGCGCGCCACGGCTGGCCTTCCTCGTGACGGGCGGGAACATGGACTCGATGGTAAACCACTATTCCGTTACCAAGCACCGGCGCAAGGCTGACGCTTTCACGCCCGGCGGCGTGATGGGCAAGCGGCCGGACTATGCCACGATTGTTTACTGCAACCTCATCCGCCGCAGCTTTCGCAGCATACCTATCCTCATCGGCGGCATTGAGGCCAGCCTCCGCCGGCTGGCGCACTACGACTACTGGTCAAACAGCCTGAAGCGCTCGATTTTGCTAGATTCGCAGGCGGATTTGCTGATGTACGGCATGGGAGAAAAGAGCGTCGTTGAAATCGCGGAGGCTCTTAACGCCGGCATGAATGTTCGGGATATTACCTATGTCGACGGGACGGTGTTCCGCGCCAAGGAGCTTGATGACAGTCTGCCGACCATCATCCTGCCGGGCTACGACGAGATGAAGGCTGACAAGCGAAAATACGCCGAAAGCTTCCGCTTGCAATACGGTAACTGCGACCCCTTCACGGCGAAGCGGCTCGCGGAGCCATACGAGCGGATATTCGTTGTGCAGAATCCGCCGCAGAAGCCGCTGACGCAGGCGGAAATGGACGAGGTCTACGCCCTCCCCTACTGCCGCACCTATCACCCGAGCTACGAAAAGCTCGGCGGCGTGCGCGCCATTGAGGAGGTAAGATTCAGCCTTGTATCCAACCGCGGCTGCTTCGGCGCCTGCTCATTCTGCGCGCTCACCTTTCACCAAGGGCGCATCGTCCAGACCCGAAGCCACGAGAGCATTCTGGCCGAGGCGGCGAAAATGGTGCGCGACCCCGATTTTAAGGGCTATATCCACGATGTCGGCGGGCCGACCGCAAATTTTCGCCAAGCCGCCTGCCAGAAGCAGCTTACGATGGGCGCGTGCGGAAACCGCCAATGCCTCTTCCCCACCCCCTGTAAAAATCTGACGATTGACCACAGCGACTATCTCGCACTTCTGCGCAAGCTGCGGGCAATTCCGGGCGTGAAGAAGGTGTTCATTCGCAGCGGCATCCGCTTCGATTACCTGATGGCCGACAAGGATGAGAGCTTCTTCCGCGAGCTTGTGCGCTACCATATCTCCGGGCAGCTCAAGGTTGCGCCAGAGCATGTATCTGACAAGGTGCTTCTATACATGGGCAAGCCGAAAAATGCGGTCTACAACCGCTTTGTGCAGCGCTATCGGGAGCTAAACGAAAGCTGTGGGAAAAAGCAATTCCTCGTGCCGTACCTCATGTCCAGCCATCCCGGCAGCACAATGAAGGAGGCCGTGGAGCTTGCCGAATATATCCGCGACATGGGCTACAACCCTGAACAGGTACAGGACTTCTACCCCACCCCCTCCACACTCTCGACCGTGATGTACTACACCGGCCTCGACCCGCGCACGATGCAGAAGGTCTACGTCCCCACCGACCCACACGAAAAGTCCATGCAGCGCGCGCTGATCCAGTACCGTAATCCCGAAAACTACTTCCTCGTGCGTGAGGCGCTTACGAAAGCGCATCGGGAGGATTTGATTGGCAATTCACCGAAATGCCTGATTCGCCCTTATCCACCGCGCAAGACCCGTCGCCCGCGGGGTGCGGACGCAAAGAAGTAGCACGGCCGTCCGTTCTCAAAATCCCGTTTGCCACATATTCTATTGCGTACATTGCAATACGAGGTGGCATTATGGAAATGAATAACGCAATTCTCCTGCGGGGAAGCCTGGACTCCCTGCCGGAGCTGTCCCACGAAGCGCACGGCAAAAAATTTTTCCACTTTTTCCTGCGCGTCCCCCGCCTGTCCGGCGCGGTAGACACCCTGCCGGTTATTGCGGAGCAGGCCGTCATGGAGAAGGCCGAGCTGGGCGGCGGCGCTGTGACGGTGCGTGGGCAGATTCGCTCCCGCAACGCCCGAACCGACGGCGTGCGGCACCTGATGGTGTTCGTTTACGCCGAAGAAATCCTCGTGGAGGATGGCGAGCCCATCAACGAGGTCACGGTGGAGGGCATCCTCTGCCGTGAGCCAACCTACCGCACCACACCCCTTGGCCGCGAAATCTGCGACGCGATGCTTGCCGTGCCGCGCAATTTCCGCCGGGCGGACTATCTGCCCTGCATCCTATGGGGCAGCACCGCCTATGCCGTGGCCGCCTGCCACACCCGCGATCGGCTGCGAATCTCCGGCCGTCTGCAGAGCCGAAGCTACACCAAGCTCACCGACGCCGGACCGCAAGAAAAAATCACCTATGAGCTTTCCGCCATGACCGCGGAAATTCTCGAAAAAACATAAGTCATACAAGGAAGAAGGAATTTTGAATGAACACGCAGCGTCTGGCCGGTTTAGAGCCGCAAAGCGTCTTCGCCCACTTTGAGCAGCTTTGCGCCATTCCGCATGGCTCAGGAAATACCAAACAAGTTTCGGACTTTTTGGCGGCATTTGCCGCCAAAAACGGCATTAAATGTATTCAGGACAGCCTGAATAACATTCTATGGTTCGTGCCCGGGACCTGCGGCATGGAATCGCACAGGCCGGTTGTGCTGCAGGGTCACATGGACATGGTCTGCGAAAAGGATGCGGGTTGCCCGCTGGATATGGCGACACAGGGTCTGGATCTCGCGCACGACGGCGAAAATATCTATGCGCGCGGCACGACCCTCGGCGGGGACGACGGCATCGCCGTCGCCTTTGCCATGACCCTTGCATCGGACAGCTCGATTCCACATCCGCCGCTGGAAATTCTGCTCACGGTTGACGAGGAGGTGGGCATGGAGGGCGCGAGCGGTGTGGATCTTACGCCATTCACCGGGCGCACCATGATCAACCTCGATAGTGAGGATGAGGGAATTTTTACCGTTTCCTGCGCCGGTGGCGCGCGCGGCACGATTCACCTGAATGCGCAGCGCCGCGCGGTTTACGGCCCCTGTGTGCGGCTGACGGTGGAAGGGCTTGCAGGAGGTCACTCCGGTGTGGATATCGACAAGCGCCGCGCGAACGCCAACAAGGTAATGGGCGAGCTGCTTGGACGGGTGCAGAGCCTGATGCCTGTGTGCATCACAAGCTTCACCGGCGGCGCGAAGGACAACGCCATCCCCCGCTCCTGCACGGTCACGCTGGTAGCGCTTGGCATCGATTTGGAGCGCATCAATGGCGTAACCTCCGCGCTGGAGGACGAAATTCGGGCCGCTTACGACGAGCCTGACGTCTATATCCACGCGGAGGATATCGATGCGCTCGGCGGCAACGCGCTTACCACAGGTGACTCCGCAAGGCTGACCGCCTGCCTCAACAGCGCGCCGAATGGCATTCAGGCTTGGAGCAAGGATATTCCCGGCCTTGTCCAAACGAGTCTGAACCTTGGCGTCGCCAAGCTGGGCGAAGAAGAATTCACCATGACCTTCGCCGTGCGCAGCAGCGTGAACGCCGAGAAGCGCAGCCTGCTGAAAAAGCTCGAGGAGCTTGCCGCCTTCCACGGCGGCAGCTACAGCCAGATGGGCGATTACCCTGCATGGGAGTATCGGGCGGATTCCCCGCTTCGTGAAACGATGGTTGCGCTGTATACCGATATGTTTGGTGTCAGCCCTGTGGTATCTGCTATCCACGCGGGGCTGGAATGCGGCATCCTCAGCGCGAAGCTGCCGGGCTTGGACTGCGTTTCCATCGGCCCGCAAATGCAGGATATTCACACCTCGCGTGAAAAGCTCTCCATTGCCTCTACCAAGCGCACATGGGATTTTCTCTGCGCGCTGCTGGGAAGGCTGTGACGCAGCCTCCCGGCAAGTAAGATCCACACGAAAAGAAAGGGACTGTCAGGCAGCCCCTTTCTTTTTCATTAATGTGATGAGCCAGCGCAAATCCTGCCTTTGCACCACACCTGTCAGGTACCACAGCGCACCCAGAAGCAGCGTGTAGCAGATGGTTTTCATGACCGGAGTCGTCGCATAAGTCGCAGCATAGGCCGCAAAGGCGGCGCTGGCAAGACAGGCAAGCGGCAGCTTGGCCGAAATTTTCACGCCGCTGATGCGGAGCAGCCGACGCAGGCTCAGGAAAAAATTGATGACGTGCGTCACGAGGAAGCTCAGGTAGTATCCAAAAATGCCAAATTCCGGCAGCAGGACGTACAATAGCGCCACATCCAGCGAGTTGGTGAAAATATTGTAGCGAACGGAGGCGGTCTGCTGCCCCAAGCCCTTGATCATCGCGTCGGTAACCGCGTCGAGATAGAGCATCACGGCGAGCGGCGCGAACCAGCGCAGGTACTCTCCGACCTCGGCGCTGCGGTAGAGCCTCTGGCCGAGAAAATCGGCAAGCAGGTACGGAATGCCCGCGCAAAACGCGCCAAACAGCAGCGCAATGCCAAGGCTCTTGCGCACGAGATAGCGCACCCGCTGCTCGCTCCCGGCTGCGCGGCAGCGGGCAAGCTCCGGCACAAGCAGCTCCGTAAGGCCAAATAGGATGGCCATCGGGAACATGAGGACGGGAAACACCATGCCGTTGACCATGCCGAACGCTGCAAGCGGGCTGATTGCTCCGGCATAGAGCGCCAGCCGTTTGGGCACCATGAGATTTTCCACCGTAGAGATGCCGGTTCGTAAATCATCCGCCAGCGCCAGCGGCACCGCCGTGCTCAAAAGGCGACGTGCAATCGGCTCGCGTGAACCGTGTCCTCCACTTTGCCGCAGGCGCAGAATGCACAGGCAGCAAAGCGTGAGCGCGGTGCCCATCGCTGTGCCTAGAATCACCGACTCCACAGCGTGCATCCGACTGCTCCCCGCCCAGAAGGTCAGCAGCGCCATCGTGCAGACCATGCTGCAGGCCTGCTCAGCCACCTCCACCGCCGCGAGCGTCGTAATTTTCCCAGCGCCTGTGAAAAAGCCTACCATCACGCCGCACAGGCAGTTCATCGGCAGCAGCACCGCCAGCAGGCGCAACGCCGGCTCGGTTTCGGCGCTGCCGACCCAATTCACGGCAAGCGTGGGCGCGAGAAGATACAGCGCCGCGCTCACCGCGCCGCTGACGGCGACGCTATAGCTTACGCAGGCGGAGAGGACGCACGCATAATTCTGCGGCCTTCCCCTGCCAAGCTCCTCAGCCGTAAGGTACATGGTTGTGGTGCGTACGCCCGCCATCGCGGCGACCGTGGCCATCCCGCCAACCGTCATCACCAGCTGCATCAGCCCAATCCCCTCCGCGCCGATGCGGGAGGAGAGATAAATCTGAAACGACGTGCTGACAAAGCGCAGCAGCAGGTTCACGCCGGTCAGCAGCAGGGCATTGTAAAAAATCGACTTCCTTGCCAAAGGCATCCCCCCTCGTCCAGCTTATGGGACAAGGGGGGAGAATTATTCTCGGAAGCTGCAATATGCGCCGAGCGGGCAATCGCCGCAGCGGGGAGTGCGCGCCATGCAGATTTCCCGGCCGAAGAGGACAATCCGGTGGCAAAAGCCGGCGCTTTTTTCCGGCGGGAGGATAGCGCGCAGCTGGATTTCCGCCTTTTCCGGCTCCTTTGTGCCGTCCGTCAGCCCAAGCCGACCGCAGATGCGGATGCAATGCGTGTCGCACACCACGCTGCCGGGCACGCCATAGAGATCGCCAAGCAGCAGATTCGCCGTCTTGCGTCCCACGCCGGGGATGCGCAGAAGCTCCTCCATTGTGCCGGGCACCTTTCCACCGTAATCGGCCAGCAGCATCTGGCAGGCGAGCACGATGTCGCGCGCCTTGTGCTTGTAAAAGCCGCACGAGTGCACCATGCGCTCAATATCAGAAATATCCGCCTGCGCGATGCTTTGCAGCGTAGGATAGGCGCGAAACAGCGCCGGCGTGACAAGATTGACCCGTGCATCCGTACACTGGGCAGAAAGCCGAACAGCAATCATCAGCTCATAATCGTGCGCATAATGCAGCGCGCAGAGCGCATCGGGATACCGCGCCTCCAAAATCCGCAAAATGGCCTCGACCTTTTCCTTCATAGCACTCACCTCACATGTGCAGAATCGATTTTTGTCATTGTAGCACAAAAAACGATAAAAGGGAAGAAAAATCTGCACCGCGCGCGGAATTTTGCCATAGGATGGCACAGCATCGGATAGGAGGAATGAAAATGGAGATTCCGTTGAGCCGGCTTTGCCCCGGCGTTTGGGCAAACGTAACCCAAATCCGCTGCCCGCAGGCGCTAAAATGCCGCCTGCGCAGCTTTGGGCTCGTTCCGGGAACAGGCGTTTGCGTCCGCTACCGCAGCCCGGAGGGCGGCGTGACCGCTATTGAGCTGCGGCAGACGCTGATTGCCATGCGTACAAAAGACCTGCACCGGGTGATGGTGGAGTCCGATGAGTAGGCGCGCTCCACAAATGCAAACTGTCGCGCTTGCGGGGAACCCGAACGTAGGCAAGAGCACCCTGTTCAACGCCCTGACCGGCGGAAAGCAGCACACAGGAAACTGGTCAGGAAAGACGGTGGGCGCGGCTACCGGGCGATGCCCCGGGCGGTGCTACGAATTTGCCGACCTGCCCGGTACATACGCCTTGGACGGCGGAGGCGCGGATGAACGCGCCGCGGAGGAATTTCTTCTGTCCGGCAAGGCAGACTGCACCGTGGTCGTGTGCGACGCGACGAGCCTGCAGCGGACGCTGATCCTCGCGCTGCAGGTGCTGAATGTGGCGAGCAAGGTAATCGTATGCGTAAACTTACAGGATGAGGCGGAAAAGAACGGGATCTTCGTCCTGCCGGAGAACCTACAGCGCGAATTGCGCGTGCCGGTGGTGATGACAAGCGCGGGCAAGCGCCGCGGGCTGGAAGAACTGCTGGACACCATCGACCGCACGCTCGCCGAGCCGGCGCAGCCGCACCCGACATGGGAGGAGCCTGTAGAGGCTGCGGGGGAAATCGCGCGCCGGGCAACGCGCACCGTTGCAAGCGCGCGGGTGCTTCGGCAGCAGAAAATTGACAGGCTGCTGGTCAGCCCCCTTTGGGGGCGGGGAATCGCGCTGCTCTTTCTGCTCGCAATCGTCTGGATTACGGTCTACGGAGCAAATTACCCCTCGCAATGGCTGGAAAATCTCACCGAGCTTGGCTATACGCTTCTGTGCCGCGCCTTATCCGGCGCGCCGGATTGGCTCAGCGGCGCGCTGCTCGACGGAATGTATGCCACCGCCGCACGGGTGATTTCGGTGATGGTGCCGCCGATGGCCATCTTTTTTGCGCTCTTTTCTCTGCTGGAGGACGTCGGCTACCTGCCGCGGCTTGCGTTTCTGCTCGATGGCTGCATGGCAAGGTGCGGCGGCTGCGGCAAGCAGGCGCTCACGCTGTGCATGGGTCTTGGCTGCAACGCCGTTGGCGTGATGGGCTGCCGGATTCTGGAAAATCCGCGCGAGAGAATGCACGCAATGGTTACAAACGCTTTCGTTCCCTGCAACGGCCGATTCCCCACGCTCATCTGCCTCGCGGCAGCGTTTTTCCCGTCCTTTTGGAGCACCGTGGCGGTCGCCGGATGCGTGGTGCTGGGAATGGGCGGGGCGATGCTGGTAAGCGGGCGGCTGAACCGGCTGGGAGGCAGCGAAGGCGCAGCCTTCCTAATGGAGCTTCCTCCATTCCGAAGGCCGCAGCTGGGGAAAATTCTCCGCTCCGCCCTGCTCGACCGCACGGCGCACATTGCCCTGCGGGCGCTGAGGGTCGCGGCCCCGGCAGGGCTGGCGCTGTGGGTTTTTGCAAACAGCTCGATTTTTTCGGCGGTAATCCGCTTCTTGGATCCGATTGGCGTACTTTTCGGCCTATCGGGCGCGATTTTGCTGGGCTTTCTTTTTTCCCTGCCGGCAAACGAGCTATTTCTGCCGGTGCTTCTGATTGCCCTGACGGGAGCGGGAAGCTTGGTGCAGGTCGGGACACTCTCGCAGGAGGCGCTTCTGGGCGCGCTGAGCTGGAAAACCGCCGCCTGCACAATGGTATTCACGCTTTTCCATTGGCCCTGCGCCACCACGCTCGCGACCATCTACTGGGAAACCAGAAGTGCTCGCGCCACGCTGCTTGGCTTTGCGCTTCCGACGGCCGCCGGGCTGTGGTGCTGCTTCGTGCTGAATATTCTGCTATCCTTCCTATAACAAACGGGCTGCCTAAACTTGGCAGCCCGCTTGTATGTAATTTTTCAGATAAAGCTCAAAGACAGCGCGAGCAGCGCCCACACCAGCGCGATCCACTTGGTCGCGGAGGCAAGCACCCTGTCCATCCCGCCATTCTTGTTCAGGTAGGAGTCGCTCCGGCCGCTGATGGCGGACAAGCCATTCTCCTTGCCGGACTGGAGCATAATCGTGACGACCAGCCCCACGCTGCAAATTGCCTCCAAAACAATCAGAACAATCCTTAAAATATCCATTTTCCAAACCTCCCTCCAAGGGTGTCATCAAAAATCTGGGATATTATAACACACAAAGCCGAAGAATGCAAGAGAAAACTTGCAAATATTTCAAAAAGTCCCTTTACTTCTGCACCCAATTCCCGGTAGCGAGGCAGTTCAGGTAGCTCTCGATAAAGGGGTCGAGCGCGCCGTCCATCACGCCGTTGACATTACTAGTTTCACAGCCGGTGCGTGTATCCTTGACAAGCGTGTAGGGCATAAACACATAGTTGCGGATTTGGCTGCCCCACTCGATTTTCTGCTGCACGCCCTTAATGTCGGAAATTTTATCGAGATGCTCACGCTCCTTGATTTCCACAAGCTTCGAGCGAAGCATCCGCATACAGGTTTCCTTGTTCTGGAACTGGCTGCGCTCGGTCTGGCAGGAAACAACAATGCCCGTGGCCTTATGAATCAGCCGCACGGCGGAGGAGGTCTTGTTGATGTGCTGCCCGCCCGCGCCGGAGGAGCGGTAGACCTGCATCTCGTAGTCCTCGGGGCGAATCTCCACATCCTGCGAATCGTCCTGAATATCAGGAATCACCTCGACGGCGGCAAAGCTTGTCTGTCGGCGGGCGTTGGCGTCGAAGGGCGAAACACGAACCAGACGATGCACCCCGTTCTCGCCCTTCAGGAAGCCATAGGCGTTCTCCCCCTCGATGAGAATATCAGCAGATTTCAGCCCGGCCTCGTCGCCCTCGAGGTAGTCGAGAATTTTATAGGTAAAGCCGTGCCGCTCCGCCCAGCGAGTGTACATCCGGTAGAGCATCTGACACCAGTCCTGCGCCTCGGTGCCGCCCGCGCCGGCGTGAAAGCTCATCATGGCGTTGTGGTCATCGTAGTGCCCGGTGAGCAGGGTTTCTAAGCGACAGGCCTCCATTTTTTCAGCAAGCTCATCAAATCCCGCCTTCAGCTCAGGAAGCATGGAGTCGTCGTCCTCCTCCTGCGCCATTTCGACAATGGTCATCAAATCGTCCCAAAGTGCGACCATCTTTTCATAATTGTCCACACGCGTTTCCGTCTGACGAGTCTTCACTACGATTTTCTGACTTTTTTCGGGGTCATCCCAAAAGCCGGGGGCTTCCTGCATAGCATGCAGCCGCTCCAGCTCGTCCTTCAGGCCGGGCAGGTTGATGGAGTCGGCAAGCCCATCGAGGTTCGGGCGCAGCTCGGTAAGCTTCTGCTTATAGGCATCAAATTCAATGTTCATACGATAATCTTCCATTTCCCAGAATTTTCTTGGTCTATTATAGCCGAAAGGCAGCCGTCTGTAAAGCGGCAAAATGGATTTTTTCGCTAAAGCAGGCTATTCCGGCGAAAATTTTTGTTGACATTTTGGCATTTGCCCGCTATAATAGTGGAGCTTGAAGCGCTAGTGTAGCACAGCTGGTAGTGCATCTCACTCGTAATGAGAAGGTCGCCTGTTCGAGTCAGGTCACTAGCTCCAAAAATCCCGAATGGTCGCCATTCGGGATTTTTTGGCTCTATGTCAATAGTTGGGGTAGGGAGAAAATAAGAGGCTCTATGTCAATAGTTGGGGTAGGGAGAAAATAAGAAAAGATTCCTGTCG
>JAJQFT010000084.1 GCA_021200975.1 Bacillota bacterium | reverse complement strand
TTCCCCAGCTCTGCTCATTTCTACGCACACGCCCCTCGCGGGGCGCGACGCTTCTATTATTCAATCCGATTACGATAACGGAATATTTCTACACACCACTTGCTAGGCGAGTGATGTTCTGTATACGATAATCGTGCCGGAGCTTTCGCCCCGACACGACAGAAATCTTTTCTTATTTTCTCCCTGCCCCAACTGTTGACAGGGTGCCTGACTTTCCTTTGTGGGCAGCGTCTACTGCGTCTTGCGCGAATTCAGGTACTGGCGCACCATCAGCGCGACCTTGAAGACAATCGCGTGGTCGAATTCGCGCAGGTCGAGGCCGGTAATCTTCTTGATTTTCTCAAGCCGGTACACCAGCGTATTGCGGTGGACGAAGAGCTTGCGGCTCGTTTCGGAAACATTCAGGTTGTTCTCAAAGAACTTGTTGATGGTAAACAGGGTCTCCTTGTCGAGCGCGTCGATGGAATTCTTCTGGAACACCTCGTCGAGGAAAATTTCGCACAGCGTAGTGGGGAGCTGGTAAATCAGCCGCCCGATACCGAGGCTCAGGTAGTTGATGATGGTCTTCTCGCTGTCGAACACCTTGCCTACGTCGATGGCAGTCTGCGCCTCCTTGTAGGAGTCGGCGAGGCTGCGCAGGTGCTCCGCTACTGTGCCGAAGCCGATGACGGTCTTGATGAACAGCTCGTTTTTCAGCGTGTCGGCCATCGACTGCGCGAGCTTTTCCAGCTCCTCCTGCTCGGTGGTGGGCAAAATCTGCTTGACCACCGCCACATCGGACTCGTTAATGCTTACGACGAAATCCGCGCTCTTATCCGGGAACATACCGCTGAGCACGTCCACGGTGGCGACATCGGTGTGCCCCACCTGCCGCACAAGGAACACGGCGCGCGGCACGTCGGTCGCAAAGTGCAGCTCCTTGGCGCGGATATAGATATCCCCGGGCAGAATATTGTCCATGATAATGTTCTTGACAAAGGTGCCCCGGTCGTGCTTTTCCTCATAGAAGGATTTGAAATCGTTCAGGGCGATGTACGCGAGCTGGCAGCTCGAGCGGGCGGCATCGTCCGACCCGGTGCAAAACGCGGCGTACTCCATATTGCCGGAGCCGTTCCAAATCGGCTTGAAGCACTTCTGATTGAAGCTGACCACGCCATCCGCCCCGGCGGCCTTTACGGCGGCGTCGCCCCAACGCTCTCCCAAAAGGGTCGCGTCGGTGCAAGCGATCACGGTTCCCTCTGTATCGATTACGCCGAATGTGCGGTCGGAAACCTCTTTTAGCTGCACAATTACATTCTGAAAGATACTATTGGACATACTTTATCCTCCCGTCATTTTGCACCCCTACGGTTTTCACAAAAGTGTACTGTTATTATAACGTTCTTTTGCACATTTTGCAAGTACCTTTTGACATTTTATTGCAAAAAAAGCTGGTAAATTTGTGTGGTTTAACCTATTGCCCTTTTTTTCTGCCGTGAAAATCGCCAAAAATGGGAGATTTATCAGAATGTCCACGCTTTTTGCCAGGAAAAATGCGGAAAAAGCTTTATTCTTCCCCCAAAAGCAGGGAAATTTCCTCCTCCCGCAGCTCTCGCACCGCGCCGCGCGCGAGCGTGCCGAGGGCGAGCGCGCCCTCCGCGCGCCGTTCCAGATAAGTAACGCGCAGCCCCCGGGCGGCGAGCATCCGCCGCACCTGATGGTAGCGTCCCTCAAATACGGTCACGAGGCTCTCCCCCTCGCCCAGCGGCTCCAGCTTGGCCGGCAGGCAGACCGTTCCGTCGCCCAGCGTCAGCCCTGCGGCAAAGGCGGCGACATCCTCCGCCCCCGCCGTCCCCTCGTGGCGGGCGTAGTAGCGCTTGGGCACGCGATTTCTTGGCGAAATCAGCCGGTGCAGCAGCTCGCCATCGTCGGTGAGCAGCAGCAGGCCCTCCGTGGCCTTATCCAGCCGCCCCACCGGCCGCAGCCGCATCGGGCGCAGGTCGGGTGGCAGCAGCTCCATCACGGTTTTCTCCCGGGCATCGCACGTGGCAGTCACATAGCCCGCGGGCTTGTTGAGCAGGTATACATGGGCGCGTGGCGCGCCAATCGTCCGCCCATCGAGGCAGACGTGTGCCGCGCTCTCGTCGATTTTTCGCCCCGCGTCCGTTTCCGGCGTGCCGTCCACCGTCACGCGCCCGGCGCGCAGCATCGCGCGCACCTGACTGCGCGTGTCGGCAAGCGCGTCGCAAAGGAATTTATCCAAGCGCACCATAGCCGCCTCCATTGCCCGAATCCGCCGCGCCGTACACCTTCACCAGCAGCAGCTCCCCGCGCGCGACCGATACTCTCGCCGTGCCGCCGGGCTGCACCTCATTGCTGATGCCATATTGGTATTCGCTGGAAATCTCCGCATCCGCGAGCGGATATTTTGCCCCCGTCACGGTGATGCCCGAGGCTCTGCCCGTGATATTGAGCAGCGAGAAATAGGCGAAGCCATCCGAAATCTCCGCCCCCTCGCGCCCAATTAGCTCCATCTCGGAATAATCATCGACAAGCCGCGCGCGCACCCCGCGCCGCGCCAGCCAAAGCAGCAGGTAGACGTTTCCCAGCGTATGGTCGAGCCGCTGCCCCACCGCGCCTAGCAGCAGCACCTCCCGATAGCCGCGCCGCAGCGCCTCCTTGGCGGCGAAAGCCGTGTCGGTATCGTCCTTTTCCCGGGGCAGGACAATCGTTTCCACCTTGCAGTTGGGCCGCGGATAGGAATCGAAATCCCCCACAATCAGCGTCGGCTCCACGCCGAGCGGCTTCGCGTGGCGCAGCCCGCAATCGCAGAAAAAGAAGTCGTCGTCGCGCCGCAGCAGGGTGCGCAATCGCGCATACTGCCCAATCTCCGCCCCGCCGACAATCACGCAGCGATTTCCCATTTCCCCGCCTCCTTTTTTTCATCATAGCATTTTTTCTCCCGAAAGTCAACGCAAAAAGGCGGCGGGGATGACCCCGCCGCAAAATTCGCCTGCATCTGCCCCTACAGCGCGCCGCTGTAAAGCGCGAAGATGGCGCTCTGGAACAGGTTGGCCGACGATAGGAACTCACAGCGCTTCATCGTGCAGCTTGCGCCCTGCTGGTATAGCGCCCGGGCAATTTCCAACGCCGCGTTCTCACATTCCTCCGCTCCAATGGATATTGGGGAAATCACCGTCACCCGCACGGTCACGGTGTCGGCCGCCTGATCGAGCGATTCCACCTCCACGGCGGCGACCACCTGCGTCAGGTTCGCCATCAGCCCCTCGGGATAGGCGTGGATGCCGGTAAAGCCTGCGTCCTCGATAGCGGCCAGGGATTTGCTCAGCGGCTCAATCACAGCGTTTCACTGCTCCTTTCCAGGCATAGCGCCCACAGGTAAAGCTCCTCGTTGTCCGTCATCACGATTTCCACCCGCCGCACAACGTATTGCCGCCCGTGCAGCAGCACATAATCGTCCACCCGCAGCTCGGTTTCGTACGGCGCGAGCAGCACATGCCGCCCGCGGGGGATCTCGCCCAGGGGCGCGTACTCTCGGTTGATGTTGTACCAGGTGTGCGCATCGAAATGCTGCAGGAAGCCCTTGAAGCTGCTGTTGCGCTCCCCTTGGTAGAGGATCATCGTGTTGCCATAGCGCTCGAACACGCGCTCCACCGTTTTCCTGCGCATCCTACACCCCCATAAAGGCCACGGTGTCGCGGATATAGGGGTGCATCATCAGGTCTGCCTGATAGCGCAGGCAGCAGGCGGCGGCGTTGCTGCCGCGCTGCCGCACCGTCAGGTCGCCCGCCGTGAACTGCTCCACCCGGTAGCTGCTTCCGCTCTCGGAAATGGCCGCAAGCGCGTAAAGGCTCGCCGCTGCCACAAAGTCCGCCAGGCAGTCCTCCGGCTCAAGATTCGCGCGCAGCTTGCCGCGCAGGCCCGATACCGCCGCGCTGCACAGCAGCTCCAGCAACGCCTGATCCTCGTCCTCCAGATCCTGCGCGAGCAGCTGCGCCTGCGCGTAGACCTGCTCCTCGAGCGTCATACGTAGAGCACCTTCACCGCATCGGCACAGATCTTGTCGAAGCCCGTGATGCAGGTGATTGCAGCGCGCTCAAGCTGCCGGTCAATCAGCTTGTCATATTCCACCAGCACCTCCCCGGCGCTGACCTGCTCGAGCGCATAGCGCTTGTCGAGGCCAATCAGCATTCCCTCCTCGACGCTGCTGCAGCGGTAGAGCTGCGCGCCCAAGGGGGTTCCCAGTGTGCCCGTTCCCTGAAAATTCAGCCCGGTCAGGGGATTCTGCAGCTCCTCGATTTTGAGCAGCTGCGTCATCAGGTCCCCGCCGCACAGGATGGTATTCATGGTGTAGGGGTCAAACTGCGCCCAGAATTCCACCAGCTGGTCGTATCCGAGCGTCCCTGCCGTGCCCGAAATGGGCTCGGTGCCCACGCTGAAGGCGTCGGCGGGATTGTCGTTGCCATCGCCGTTTACCAGCACCTCGACCGCATCCGCCAGCAGCGTCTTTTGGATGTAGCTGCCAATTTGCTGGAGCATTACGCCGAACAGATCGAGCCTCTGGAGGCGCAGCGCCTCATAGGAGGCCACCAGCATCCGCCCGCGCTTGTGCAGCTGCACCAGATTTTCCTTGCTTTTCACCTGCGTGGCGGGAATCGCCGTGCCCTCGGCGACGCTGCACAGCTGCTTGTCCTCCTCCTCGGCCACGGAGTAGATGGAGCGGTAGTCCATCGAGTCAATCACGGTGGAGGCGGCGGTAATGCCCGGCAGGATATTGTTCTCCTCCATGCCGATGCGTACCGTGCGGGAAACATACTCCGGGAACAGCACCGCCGAGTCGGTGGTGCGGAAGAATTTCTCCACCGTCGAGGAGCCGGGCCCCTTAGCGCGGATGCCGAATCGCTTGAGCTGCCGCTGGAAGGCATCGGTTCCCTCCAGCGCCGTCCCGCGATAGTTTTCGCTGGGGTCGAGCGCTTCCAGCACCTGCGTGAAGCTCTGCCCCTCCTGCCGATACATACCCTTTTCCAGTTTCAGATTTTCATAGCCCATGCTTCGTTCCTCCTTAAAGCTTGAATGTAACGGTTTGCGCAGCTGTATCCACAGCCACGACCCAGCGCCCCTGCCCACCGGCGCTCATCTCCACGCCGCCCGCGCCGTCGGCGGCCAGCGTCGCGTACCCCGGCTGCGGGGCTGTGCCGCTGTAGGGCACGGTGACGAAGCCCGCCACCTGCACCGCGCAGCCGGAGGGATCGGTGTGGTGGACGATGCCGAAAAATGCCTCGCCCTCCTCACATTCCTCCACATAGCCGTTCGTGCAGGGCGCGCAGGGCGCGCCGTCGGCGCAGCCGCTCGCCATAAAGCTGACATAGAGCGCGCCGATTTCCTCCATCGATACCTTCATACTTGCTTCCTCCTTCATGTATTTGGAACCCGGCCTGGCCGGAATTCACACCAAAAAGCCGCTCTCCACGCCGCTCTCCCGCGCCGGCGCGGCCAGCTGCATCGTGGGCGGGAATCGCCGCTGCGCCTTCTGCTCCAGCGCCTCGGAAAGCGCCTTCAGCTCCTGCGCGCTAAGCTTGGCGGCGATGGCCTCGAGCATCGGCGCGGAAAGCCCCAGCTCCAGCGCCATGCACAGCCGAACCGCGCGCGTGCGCAGCTGCTTCTCGTATTCCGCCCCGAGCTGCGAGAGCTTCCTCAGCTCCCGGTATTCCCCCTGCGCGCCGTAGCGCTCGGCCAACTCCTTCAAGCTTGCCCTCCCCGCGCCGAAGGTCTTAATGACACCGGCCTCGCGCTGTGCCGGCACGGCGACGAAGGAGAATTCATAGGCGTCGATCGGGTCGCACAGGATGCCGCAGCAAAGCGCCCCATCATAGTAGGCGCCCTTCTCGTGGCCGCATTGCCCCAGCTCCTCGCCGCAGATGGAGCATTTTCGCCGCCCCATCGCGCAGCCCACGCTGACCTCCCGCTTGATACCGGCCTCGATGTCGCCGATGATTTCGGCGTTTGCCGCACTGCGTCGGATGTACGCCCACGCCTTGATGTAGCTTGCATCGCTCTCGTGCACGACCTCAGCCGCGAAAATCCGCGCCACCTGCTTCTCGCTGCTCCAATTGTGGTCGAGCACGCCCGTCTTGCCCACAAACAGCTTCGCCAGCGTCGGCAGCGCTGCCGTGTCGAACCGCTCGCCCTCGCGATCCACCTGGTCATCGCACAGGCGCAGGGAGAATACATAAACCTCCTCGGCCTTCAGCTCGGCGTGCGCGTGCGCGTGGATGGCCTCCAGCTGCGCGGCGGTCGGCATCCCGCGCCCCTGCGCGGCTGCCTCCTTTTTCACTTCCATGCGGTTTTCCCTCCTTGTTTATTCCGCCTCGGGCGGCAGTCCCGCCTCTGCGCGGTACTTTGCCGCCTGCGCCAGATTGAGCGCAGTCTGGCTTTCCTGCGTAATATCCTGTAGGCTGATATCGTCCCACACGATTTCAGCCCGGTCGTCCAGCCCCTCGAGCGCGAGGTAGGTCTTGCAGATTTTCCGCAGCACCGGCTCCACGCTCCGCCGCAGCGCCCAAAGCTCGCTCGTCAGCAGGTCGGCCTGCTGGGTGCTCATGCGCTCCGTGGTGCTCCAGTTCAGCCCGAGCAGGAAGGGCGGCAGCCCGGTTTTCGCCACCAGCTGCTCGAGGATTTCCCGCACCGGCACCTGCGAGTCGAGGATCGGTCCCTCGCCGCCGATAACCTTGATTTCCACGTCCCCCACGGCCACGAAATCGCGCACCCGGCCGTTCTTGTTCTCCTCCATGGCCCGCGCCCATTCGCGGGCAATCTGCTTGCCCCGCTCCTGCACCGAAACCGGGTCGTCCTCCGGCTTGGTCTTGCATACGACACTGTAGCGCACGTTTCCCGCCCGCTCCCAGTTCACGCCCACGGTGGTATAGATTTTCAGCAGAATGTCCGCGAGGAAGGGCATCCCCCGGAAAATGCTCACGCCGAAGGGGTTCTTCGGCTCAGGATTCAGGGTGGAGAACAGCAGCAGATTCTGGTAGGGCAGCCGCACCAGCTGCCCGCTGCGGTCGGGCCCATAGAGCACCGTATCGAGCGAGTTTTCCGCCTCCTCGGCCTGTAGCTGCGTCACATCCGCCCAGCACACCGCCCGCATCCGCCCGTTCGCCACCACCATCTCCCCCACGGCGCGCCCATAGGTCAGCAGGCTGTCGAGGTATCCGCTCAGAAAGCTGTCGATTCCCACCTGCGCGTGGCCGCAGGGGACGGTTTTCAGAAATTCCTCCAGCGCGCGCAGCGACTGCGTGCTGCTGCACCGGACGCTGAAGCCGCCCGTCAGCCGCACAAGCTTGCCAATCGCCGCATCCAGCACCGGGATGGCCTCGCGAATCTCGCGGTACACCCGTTCCTCGCCCCGCCCCAGCGGGACGAAGCCCCGCAGCGCGCCGAATGGATGCGTCTGCCCCATCCGCAGCTGGCAGGCGGCGGAGAAGCTGCCCGCCGCCATTTTTGTTTGCTTCAAAATAATCTCCCCTTTCCACTTGCCCCTCGTTCTACCGCGCAGGCGGCGAAGGGCGTGTCCGCCTTGCCCAGCACCGTGGTCACGAAGTAGCGCATATCGTCCATCGCGTGGTCGTGCTCCTTGCGCACCCGATCCCTTCCCTCGGCGCTCGTGTCCCACACATACTGCTCCATCTCCCGCAGGCAGTCCTTGCATGGCTCGCAGATGCGGATTTTTCCCTGCTTGAGCGCGTCTGCCGTCCGCCGGATGCCGGGCAGCACGTCGTTATCCGCCTTGCGCACCCGGAAGTGCCGCCGCCGCAGCGCCTCCAGAAAGCTTGCCGCCGAGGGATCGACGATCACCGTGTCCAGGCTGCGCCCCGCCGCAAGACGGGTGAGCGCGTCGGCGTATTCCTCGTCGGTGAGCTGCCGCTGCTGCGCGCGGGAATCGAAGTAGAATTCCTCCGTCCGGTACCAGATTTCCGCCTTCAGCCCCCATAGCCCCATCGACGTGGGATTCGCCGTGCCATAGTCGCAGGAAACGACCCATTTCTCCCACGGCGGCGCAGGCACCGGCGTCACCATTTCCGGCGTGAAGAAGTCGTACACCCGCCCCTCGGCCTGCACCCACCTGCCGAGGATGAAGCGCTCGTAGAAAACGCCGGTGTAGAGCCGCTCGTAGCGCTCGCGGATTTGGGGCGTGAGGGAGGGATTGTCGCGCATGGTGAATTGCAGGCGCAGGGCGTTTCGGCTCTCAGAGCCGAGGATCCAGCTTTTGTAGAACCAGTGCTCTGGGCCGGCCGGGTTGCAGTTGAACCACAGCCGCGAGCCCGCCACCGAGCAGCGCGCGCAGGCCTGCTCCACGAACGAGCGCGGCATCAGCGCCACCTCGTCGAGCAGGATCCCGGCGAAGGTGATGCCCTGAATCAGGCTTGCTGAGCTTTCGTCGCGCCCGCCGAAGATGTAAAAATCGTTCGTCCTCCCCAGGAAGCTCACCCGCACAAGATTTTCCGTCCGCTTTTCGCTTACGCTTGCCCCCAATTCCTGCAGCTTCGGCAGGATCTCCGTCAGCACGTTGCGCCGCAGCGAAGCGATGGTCTTCCCGCAGATGCCGAAGCGCCTGCCCTGAAAGCAGGCCGACGCCCACAGAAAGAACGACAGCCCCATCGCCGTGGTCTTGCCCGAGCGCACCGCGCCGTCGCAGATGATGGCGTCGCGGCTGTGATAGGGGCTGCCCGGCGTCCACCAGCTGAGCACGGTTTTCTGCTTCTTGGAAAAAACGGCTCGCTTCATGGAGTCCCCTCCTCCGTTTGCAGCGCCTGCAGCAGGCTCTCCAGGTCGCTGCCGCCCTCCTCGGCGAGCTTCGCCAGCAGCTCCAGCGCGCGCAGCCGGTCCACCAGCCGGATCTCCACGCCGCCCTTATCGCTGCGGCGGATCTCGCTCAGCAGCCGAAGATCCAGCTTGCTCACCGGCGCCTCCTGCTCGAGCAGCAGGCGCACGCAGTCGTTTGGCTTGCCAAAGGCGAGCTCCGCCAGGCAGCGGGCAACGTCCTCGCGCCGCACCTTGCCGGAGCGGATTCGCCCCTTCAAGCCCCGGGAATTGTTCCCCTCCATTTTGCACCTCCTCACCGATACTGCCAAATGCGCCCCGCGGTTGCCGCGTTTTGTGCAACCGGGGAAATTTTCCCGCCCATGAACCCCCATTTTCGCCCCTTTTGGGGAAATCCGGTGCCCGCGCGGGCCCGGAATCTATCCCTTGCAATTCTCTCGACTATCTGCTATAATACGCTTGTGCGTATACCCCGGCCGATTGCGCGGCCGAGGCAGCCGATTTACTTCCAAAGGAGAACCATTTATGAAACGCATCCTTTCCCTTGCCCTCGCTCTGGCGCTGCTGCTGTGCGCCTGCGCCTCCCAGAGCGCGGACGAAACCGGGACGAGCGAGCCGGTGGATGAAACCATCGAGCAAACGGAGGCGGAAACCGACCCCGTCGAAACCGAGGCGGAAACCAACCCCACCGAAACCGAGGCGGAGCCGTCCGAGGCCGCGCTGCTATACGTCAACCCCCTCAATGGTGAGGCGATTGCCGAGCCCTACACCGCGCGTCCCGTCGCCGTGATGCTCAATAATATCCTCGCCGCCATGCCCCAGCACGGGCAAAGTCAGGCAGATATTCTCTATGAGGTGCTGGCCGAGGGCGGCATTACCCGCTGCATGGCCATATATTCCGATGTTTCTGCCGTCCCGAAGATTGGCTCCGTCCGCTCCTCCCGGCTGTACTATGTCGAGCTTGCGCAGTCCTACGACGCCATCTATGTCCACGCCGGCGGCTCCACCGAGGCCCTCAACTACCTCAGCTCCTCCGGCTGGGCGGATATTGACGGCAATTCCGGCAGCAGCTCCTACTTCTACCGCGATTCCGATCGAATCGCCTCAGGCTACGCTTGGGAGCACACGCTCTTCACCTCCGGCCCGCAGCTTGTTGCCGCCGCCGAGGCACTCGGCCTGCGCAGCACGGTCGAGGAGGGCACTACCTTCGGCCTGGAATTTGACGATTCCACCGTCTACGTTGGCAGCAGCGCCGAAACCGTGCAGGTCAAGTTCGGCATCGGCACAAAAACCACAAGCTTCACCTACAATGCCGATGATTCGCTCTACTACGCTGCCCAATTCGGCTCGGACTATATCGACGGCACCACCGGCGAAGCGCTGACCTTCCGCAATCTGCTCGTGCTGCGCACCTCGCTGAGCGTCCTTTCCGGCGAGGCGGGCTACCTGCGCGTGGACACCACCGGCTCCGGCACCGGCTACTATATGTGCAACGGCCAGTGCGTCGCCATCCGCTGGAGTCGTGAGAGCGTCACCGACCCCTTCACCTACACGCTCGAAAGCGGCGCGCCGCTCGTGCTCTCCCCCGGCAAGACCTACATCGCCGTCGTTTCCACCAGCGCCAGCATTCAATACTCCTAAAAAGCGGTTCTATAATAAATGTTGGGGTCAGGTGTGAGCCTGACCCCATGAATCTGAAA
>JAJQFT010000096.1 GCA_021200975.1 Bacillota bacterium | reverse complement strand
GCTAAAAATATGCAGCCCGTGCTCAGACGCGGCCGTGCGTTGGGCGTATCTCCCGCCGCTATGGGGTATTCCAAGTCTTCCAACAAGAATCCCGGCGGCCAGAGAAGAGCAAAGAAGTCCGAGTATGCCACCCAGATGACCGAGAAGCAGAAGGTCAAGTTTGTCTATGGCATCCAGGAGAAGCAGTTCCGCAATTACTATGAGAAGGCCTCCCGCGCAGAGGGAAACACCGGTGAGGTGCTGCTGTCGCTCGTGGAGCGCCGGCTCGACAACGTGGTCTACCGCCTGGGCTATGCGGCTACCCGCCGTCAGGCTCGCCAGTTGGTCAACCATGGTCACTTTACTGTCAATGGCAGCCGCGTGGACATCCCCAGCTATCTTGTCAAGACCGGCGATGTGATTGCCGTGTGCGAGAAGAGCGCGTCTAATGCCTTCTTCAAGAAGCTCAAGGAGGACGATGCCTTTGTCGCCGCCCCCAAGTGGCTGGATCGTGATAAGAATACCCTCCAGGGCAAGGTGCTTGCTATGCCGACCAAGGACGACATCGACTTCGAAATCGCCGTCCACCTGATCGTCGAGTTGTACTCCAAGTAAGCAGCCTCCTGTTTCGTTCGTTGTTGTGTTTGTGAAGCAAGGTTTGCTTCCCACTTGAAAAGGAGGGCATTGTTATTCATGGTTGAAATTGAAAAGCCTCGCATTACCTGTACCGATTCCGCAGACGACGTTTCCTACGGGAAGTATGTGGTGGAGCCGCTCGAGCGCGGCTATGGCATGACGCTCGGCAACTCCCTGCGCCGCATCCTGCTGAGCAGCCTGCCCGGATACGCCGCCACTTCCATTAAAATCGACGGCGTTCAGCATGAATTTTCCACCATCCCCGGCGTTACCGAGGATGTCACCGAGATTGTGCTGAATATCAAGCGGATGATTGTCAAGCTGCACTCAGCCGGGATCAAGACGGTGTATGTCAATGCCGTCGGCCCCTGCGAAGTGACGGCGGGCGATATTAAGGCCGATGCAGAGGTCGAAATCCTTACGCCCGAGCTGCATATCTGCACGCTTGGCAAGGATGCCACGCTCAACATGGAGATCACGCTGTCGCAGGGCCGCGGCTATGTTCCCGCAGAGCGGAACAAGACGCCCCAGACCGTGATTGGCGTGATTCCCATCGACTCCATCTATTCGCCGGTGACCAAGGTGAATTACACGGTGGAGCCCACCCGTGTCGGCGACAAGACCGACTATGACAAACTGACTCTGGAGGTTTGGACGGACGCCACCATCTCCGCGAAGGATGCCGTGTCGCTCGGCGCGAAGATTCTTTCCGACCACCTCACGGTATTCACCAGCCTGTCCGACGCTACTCTGACCGGCTCCACCGTGGTGGAGAAGGCGGCCGAGGAGCCGGATTCCAAGCTGGTTATGACCATCGACGAGCTGGATTTGTCTGTCCGCAGCTTCAACTGCCTGAAAAGAGCCAATATCAACACCGTCGCCGACCTGATTGGCAAGACGGGGGAGGATATGATGAAGGTTCGCAACATGGGCAAGAAGTCTTTGGACGAGGTTCAGAAGAAGCTGGAAATGCTTGGCCTTTCTCTGGCGAGCGAGGAATCCAGCAGCAACACTTAACTTTTCGGAAGGAGGATTACGCTCATGTTTGGAACTCGGAAGCTGGGTAAGACCAGCGAGCAGCGCAAGGCTCTGCTGCGCCAGCAGGTGACGGATCTGCTCGAGCACGGCAAAATCCAGACCACGTTCTACCGCGCCAAGGAAGTGCAGCCGGTGGTTGAGAAAATGATTACGCTGGGCAAGAAGGGCGATTTGGCTGCCTACCGCCGCGCGCTGTCGTTTATCACCAAGGAGGATGTCGCGCACAAGCTGTTCAAGGAGATTGCGCCCAAATATACCGAGCGCAACGGCGGCTACACCCGCGTGACCCGCATCGGGGAGCGCCGCGGCGACGCGGCACAGATGGCCGTCATCGAGCTGGTCTAAGGAAACTCGCAAGCAAATCGCCTGCGGCGTCTTGCAGATTTGCTCAGAGCTTCGCGAATCATTCGGGCTTTCCCTGCCGCCCGGCTCCGGGCGGCAGGAATTTCCCCAAAATTGCAAAAAAGCGCTTGACAAAAACGCGCGCATATTGTATAATGCTAAAGCCGCTTGGGAAAAGGCCCTATATGCTGCTATAGCTCAGCTGGTAGAGCGCATCCTTGGTAAGGATGAGGTCGGCAGTCCGAATCTGCCTAGCAGCTCCATAAAAACCCCGTTTTTCGCAGGAAAATCGGGGCTTTTATTTTTTACAAAAATTGTACGCCAGAAAAAAGGGCCAAAAAAGGCACCGCGGTTTGCTTTTGATGGGCGTATCCCAAAAGCCGGCGCAGACCCAGCCTCATGGGATGCCTTTGCGCCGAAGAAAGCGCGATCCGCTCTTGACATTTCTTCCCAATTCTGGTATAGTAGTGCTACCGATGAGGGAGTAGCGAAGGCGGCTTCGGCCGCTTGGATGCGTCAACATACCCGGCGAAAGCCTGGCGCACCCGTATTTGCAAGACTCATGTGCCCCGGCTGTGTGCATGAGAATCCCCACAAGCATCCGCACACGCCTGCCGTGGCGGATTTTCTTTTGGGCAAAGGAGTAACTTATGGGAATTTGGCTGAACGTACTTCTCTTCTTCCTCGGCGCGCTGCTGCTGATTAAGGGCGGCGACTGGCTCGTGGACGGTGCTACCGGGCTTGCCCGCCGCTTCCACCTGCCGGAGCTGCTTGTGGGCGCAACGGTGGTGTCCATCGGCACGACCCTGCCGGAGGTTATGGTTTCCAGCACGGCAGCGCTGGCCGATCAGAGCTCCACCGCCTATGGCAACGCCATCGGCAGCATCATCTGCAATACGGCGCTGATTGCCGCAATCACCGTGCTGGTGCGGCCGGGCAAGGTCAATCGCAAGGCGCTTATAACGCCGGTGGCCTTCTTTTTCGCGGCCGCGGCGATATACCTCTTCGCAGCCTATGTGCTGGGCGAATTCACCCGCCCGATTGGCATCGTTTTTTTGGCGATGTTCCTTGTGTACATGGTCGTTACCGTGCGGCAGGGCTTTGCGCATCCTGAGAGCGTGGAGCTTGAGCAGGAGGAGGGAGGCAAGCCGCATTCTCTGGGAATGGATGTGTCGCTGCTGGTGATTGGCGCGGCGATTATCGCGCTCGGCGCGAATCTGGTGGTGGATAATGTGCCGCCGATTGCCCGCGCGCTCGGCGTGTCGGAGGCGGTGATTGCGCTTACCTTTGTCGCGCTGAGCACCTCGCTGCCCGAGCTGGTTACCGCCATCACCTCGCTTGTGAAGGGACACAGCTCGCTGAGCCTCGGCAACGTTATCGGCGCGAACCTGTTCAACCTCGTGCTGGTGTGCGGTATTTCCGTGACGGTTAGCCCCTTCGAGGTGCCGCTGGAGAGCATGTTCTTCGGCTACAACGCCTCTCTGGCCTTGGAGCTGCCGGTGATGCTTGGCGTCATGCTGCTGCTCACCGTCCCTGCGCTCGCGCGCCGGAAGCTTTCGCATTGGCAGGGCGCACTGCTGCTGGTCATTTATGCGCTGTTTGTGCTGGCGCAGTTCCTCCTGTGCGTGAACGTGACCGGATAGGCAGGAAATTTTCCGAAAATTTTCGCATTTTTTCAAATTAGGGCTTGATTTTGCGGGCAAAACAAGCTATAATACTCTGGTCTATGAATGGAATGGGGGAGGTGTAACGATGCCCAACATTAAGTCTTCCAAGAAGGACGTCCTTCGCATTAAGGCTGCTTACGAGAAGAACAAGTCCGAAAAGTCCGCGCTGAAGACCTGCCTGAAGAAGTTCGACGCCGCCGTCGCTTCCGGGGACAAGGCTGCCGCCGAGGCTGCCTACACGGCTGCTGTCAAGTCTGTTGACAAGGCCTGCAGCAAAGGTCTTCTGCACAAGAACAATGCCGCTCGCAAGAAGAGCAGCATGACGCTGAAGCTCAACGCTCTGGCTTGATTTTTCTGAAAATATCTCCTTCCGAGCGTGCTTGGAGGGAGTTTTTTCATTTCTGATTCTGTTTTTCAAGGGGGTGCCCATCGATGGCGAATTTATCCGATCCGGTGTCCGTCCTGCGGGGTGTGGGACCGGCGCGGGTCAAGCAGTTCGCGCAGCTCAATATTTTCACTCTGCGCGACCTGATTTGCCACTTCCCCCGCGGCTATGACGACCGCACCCATTCCCTGCCAATTTCCGAGCTGGAGCCGGAGCGGCCTGCCTGCTTCCGCGCGACGGTGATGAATACGCCGCGCACCTCACATATCCGCAAGGGGCTGGACTTGACCCGCGTGCAGGTGGCGGACGTTACCGCCCGCCTGACGCTCACCTTCTTCAACAACAAATATGCCGCCGAGCAGCTGCAATATGGGCACGAATATATCTTTTACGGCGCACTTTCCGGCGATTTCACCGGCTACAGCATGACGAACCCCGTCTTTGAGCGCCCGGATGCGCCGCCCGTCACCACCCGGCGGATCTTACCCATCTATCCGCTCACGGCGGGGCTGTCGAACACCGCCGTCCTGCGCGCGGTGCAGCAGACAATGGAAATCTGTGACACGCCGCCGGAGATCCTGCCGGAGGCTGTGCGGCAGGAGTACGGCATTCTGGGCGCGGATTGCGCTTACCGCGCAATTCACCAGCCGCAGAGCATGGCCGAGGCGGAGATGGCGAAAAAAAGGATGATTTTCGAGGAGTTTTTCGTCTTTTCTGCGGGGCTTGCCCTCCTGCGCGCCGCGCGGGAGGGCCGCTCCTGCGCGCCCTATGCCGATTTGTCGCTTGTGGAATTTGAGGCGGCCCTGCCTTTTGCCCTCACCGGAGCGCAGAAGCGGGCCATTGCTGACATCGCGCGCGATTTTGCCGCTGGGAAGCCAATGAACCGCCTTGTGCAGGGCGACGTGGGCAGCGGCAAGACGATGGTCGCGGCCGCGGCGGCCTTCGCCGCCATCCGCAACGGCCATCAGGCCGCGCTGATGGCGCCAACGGAGATCCTCGCCCAGCAACACTATGCCTCGCTTTCGCCTTTGTTTGAGAAATTCGGGATGCCCGTCGCCCTGCTCACCGGCTCCGTGCCGGCCAAGCAGAAGCGGGAGGTGCGCGCCGCGATGGCCTCCGGCGAAATTGCGCTTACCATCGGCACGCACGCGCTGCTTACCGATGCGACCGGCTTCGCCGATTTGGGTCTGGTGATCACCGACGAGCAGCACCGCTTCGGCGTAGCGCAGCGCGCAAAGCTAAGCGCCAAAGGCGGTGAGCCGCATCTGCTTGTCATGTCTGCGACGCCGATTCCGCGCACCTTAGCGCTGCTCCTCTACGGCGACCTGGATGTTTCGGTGCTCGACGAGCTGCCCCCCGGGCGGGAGAAGGTGGATACCTTCCTCGTGGGGGAGAGCTACCGCGCCCGCATCAACGCCTTCATCCGCAAGCAGGTGCGCGAGGGGCACCAGTGCTTCGTCGTCTGCCCGGCGGTGGAGGAGAATGCCGATTTGGGTCTGAAGGCGGCGACGGTCTGGGCGGATACCCTGCAAAGCACCGTGTTCCCCGACCTGCGTATTTCGCTGCTGCATGGGCAGATGAAGGGCGCACAGAAGGAGGAGACGATGGCCTCCTTTGCCCGCGGCGAGGCGGATGTGCTGGTTGCTACCACCGTGATTGAGGTGGGCGTGGACGTTCCGCGTGCGACGCTGATGGTGATTGAGGATGCTGACCGCTTCGGCCTGAGCCAGCTGCACCAGCTTCGCGGGCGCGTCGGGCGCGGGCAGGCGAAGAGCTACTGCATCCTTACGACACATAACCGCAGCCCCGAAACCCTCGCGCGGCTGAAGGCCTTCTGCCAGACGAACGACGGCTTCCAGATTGCGCAGGAGGATTTGAAGCTGCGCGGCCCGGGCGATTTCTTCGGCGCGCGGCAGAGCGGCCTGCCCGCCTTCCGCGTGGCGAATCTGGGCGCGGATTTGCAGACACTGGAGCTTGCGCAGCAGGCATCGAAGAGCTGGATGGAATCCGCCGGAGCGGCCGAGGCGAGCGAGTCCGCCGCCCTGCGCGAGCGTATTGGCGAGCTGTTCCGGCGCGCGGACGGCACCCTGAATTAGCGCGGCGCTGCCGGAAACGGGCTGCCAGGTGGGAGAAGAAGCGGGAAATTTGCGAAATAGCGAAAAAATAGCTTGTAAGTTCCTATGAAATGATATATAATAATGTGGTATGTTTTCAATGACCGGGCGATATGCCCTTTGGAGGAATCGATTATGGTGAAACCCATTGTTTTGATTGTGATGGACGGCGTCGGCAAGGGTGACGGCGGCAGCGGCGACGCGGTTGCCGTGGCCAAGACCCCCACGCTCGATACGCTGCTCGCCACCTGCCCGCACACATGGCTGAAGGCGCACGGCACGGCCGTCGGCCTGCCCTCGGACGACGATATGGGCAATTCCGAGGTCGGGCACAATGCGCTCGGCTGCGGGCAGGTTTATTCGCAGGGCGCGAAGCTTGTGGGGGAGAGCATCGAGAGCGGTCTGCTCTACAGCTCTGACACGTGGAAGGACTTGATTGCCAACGCCAAGGCCGGGCATGCGCTGCATTTTCTCGGCCTGCTTTCCGACGGCAATGTGCATTCCAATATTTCCCACCTGATTGCTCTGCTGCGCCGCGCGCACACCGAGGGCGTGCGCAGAGCCTACTGCCACATTCTGCTGGACGGCCGTGATGTCCCCGCTACCTCGGCGCTGGAGTACGTCGCGCAGCTCGAGGCCGTGCTGGCTGAGCTGAATACCCCCGGCTGCGACTATGCCATCGCCTCCGGCGGCGGCCGTATGCAGATTACGATGGATCGCTATCAGGCCAACTGGCCGATGGTGGAGGCTGGCTGGCGCACCCATGTAGAGGGCAAGGGCAGAGCCTTCGCCTCCGCGGCGGAGGCTATCGAGGTCTACCGCACGGAAACCGGTTGCATCGACCAGGATTTGCCTGCCTTCGTGGTGGCGCGCGGCGGGAAGCCGGTCGCGAAAATCGCCAATGGCGACAGCGTAATCCTCTTCAATTTCCGCGGCGACCGCGCGCAGGAGATTTCCCTTGCCTTTGACAGCAAGGATTTTGACCATTTCGACCGCGGCGACTACACCGGCGTGAAATTCGCGGGTATGCTCCAGTATGACGGCGACCTGCACATCCCGGAGCACTACCTCGTCCAGCCGCCTGTGATTCGCGATACGCTCACCGAGGTGCTGTGCGCCGCCGGTATTCCGGAGTACGCTCTCTCCGAAACGCAGAAATACGGCCATGTCACCTACTTCTGGAACGGCAACCGCTCCGGCAAGGTGGACGAGAGCTTGGAGGTCTATGAGGAGATCCCCTCCGACGTGATTCCCTTCGACCAAGCCCCCGCCATGAAGAGCAGGGAGATCACCGAGCACATGGTCGCGGCGATGGCCTCCGGCAAATTCCGCTTCCTGCGCTGCAACTATCCCAATGGCGACATGGTCGGCCACACCGGCGTGATGAGCGCCGTTGTCACGGCGATGGAATGCGTCGATGCGGGCGTGAAGGCCATTTTGGAGGCGGCCGACAAGTATGGCTACACCGTGCTCGTCACGGCGGACCACGGCAATGCCGACCAGATGACCGAAACCAAGAAGGGCAAGACCACCGTGCGCACCGCGCATTCGCTCAACCCCGTGCCCTTCATCATTTACGACAGGGACAACGATTGGCAGATCCTCGACGGGCACTATGGGCTGGCGAATGTTGCGCCCACCGTGGTGAAGATGATGGGCCTGTCCGCCCCCGCAAGCTGGGAAGCCAGCATGGTATAACCCCTGTAGGAGGATTTTATATGACTACGCAAACCAACGAAAACGGCTCGCTCGTAATTAGCTCATCGGTGTATACCGATATCGCCGGCAATGCCGCCATCAACTGCTTCGGCGTTAAGGGCATGGTCGCCCGCAGCATGGTCGACGGCGTGCAGCACCTGCTGCGCAAGGACCGGGTGTCCAAGGGCGTGAAGGTGGAGTTTCACGACGACAATACCATCTCTATTGACCTGCACATCATGGTCGATAACGGGGTGAACCTCACCGCAGTGGGCAGCTCTATCATCTCTGAGGTGCGCTATGTGGTGCAAAATTGCACCGGCACCGAGGTGCGCGCCGTGAATGTCTATGTCGATTCCGTGCTGATCGGCTGATGATGGAGGAACAAAAGTGAAACAGACCATCAATGGAGCCGATTTCCGGCGGCTGATTATCAACGCCGCCGCCGCCATATCCATGAATCAGCAGGCGCTGAACGAGCTGAATGTATTCCCTGTGCCGGATGGCGACACCGGCGCGAATATGTCGATGACCATCGGCGCGGCCGCGGCCGACCTGCGCGCGCTGGACAATCCCAGCCTGGAGAAGGCCGCTTCCGCTGCCGCCTCCGCCATGCTGCGCGGCGCGCGCGGCAATTCCGGCGTGATCCTCTCGCTCCTGATGCGCGGCATCTCCCGCGCGCTCAAGGGTGAGGCGAGCTGCGACGGTGTGCTTTGGGCCGCCGCCCTGCAATCGGGCGTGGACGCGGCCTACAAGGCCGTGATGAAGCCCGCCGAGGGCACGATCCTCACCGTCGCGCGCCTTGCCGCTGCGCGGGCGACCGAGGCCGCGCAGGAGAACAACTACTTCGAGTATGTCCAGCAGGCCGCCATCGAGCAGGCGAAAATCGCGCTTGCCAATACCGTCAACCAGAACCCTGTGCTCAAGAAGGCGGGCGTGGTGGACGCGGGCGGCAAGGGCTGGCTGATCGCGCTCGAGGCGATGCTCCGCTCCGTGCAGGGCGAGGATACCGTTGCGCCCGAGGGCGGCGCGGTGGAGGTGAAGGAGCAGGCATCCTTCTCCGACTTCGCTGACGAGGATATCACCTTTACCTACTGCACCGAGTTCATTGTTTCCCGCGAGAACGACAAGGATCCCGAGCTGCTGCGCGCCTTCCTCAACGAGCTGGGCGACAGCCTCGTGCTGGTGGACGACGACGAGATTATCAAGGTGCACATCCATACCAACGACCCCGGCGCCGCCCTGCATGAGGCGGTGGCCTACGGCTCGTTTGTGACCATCAAGGTGGAGAATATGCGCTTGCAGCACACCGCCAAGGTGATGAGCGAGCAGGAGCTCGCCCCGAAGATTGCGGCGGCGGAGAAGCCGCTTGGCGTGGTGTCCGTGTGCGCCGGGGCCGGGCTGGCGGACGTTTTTGAGAATCTGGGCGTGGACGGCATCATCTCCGGCGGGCAGACCATGAACCCCAGCACCGAGAGCATCCTGGAGGCGGTCAATCGTGTCCCGGCCGATACGGTCTTTGTGCTGCCGAACAACAAGAATATTATCATGGCTGCCCAGCAGGTCGACCCGCTCACGCCGAAAAAGGTAATCGTCATCCCCAGCAAGACCGTGCCGCAGGGCGTTACGGCCATGCTCACCTTTAACCCCGATGGCAGCGAGGAGGAGAACACCCAAGCGATGACGGAGGCACTCGGCACGGTAAAGACCATGCAGATCACCTACGCCGCGCGCAGCTCCACCTTCGACGGCTACGACATTCACGAGGGCGACTACCTTGCGATGTACGGCTCCAGCCTCTTCGGCACGAGCAAGGATATCCGCCCCCTGCTCAAGGCGCTGGCGGAGAAGGTGAGGGATTTGGGCAAGGAGTATATCACCATCTACTATGGCGAGGATGTCAGCGAGAAGGCCGCGCAAAAGGCGGCGGACTTATTCGCCTCCATCTGCCCGGATGCGGACGTGAACCTCCTGTGCGGCGGGCAGCCGGTGTACTACTACCTCATTTCCGCAGAATAACGCAGCATATAGCTTGGGGGAAGCCGGAAATACAAGCGATTCCGGCTTCCCCTGTTGCTTTCTAGAGAGGAGCTTCCGCAATGGAAAGGCGAGATAATTACACGCTTGCGCGCCTGAGCGCGCAGCGCCTCTTCGCCGCGTGCAGCGAGGACGTGGTGCGCACGCACGAGGCTCTGCGCGCCGACGGAGAATACTTCTACTTCCCGCTTCTGGGGCGCGAATACCGCATCCGCCGTGCCGACGGCGGCGCGGAGCTGGCGCGCGACGGCGAGAAGCTGCGTGACGCTGATTTTAACGAGGCGCTCTCGCTCTACGATATTCTCTCCCGCCCGGCGCAGGCGCGGCTCTCGGGGCGCTTTGTGCTGATGGCCTCGCTCTCGCGCCTGCACACCTCCGAATTCTCCGGTGGCTTCTTCCGCGCCCAGACCGCCGCTTTCGCGCGCGACTACGGGCGCTGGGCCGCCGCCTGCGACGCGCTGGGCCGCCGTGTGCCGGGCAATGGGGCGGACAACTGGGAGTTCGCGCTCTGGCCGTCCTTCCCGCTGCGGCTGTCCTACGACCCTGCCGACGAGGATTTTCCCGCGCAGCTTCGGCTGTACTGGGACGAAAACACCTTCCAATTTGTGCATTATGAAACTACCTACTACCTCGCGGGCATCCTCTTCGCCCGGCTGCGCGAGGAGGCAGAAAAATAAGGCTCTATGTCAATAGTTGGGGTAGGGAGAAAATAAGAAAAGATTCCTGTCGT
>JAJQFT010000050.1 GCA_021200975.1 Bacillota bacterium | reverse complement strand
TTTTCCGTAAATGCCGCTGCAATTCCTTGACCTTCGCCCGGAATTGTGATACAGTAAATTAAAGGTTTATTCAATAATCCGATATCAATATTTTAGGGAGATGTGCTGAAAGGAAATGAAACAATATCTGAATACGATACGTTGGTATATTGCCGGTACTATTGTGACGAATTTTATAGAAGCGTTCATTAGTGCGGTCATGCTGCTGTTTCCTGGTTGGCTTATTGATAACTACCAAAAGGGCTTTGCATATACAGGGAAGCTTTTGGCTGTGTATGCGGGTGTGTTCCTGATTTATCTCGTTGAGGCATATTTTTCCAATCGTCTGGCGGATTTCCGCCGTATTCGGTTCGAAAGAGCCATAAAGAAAGACTTCTTTGATTCCGTAATTCAACGAGACTTTGGAACATTTCACCAGCATGATGTGGCAGAATACATTTCCATGCAGGCAAATGACATTACGGAAATGTGCCAGAATTACCTAAGCCCCTTGCTTTCCATAATCCGTTCCGTTATGATGATTACAGTGTATGGAGTATTTCTGGTGATTTTTGTAGACATTTCCATTGCTATGGTAATTCTGATTTTCTCTGTAGCGGTGATTTTTGTGCCGAAACTCACGCAGAAAGAACTGGCGAAGCGGAATAAGGGGTATATGGACGGGCTTGGCCAATATACGTTCTCTGCGAAGCTTCTGTATGAAGCGCATGATATTCTGGATTTTAAAGGACGAAAAAAACTTACTGAACTGCATGACGGGGAACTGGATCATGTTTTGAACCTTAATATGCACTTTCGTAAGCTGAACAGCCTGGCTATAGTCTTAAATGGCGGCTCCGTAGAGGCAATCGGCGTGATTGTTTTTGCAGTAGTGGCCGTTTTACTCGGTAATCACGACATTACCATGGGTATGGCAGTCAATGCTTTTACCTACAGCACCAAATTCATTGACCCTATGTATGAGATGAACATTTGTATCGGCATGGTTAATTCCGTCCGCGAGATACAGAAAAAACTGATGGCAATTATTACAAGAGGTGCGGCTGACGTCCCTGCTGATGCGCCGGATATTCACAGCATTTGTGCAACACCTCTGGAAAAGCACTATGACGGTGCGGACATCCATACTCCAGCGGCCGAGCTGTCTTTCCCCCATAAATATCTGGTTTTGGGAGAAAACGGTGCGGGAAAAAGTGTGTTTTTCCGCCTGCTCATGCATTTTGAGGAAGCCGATTCCGGTTCGGTTTTATATAACGGACGCAAGGAGAGCGATTTTATTTCTGAGAGTGTCTGTTATGTGCCCCAAGCTCCGGTGATTTTTAACGCTTCCTATCTGGAAAACGTAACGGTCTATGGCATTTATGATGAGAAGAATCTCAAGGAATATGAATCCTATTTTCCAGCCGACGTGATTTCCCATATCAAGAGTAGTCAGAATCCCCTGAACATGAGCGGCGGAGAGAAACAGGTGGTTGCTTTGCTTCGGGCGTTGTGCAGCGGAAAAGATATGATTTTTCTGGACGAACCCTTTGCTTCCATGAATCAGAAGACGATTGATGAATTTATGAAGCATATGGCGCAAATAAACAGAACCTTCGTTATCATCGCCCACAATTTGGAAGAATATGCGGATCAATTCGATGAACAAATTCTAGTTTGCCGTGGGATGTAGAAAATGCTTTATAACGTAAGGAGAGAAATGAATCGGATGAAGCTTAGAATTGCCTTGTTGCAGCTCCTGCCGGGGGACAGCTTGGCAGAGCAGCTTTTTATAGGAAAAAATGCCTGCGAACGGGCAAAATCGATGGGTGCAGATATTGCGTTGTTCCCGGAAATGTGGAGCAGCGGATACCATATTCCGCAGGACGCGGAGGATGTAAACGCGATTGCGATTTGCGCGGAGAATTCCTTTATTCAGACATTTCGCGCCTTGGCCCAGTCGCTTGAGATTGCTATTGGAATCACTTTTCTGGAAAAGCATTCGCCCCGGCCAAGGAACTCCATCCTTCTTTTTGACCGAAATGGGCAGGAGGTGCTGCATTACGCTAAGGTGCATACCTGCGCTTTTGCGGATGAGAAGATGCTGTCGGAGGGCGAAGCCTTTTATGTGTCGAATCTGGATGTTGGAAAAGGCATCGTGAAAGTCGGCTCCATGATCTGCTTCGACAGAGAATTTCCCGAGAGTGCGCGAATTCTAATGTTAAAGGGCGCGGAGCTTGTGCTGGCTCCCAATGCCTGCCCGATGGAAATCAATCGGCTTTGTGCGCTGCGCACCAGAGCGTATGAAAATAAGATGGCTATTGCTACCTGCCATTATCCCGCCGGCCAGCCGGACTGCAACGGGCACTCCACCGTTTTTGACGGCATCGCGTGGCTTCCTGATGAGCCGGGAGCAAGGGATATGTGCATACTGGAAGCGCCGGAGGAGGAAGGCATTTTTGTTGCCGAGATTGACATGGATTTGCTGCGGAATTACCGTGAGCATGAGGTGATGGGGGAGAAGTATCGCCACCCGGAGAAATATGGGGCAATCACGGGGCAAAGGAACCTTCTCCATGCGGATGATACGCAGATGCAATGCCCGACGACAATTTGACAATGGAGCGGATGATGGATATAACGCATCCTCTTGACGTGGATGCTTTGTTGAGCGGACAAAGGGGAGACAGGAATTTCTGCTGAGTATACTTGCGTAATTTGCTTTCCTTTGCCGCAATTATTTTAAAAAGCAGGAGGAAATACAATGCCAATGCCGAAAATATTGCTGGAGCTACATCCGCTGGAGGAAGCGGGCCGGACGGAGGAAGCGGCGGCGCTCCTTATTTCCCGAGCGGACGCTGGCGACCCGGAGGCGCAGGCCGTGCTGGCAAATCAGTATTATCTTGGGAATCTGGTGAATAAGGATTATGCCAAGGCTTTCGATTATGCCCAAAGGGCTGCTGAGGTGGGGCAGGCGATGGGGCTGCATACGCTGGGCGTTCTGTATCTTTATGGTTATGGCTGCGACGCTGACCCCGTTAAGGGCTGCGCCATGCTAGAGCGAGCGACAGATTTAGGCGAGATGAAGTCCCCAAGGTATCTGGGAATCTGCGCCCTAGAGGGGATAGATGGCAAGGTGGACTATGTGAAAGCCCGATTCTGGTTCGAAAAGGGCGCCGAAAAGGGTGATATTACCAGCTTTTACAACTTGGGGCGCATCTATGAGCTCGGGCTGGGGGTGACGGCGGATTTGGATACCGCTATTGCATGGTATCGCAAAGCTGCTGTACGCAAGGATCATGTGGGCAAGCCCGCGAACGATGCTCTGGCTCGTCTGGGCGCCACGGCCGATGCGGATGGCTAAGCTCCGAAATTTGACGGCTTTTCCAATTTTATGGTCGGGCTTTTAAGGTACAGCAAGGCGACGGCGGATATATGACCTGTGCCGCCCCGCAGAATCCAGAAAGGCATTTATCCATAATGGGCAGGAGGCCTGCGGAAATTTTCGCCGCGGTATCCTGCCCGTTTGCTTTCTTTCGACTTACTTTCGCGGGCATTTCCGATTTCATATTCCGCAAACATTTTTCAATCATTTATCAAACATCCCGCTGATATAGTACATCTATCCGGAGGAACAGGAGGGTTATCATATGAGAATGTGGATATCCACTGCATCCGTTGCGGCGTTTGCGCTTGCCGCCGGTGCGGCTGCGCCACGCAAAATCCCTCGCTGAGGTCTCCTGCAGGCCTGCGGATTTGATTACCAGCATTCTGAAGCTGAATAAGCTGGAAATCAGCAGATTTTTCCGCAGGAGGAGGTATTTGACCTGCATTAGCAGCTCTGCGCCTGCATGCAGGCGATGGAATTGGAGTGGGAGAAGAAGCAGCTCCGCATCGAAACCGACCTTGCCGACGAGCTTTCTGTTCGTTCCGACCCGGAGCTGCTTAGCCTCGTGTTGTCGCTGCGATTGGCGGCGTGATGCTGCTGTGCCTGATTCCGATGTGCATGGGGCTGAAGGGGTAGGATGAACTGTAATCCGCATTATAAGAGGCTCGTATAGAAAAGCCGCGAGCGGACATACCGAGGCGCAGCTCTCCCCGATGGGGCGGGCTGCGCTTCTTTATGCGTTGGGCTTGGCGCGGAGAGGATTTGCGGAATCCAAAATGTTGACCTTTCTGCAGAAGAATGGTATAATGAGGTATCGATTGGCGCTGGAAATTGCCGCGACAGGGGGGGAGCCAAGGGTGAAAGCCGAGTATTGGATGCTTTGGAATGGTGTTGCGAGTGCGGCAGCGATTGCGCTTGGCGTCTGCACGATGCTCTATATGCGCAAAAGCGATGGCGGATCATCCGCTTTCGCGGCGGCGGGCACGGCTGCGGTCTCCTACCTTGCGGCGGCTGCGCTGACCTTGCTCTATTATTTCCTCGTGACCGGAAAATTTCCAACGTTCGGCCCCGCGGACGCAGGGCTGGTGCCGGCGGCAATGACGGTTGCACTTGCGGCCATTTGCATTTTCCTGCTTGCCGACGCGGCTCACGGCTATTGGCGGCTGCGGGGTCGGCTTCCCTATGCGCGCGCTTTTCTGCCGGTGATTGAGATTCCGGTGCTGCTGCTCTTTTTCGCGCGGCTTCGCACGTTGTGGCTTGCCCCGGAGGAAGCGGACGAGGGAACGTATGTGCTGACCTTTTCAATCGCCTTTCTGGCGATGAATGCTCTTGTTTTCCTATGCGTGAATCAAGCGAGGAGCGAGGAGCAGAAGCAAGAGATGGCGCAAACCCGCCAGAAGGCGGAGCTGGAGCACCTGTACTTTGAGCGTGCGCGTTCGAGCAGGCAGGAGATTGCCGAGCTTCAAAGCGAGTACGACGCGCTGCTTGTGCAGGCCCATTTACTGCTGGAAAGCAGGCAGACGGATGCGGCGAAGCGTGTGCTCTCGGACTTGGCAGCGAAGGTCGAAGCGACCGGGGAGCGCAAATTTTGCGGCATCGCGGCCGTAAACGCCATTATGGAGGCGAAGACGGCCGAATGCGACCGCCATTGCCTTGCGCTGGATGCGCAGCTGCTGCTGCCGGATTCGCTGCGGATTAAGGATTTGGATTTGTGTATGGCGATTGGAAACCTGCTTGACAATGCCATTCGCGAATGCCGGAAGGCGCCGGGCGGGCTGCACGAAAGCCCCTCCATTTTCCTCGCTGGGAGGGTGGTTCAGGGCTATCTGGTTCTGCGGTGCGAAAATCCGCTTTTCTCCTCGCCGCAGCAGGAGCCGGAGGGGACGGGCTACGGCCTGAAAATTCTCAAGGACATTGCGCGGCGATACCAAGGGGATTTCTTTACCGAGAAGACGGCTGGAAAATATATTTCCCAGCTGAGCCTGCCTTGCGTGATAGAAGGAGTGACGAGCAATGCAAGTAGCGGTATGTGACGATAATAGCGCCTTTCTGCGCGAGGCGCAGGCAATGCTGCAGCAGGAGCAGCGCATTGAACGGGTCGCGCTCTACACCGACCCGGAGGACTTGCTTGAGGATATTGCCTGTGGCAGGGAGAGCTTTGACATGATTTTGATGGATATCGACTTCGATACACAGGAGAGGGGAATCCAGTCAGCCGGGCAGATTTGCCGCCTCCTGCCGGATGTTGAGATCCTGTACGTTACGGCCTATAACGACCGCTTCTCACAGAACATCCTTCTCGGGGATGCGCAGCCTATGGGCTACCTCGTCAAGCCGGTGCAGCCGGAGCGCCTGCGACAATACATCGATAAATTCTACCGCAAGCGCGGAAGCCGGGCATATCTTACGCTGTCCATCCGCGGGCAGGACTACTCCATTTCGGCGGACAGCATCCGCTACATGGAGAGCCGGAACCACACGGTAAGAATTTGCATGGATGGCGAGGAGCTGCTTGCCTACGACAAGCTCGATGCGATTTTTGCGAGGCTGCCGCCGGTGTTTGCCCGCTGCCACAAGAGCTACGTGGTCAATTTGAAGAGAATTTGCAGGCTCGACCCGGACCGGGCATATCTGGCCGACGGCACAGCCATTCCGGTCAGCCGGGCAAAGCGCGCCCAGCTGCGGGAGGCATTCTTCCGCCTGATAGGCGAGGAATTGGTATGAAAATTGGGGTTTATTATTGTATCTGCGTCCTGACGATGGTGCTTTGCGGAGGAACCCTGCTGGGCTTTTGCGTGGAGCAGCTTGTCCCGGCGAAGGAGGATGCGCCCGCTATTGGCAAGCGCCTGCTGCTATGGACGCTGATCCCGGCGCTCTCGGTGCCTATCAAGGCGGCGGCAATGAATGCGCAGAACATAGCGCCGGTGCTGGCGGCTTTCGATGTGTTTTATATCGGCGGCGAGCTGGGCATGGTTGGGAGGTACTACGGGGGCAAACGATTTGAGAAGTACCGCAGGTATCTCGCGCTTCTGTTCATGACCGCTGCCGGGGATATGTCGTTCGGGCTGCTATACTGGCTCGTTACCGGCGAATATATAGACATTCCTTCTTATAACACCGCCAATGCCGCAATCGGCTGCACGGGCACGGCGCTGATTGGCGCGTTCTATATGATTTTGCTGGTGTGGCTGGTGAAACGGCGCGAGCAGGAGGGAAGAGGGCAAATCCTCGTGCTGATGGTTTTCGTGGCGGTCTTGGTCTGCGCGGGAGTGTCGGCTTACGGCGAACGCGAAGCGGCAGCCTACGATGTGATTTTTATTTTCATAAGCGCCTGCATTCTATTCTTCCTGTACCTGTGCCTGTGCATTTTCTTTGTGCTCGGGCAGATCCGTGAGGCCAACCGGGAGCGGGAGAACTTTGCGCAGGCCCTGGAAACCGAGCGGCAGCGCTACGCGGCAATAGAGGCGAGGCAGGAGGAGCTGGCGAAGCTTCGGCACGACTATCGGAACCTGCTGACAACCGTTTCGCTCCTGCTCGAGCACGGCGAGGAGGAAAAGGCGCGGGAGCTTCTGCAGGAGATGTCGATCCGCGTGTTCGCTGCGGAGGATGCGCATCTTCCTGCACCTGCGCAGGAAGATGCCACTGGCGCGGCATACGCGGCGCAAGGATAATTTCGCCGAAATCCTGACCAGTTTCGTCGAGAGGGCGCAGCAAGAGAAAAAAATATGCTATACTCCTTATGTCATTGACAAACCAATCTAAGGAGGAAAACACATATGTTCTGTTCAAATTGCGGCACGAAGAACGCGGACGGCGCACGGTTCTGCTCCGGCTGCGGGTGCGCGTTACAGTCGTTACCAACGCAGCCAATGGCGGGAACCCCGGCCGGCGGAATGGTAACGGAGGAGGAAGTGCTCGATTCCTTTGTCACGAAGCTGGGAATGGCGGAAAAGTATAAGAAAAAATATCGTCCGAGAGTTACGCCAATCATTCGCAGCCTCATGCCGGGGGAGTACATCGAATTAGCGTTTGTTGGGGTCACGAATCTGTCGGATGGCGGCGGAGAATCCAGCGGATATGCGCTGACGAATCACAGAATGATTATCGCGGTTCCGCCGAACGCGATGGCTACTGCAGCCAGACGGGCAAGGGGCAGAAATGCTTTCGAGGGCGTGGAGATTATTCCGTATAATTCCATCCGCAGCATCAACTACAAAAAGACGCTCCTGCTGGGCGTCATCACGGTGAATTTATATGATGGAAAATTCGACATTTCCGTGGATAAGCCGTTCGTGGAGAAAATCTATAACGAGATGAACTCCGTTATCTGTAAGTATCAGGGAATATAGCTCGGAAAGGGAATAAGGGGGAAAATATATGTTCTGTTCAAATTGCGGCGCACAGAACGCGGATGGTGCACGCTTCTGCTCCGGCTGTGGGTGCGCGTTGCAGGAGCCGCAGCAGGAGAATCCGCAGCCGAACGCTGCGCAAATGCCCAAGGCCGAGCCGCAGGGGAATACTAAAAGAATCAAAAGTCCGTCGATTTCCAAGGCCGGGATGGCAATAGGCATTGTGGCAATCATTCTCGCAGGCGTGACCTTGGGCGGCGGCTTCCTGATTCCGGTGCTTGGAATCCTGTTGGGCCTGCTCTGCGTTGGCCTGAGCATTCTGGCCATCGCTCTCGGGGCGATTGGAATGCAGAAGCTAAACCGGGAATACCGGGAAATTGCCATGAAGAACATTGTCTACCGCGATGAATTCAACAGCGCCAAGAGTGTTTCTATGGTCGCCATTGTCTGCGGCGTCATGGGGGTCCTGATAGGCGGCTTTGGTATGCTGTGCAGCATCATGGTCATGAGCATCTTTATGTAAGTACGATTTCCGCGTCGAATATATAAGCGAAACGCAGCTCTCCCTAGCCGGGGGAGCTGCGTTGCTTTTGTATATGCGGGGAAAACCCGGTGGCAGTTCTTTCCGGGGCGCAGGACGCATACACTCAAGCGAAAGGAGCGATGCGGATGGAAAAAGGAAAATTCCCTAATGCCGGATTGCTGCGCGCGGCGGGTTTCGGCGCGCTGACCAGCCTGGTGCTGAGCCTGATTGGCGCGGCGATTACGGCGATACTAATCAGCAGCGAGCGGGTAGGGGAGCAGAGCGTAGGCCTAGCGGGACTATGTGCCGTGGCGGTGGCTGCCTTCGCAGGGTGCTTTGTGGCGGCGCGGCTAAGCGGGTCGGGGTGCCTGCCGGCGGCGATGCTGAGCGCAGCGGCATATTCCCTCGCGCTGCTGGGCGGCGGGGTGCTGGTGTTCGATGGCGCTTTCTCCGCCTCTTGGCAGAGGGCACCGGTATGCCTGCTCGCCGGAGCCGCCGCCGGATTCCTTGGCGCGGGGCATAAAGGCGGCAGAAAACACGGCCGCGCTTTTCGGGCGAATCGTGAATTTGTACAAAAACGGAGGAGGTAAATATTTTTTACCTGCTTTTCGTGATTTTGCAGGAAAACTTGCAAAATCAATATTTTGTGCGGGAAGGAGCGATTTAGAACCACATTTAGAAAAATAGTCGAAAATGGATAAATAAATTATTTTGGAGGTTGCGTGAGTTTACATAAAGGTGTTGACATAAAAATCGTCATAATTTACAAAAATATAAAAATCCAACAAATAATGCTTGAAATCTGCAAATAATGGTGTATAATATGAGTAATTGCGATAGGTTTTCTCTTCTGCTGTCCATTCGCTGGGCTCCGTTTTGAGGCGCGCCGGTTTGACGCGGGATTTGTAAAGGAGGCTCCGCTGAATTTGAAACATTTTGCTTTCCGCTTTGCCCGGCTGCCTGCATACCTCCCTTCTTGGCTTTTCTTTGCCGCCTGCTGGGCGGCAGGCCTTGCACTGGGAGCCGCAGCCGGCCTTGCTGCCTGCGAGACCTATCTTCTGCTGATGCGCCGTGCGGCTCTGTCGCCGGTGTCGATCGTGTGCCGCTTTCTTGTCCCGCTTCTTCCTTTTCTGATTGCCGCATTCGCGGATCTCTTTTCCAAGCCGCGTGTCCTTCCGGCGCTTGCCGGGCTGAAGGCCTTCTTCTTTTCGCTCAGCGCCTGCGCCTGCTATCGCAGCTTTGGCTCGGCCGCTTGGCTGGTTTTTCCCATGCTCCGTTTTGCCGATGTTCTGCTCCTGCCGGTTTTCTGCCTGCTTTGCCTGAATATTTTGGAGCATGGCGCAGCCAAAAGGCTATGGGTTTATGGCGCGTGCGCAGCGGCGTGGATGATTGCCTGCGCGCTGGACTGCTTTTGGATTTCCCCGTTCTTGCGGACGTTTTTTTGTTGATAAATCAGAAAGGTACCCGTACAAATGCTGGACTTGATCGCTGCCTATGAAAATTACCTGACAAAGGTAAAGCAGGCGTCGGCCAATACCGTGTCATCCTATATTCGTGACCTGCACCAGTTTTCTGGCTGGCTTCAGGACAACGAGGGTGTGCAGGTGGTCGATGCCACGCAAGAGAATATCAGCGACTTCCTGTCCCATTTGGAGGAGGAGGGCCGCTCCGGTGCGACCGTTTCGCGCTGCCTCGCCAGCCTGAAGAACTTCTATGGCTATGTGGTGTCTTCCGGCTTCCTCGAGGCGACGCCCGTGCAGAATATCCATGTCGACCGGGGCGAGAAGAAGACACCGCAGATCCTCACCAATCAGGAAATCGAGCTGCTGCTCGCCCAGCCGACGCCGGTAGACCCCAAGGGCATTCGCGACAAGGCTATGCTGGAGGTAATGTATGCCACCGGCATCCGTGTCACAGAGCTGATTGACCTGAACGTGGACGATGTGAATTTGCAGCTCGGCACCATCCGCTGCACCGGCGCGAAGAAAACCCGCTCGATCCCCATGTACCCCGAGGCCATCCGGGCGCTGAGCGTGTACATGAACGACGTTCGCCGCTCGATGCTCGCTTTCCCGGATGAGAAGGCGCTGTTCGTCAATGTGAGCGGCGTGCGCATGAGCCGCCAGGGCTTCTGGAAAATCCTGAAGCGCTATCAGGAGTCGGCGCATATCAGCAAGGACATCACGCCCCACACCCTGCGCCACAGCTTCGCGGTGCATCTTCTGGAGAACGGCGCGGACCTTGGCTCGCTGCAGGAATTGATGGGACATAGCGACATATCCTCGACCCAGATGTACACACATTTAATTAACCAAAAGCTCCACTCGGTGTATGAAAAATGTCACCCCAAGGCCTGAGAAAACGCAGGATCCATCGCCTGCGGCATCGCGCATTGCTTTTTTCCGAGCGATGATATCATAACGGCGCGGCAGTCCAGCCGCGCCGTTTTTTTCAGGCTCTATGTCAATAGTTGGGGTAGGGAGGAAATAAGAAAAGATTCCTGTCGTGTCGGGGCGAAAGCCCCGGCACGATTATTTAT
>JAJQFT010000100.1:29755-51569 GCA_021200975.1 Bacillota bacterium | reverse complement strand
CAAACTCAATCGCTTTTTTCTATACCTTGGTCTCACATCTATTGTAACGCTACATGTGCGGCACAAAAGCTGCGAAAAAGGCTTTGCTTTCTTTGCTGGGGTATGGTATAATGAATCCAGGTTTCGCGCCCGGCGCAGCCCGGGCGGCAACGGAAAGGAGTTTTATGGATGAAGGTTTTGTTGATTAACGGCAGCCCGCGCGCGGATGGCAACACCGCCCTCGCCCTTCACGAAATGGAGGCAGTTTTCCACGCGGAGGGCATCGAAACCGAGCTGCTGCACATCGGCAGCAAGGCTATCCGTGGCTGTATCGCCTGCGGCAGCTGCCACAAGACTGGGAAATGCGTATTTGACGACGAGGTGAATGCCGCCGCCCAAAGGTTTGCGGAGGCCGACGGCTTGGTGGTCGGCAGTCCAGTCTACTACGGCTCTGCCAACGCTACGCTTGTTGCCTTTCTCGACCGGCTGTTCTACAGCACGCGCTTTCCTAAGTCAATGAAGGTGGGCGCGGCGGTCTGCGCTGCGCGCCGCGGCGGCCTTACCGCTACTTACGACGAGCTGAACAAGTATTTCGGCATCTCCGGTGTGCCGATTGCCTCCGGCCAGTACTGGAACGGCATCCACGGCGCCGCGCCCGGCGAGGCCGGGGCGGACGAGGAGGGCAGGCAGATGATGCGCACGCTCGCGCGGAACATGGCCTTCCTGATGAAGAGCATCGCGCTGGGCACGGAGCGCTACGGCCTGCCCGAGCGGGAGGCTCCCGCGCATACCAACTTTATACGCTGAGAGGGGACAATTCCATGGTTATTGCCGCAGATATTGGAAATAGCAACATTGTGATTGGCTGCTTCCAGGGTGAGGAAATTCGATTTGTCGAGCGCATTTGCACCAAGCATACCGCCACCGCGCTGGAATACGCCATGTCGCTGAAAACGGTGCTGGAGCTGTATGGGCTCTCCCCGGCGGAGATTTCGGGAGCAATCGTTTCCTCGGTGGTGCCCGCCGTCACGCTTACGTTCAAGGAGGCCATCCGCAAAATCACCGGGCAGGAGGCGCTTGTGGTCGGCCCGGGGCTCAAGACGGGGCTGAGCATCCTGATTGATAACCCCGCGCAGCTCGGCAGCGACCTCGTGGTGGATGCGGTGGCGGGCATCGCGGAGTATCCTGTGCCGCAGATCATCATCGATATGGGCACGGCAACGACGATTTCCGTGATCGATCAAAATCGCTGCTACCTCGGCGGCATGATTCTGCCCGGGGTGGGCGTGGCGCTCGATTCGCTTACGGGGAGAACCTCCCAGCTCCCGAAAATCGGGCTGGAGCCGCCCAAAAAGCTTGTGGGCAGCAACACCGTTGACTGCATGAAAAGCGGCATCCTCTATGGCACCGCCGCCATGCTGGACGGGCTGATCGCGCGCATCAATGACGACCGCGGCTGCACCCACACGGTCATCGCCACCGGCGGCCTTGCGCCTACGGTCGTGCCGCTGTGCCAGCAGCACATCATCGCCGACGACGCGCTGCTGCTGAAGGGACTGCGGATCATTTACAGGAAAAATGCCTGCTGACACGGCCCGCGGCTGCCAAAAAGAGCGAAAAAATACCCTTTCCGAACCGGAGAGGGTATTTTCTGCGTTTTTGACCATTCTGCCGTGCCCCAGCGGTGCCTGCCAACCGGGCGCGGAGAGCTACTTTGCCGCAATATTCAGCGCGGCCTCGTAGACGGCGTTCTTGGGAAGCCCAAGCTCGGCGGCGGCCTGCTTGACCGCATCCCGGCGGGTCAGCCCCTGCGCGGTCAGCTCCCGCACGCGGGCGGCGGCATCCGCCCCGTCCGCCTTCGGCGCGCTCGCAGCCTTCGCACCCGCGACAATCAGTACAAATTCCCCGCGCGGCGGGAGTGCCTCGTAGTGCGCGGCGGCCTCGGCAAGGGTGGTGCGGAAAACCTCCTCGTGCAGCTTGGTCAGCTCGCGGCACAGGCTGATGGGACGGTCGCCGCCAAAGGTATCGGATAAGTCATGCAGGGTGTTCACAAGCTTGTGCGGCGCTTCGTAAAAAATCATCGTGCGTGTTTCGCCCCGCAGGCTTTCCAAGTGCTCGCGGCGGCTCTTTTTAGACATGGACAGGAAGCCCTCGAAGCAGAAGCGCCCGGTGGGCAGGGCGGAGATGCTCAGCGCGGTGATGGCGGCGCAGGGGCCGGGCACGGCGGAAACGGGGACGCCGCTTTGCGCGCAGAGCCTTACCAAATCCTCCCCGGGGTCGGAGATGGCGGGACTGCCCGCATCCGATACCAGCGCGCAGCTCTCCCCGGCGAGGATGCGCTGTAGGATGATATCGCCTTTTTCGGCCTTATTATGCTCGAAGTAGCTGATAAGGCTCTTTTTTATGCCCAAAAAGTTCAGCAGCTTCAGCGTCACCCGGGTATCCTCGGCGGCGATGAAGTCCGCGCTTTCCAGCGCCTCGCGGGCGCGCGGAGAAATGTCGCCCAAGTTGCCGATGGGCGTGGGGACGAGGGTCAGGGTTCCGGGCATACGGATTCCTCCTGTAGATGGTAGATTCGCCGGTAATCGGCGCTGGGCGCGCCGCGCGCGTCCAGAAGTGACAGCTCCTCCCAGCGCAGGCCGGGCTTTCCGCCCTTGCGGCATTCGAGCGCGATGAGGCTGACCGGCGCGCCGGGACGATGGCGGATAAGGCGCAGGCGCTTTGGCTCATGCCCCTCCCGCACGGCGGCGGCACAGAGCGCTGCCAGCCGCTCGGGACGGTGGACGAGAAAAAATTTCCCGCCCCATTTCAGCGCCCGCGACGCGGCGGCGAAAAGCTCCTGCGCGGTGCACGCGTCCTCCCGGCGCATGGCGGCGCGGCGGCTGGCCGGGCCGCCGGAAAAATAGGGCGGGTTGGAAACGGCCGCATCGAAGCTCCCGGCACGCACGGCGTCCTGCGCGCGCAAATCGGCGCATATACTGTTCAGCCGCCCCGCGAGCGCGTTGCGCCTGATGTTCTCCAGCGCGGCGGCGTGGGATGCGGCGTCGATTTCCAGCCCGAGCACCGAGATGCCGCTGCAGCGTGCGCAAAGCAGCAGCCCCAGCGTGCCGCAGCCGGAGCCGAGGTCGAGCACGCGCGCATCGGGAGCGACTCGCACGAAATCCGCCAGCACCATCGAATCGGTGCTGAGCGCAAATGCGCCGGAGGGAATCTCCAGCGTGTAGCCATTGAAAAACGTTTCCATATCTGCTCCTATAGAACGCGAAAAACAATCTGCGCCGCCCCAGAAGGCCGCGCAGACTGTACGCTTTTTGGAAGGATTATTCTTCCTCGATAGCCTCAACGGGGCAGTTGTCGGCGCAGGTGCCGCAGCTGACGCAGACATCGGCATCGATGACATACTGCTCGTCACCCTCGGAGATCGCTTCAACGGGGCAGTTGTCGGCGCAGGTGCCGCACTTGACGCAGGCGCTGGTGATTTTGTAAGCCATAGTTATCCCTCCCAAATTTATGTATTGGCGCGAGGCGCAGCCTCGACACCTCTATTCTAACATCGATTTCAAAAAATGCAATCGTTTTTTTCAAAATCACCGTATATTTTTTTGAGAAGGGGGTGAAAATTCTCGGGATTGGAGGGAGGGGGATGCGTTTTTCCACGGAAGGCGCGGAGCTTCTGCGCTCCGCCGGGCGTCACGCCCGGAATTTGGGGCACGGATATGTGGGCACGGAACACCTGCTGATGGCGATTGCGGGCGATTCCGGCTGGGCGGGGACGTTGCTGCGCGATGCCGGCGTGCGGCCGGAGCTGCTGCCGGCGCTGTGCGCGCTCCTGTACGGGCGGGGGCAGCAGCTGCCGCTTTATCAGGGCTTTACCGACGGGGCCTGCCGCTGCCTTACGCGCGCGGGCAAGCTTGCGCGGGAGCTGGGGGAGCCGGAAATCCGGAGCCTGCACCTGCTGCTGGCGCTGCTCGGCGCGCGGCAGGGGGCTGCCGCGGAGATGCTGGCGCTCAGCGGCGCGGACGCGCCGCGGCTTGGCGCGCAGGTGAAGCAGTTTCTCCGCCGGGCGGCGGAGGAGGATCAGAAGGAGGTTAGTGCATTGCGATTGCTGGAACAATTTAGCGAGGATTTGATTGCCAAGGCCGTGACGATGGAGCCGGTGATTGGGCGCGACCGGGAGATCGATACCGTCATCGGCATCCTGTGCCGAAAACACAAGAATAATCCCGCGCTCATCGGTGAGCCGGGCGTGGGCAAGACTGCGATTGCCGAGGGACTGGCGCAGCGCATGGCGCTGGGGAACGTGCCGCCGCAGCTCAAGGAGAAGCGGCTGTACAGCCTGAATATGGCGGCGCTGGTCGCGGGCACGAAGTACCGCGGCGAATTTGAGGAGCGGCTGCGCGATGTGCTCAGCGAAATCCGCCGCAGCGCGGATGTGATTCTCTTCGTCGATGAGATGCATACCATCGTGGGAGCGGGCGCGGCGGAGGGCGCAATCGACGCGTCCAATATCTTCAAGCCTGCGCTGGGGCGGGGCGAATTGCAGATGCTGGGCGCGACCACCCGCGACGAGTACCGCCGATATATCGAGAAGGATGCCGCGCTCGAGCGGCGCTTCCGCCCGGTGGAGATTTGTGAGCCGAGTGAGGAGGTCTGCATGGATATTCTCCATGCGCTCAAGCCGGGGCTGGAGAAGCACCACCGCCTGCGCATTTCGGAGGAGGCGGTTAAGGAGGCACTGCGCCTGTCGGCGCGCTACCTGCCCGATCTCTACCTGCCGGATAAGGCTATCGACCTGCTCGATGAGGGCGCGGCGCACGCGCGCATGGAGGAGCTGCGCGGCGGCAAGAGCGGCGCGCTGCGCTTGGAGCAGGAGCTGCGGCAGGCGGTAGAGGGCAGCGAATTTGAAAGAGCCGCGCTGCTGCGTGACAAGATGCGAAAATTCCCCCCGGAGACGCGGCGCGGGCGGGTGGTTTCGGCGGCAGACGTGGCGTGGGCGGTGAGCGAGCGCACCGGAATCCCGGTCGGCCGCCTGAGCGCCGACGAGAAGGGACGGCTGCTGGAGCTGGAGCGCACCCTCTCCGCGCGGGTGATTGGGCAGCGCGAGGCGGTTTGCGCCGCGGCGGAGGCCGTGCGCCGCGGGCTTACCGGTGTGCGCGACCCGGATCGGCCGGTCGCCAGCCTGCTGTTTACCGGCCCTACCGGCGTGGGAAAAACCCAGCTTTGCCGGGTGCTGGCGCAGGAGCTTTTCGGCACAAAGGATGCCTTTATACGGCTGGATATGACGGAATTTATGGAAAAGCAGAGCGTTTCCCGCCTGATTGGCGCGCCGCCGGGCTATGTGGGCTATGAGGAGGGCGGCAAGCTCACCGAGGCCGTGCGCCGCAGGCCGTATTGCCTTGTGCTGTTCGACGAGCTGGAAAAGGCGCACCCGGATGCAATCGGCATTCTGCTGCAGGTCATGGAGGAGGGGGAGCTGACGGATTCCACTGGCAAGCGTGTGAGCTTCCGCAATACGATCCTCGTTATGACCTCCAACGCCGGGAGCGAGGCGCGCGGCGACGGGCTGGGCTTCTGCCCGCAGGGGGCGGCGCAGGAGCAGCGCGCGGCGCTCAGCCGCTGCTTTTCTCCGGAGTTTTTGGGGCGAATCGATCGGGTGGTGGCCTTTGACCCGCTGAGCGACAGCAGCATGGAGGCCATTGCCGCCGGACTGCTGCGCGAGCTGGAGGAGCGGATGCTGCGCGCTGGCATCTGCCTAAGCCTGCCGGAGGACACGGCGGCCGTAATCGCCCGGGGCTGCGACCGCCGTAGCGGAGCGCGGCAGCTGCGCCACCGCGTGCAGGATGTGGTGGAGGCCCCGCTGGCCATCGCGCTGCTCGGCACGGCGAAGAAGCCCCCGCGCCTGCGCGGGAGCTGGGAGGATGGAAAGCTGCGGTTTTCCGGCGCCGCAAAACGGGCGGAGGAACGCGCCGGACTATAGAACAACCGTTTGAAAATTCGGAAATTCTTAGGGATTTCAAAAAATATGAATTTTTTTGAAGAAAAAGGTTGATTTTTTTCCGAGGAGAGAGTATACTATGTTCATGTGGTGAAAAATGGTTGCAATGTGGAGTAAAATGGAGGAGGTGAGCCGCATGATTGGCAAATATCCCGCCCGGATGGACGAGAAGAACCGTCTGTTCGTGCCCGCGAAGCTTCGCGAGGAGCTGGGCAGCGAATTCTATATCACGATCGGCGTCAACTGCGGCCACCGCTGCCTGACGGTTTACACCGTTTCCGATTTTGCGCTCCTGAGCCAGAATTACAACGCGCTCCCGATTTCCCAGCGGGGCGCGGCCACGAGCCTGATTTTTATGAACGCCTGCGAAGCGACACCCGACCGGCAGTTCCGCTTCCTGCTCACGCCGTTTCTGCTCAACTGGGCGGGCATCACCAAGGATGTGATGATCGTCGGCCGCGCGGGGCAGGCGGAAATCTGGGCGAGCGACGAATTTGAACGCTTCGAGCAGGAGAACCTCACGCCCGAGAAGCTTCTCGCCTCGCTGGAAACGCTCGGATTATGAGTGAATTCTACCATGTCCCGGTGCTGCTGGAGCCGAGCCTTGCGCAGCTTGCCATCCGCCCGGAGGGGATTTACCTCGATGGGACGCTCGGCGGCGCGGGGCACGCGGCGCAGATTGCCCGGCGGCTCTCCACTGGCCGCCTGATTGGCATTGACCGGGACGAAACTGCCCTCCGCGCGGCGGGGGAGCGGCTCGCGCGCTTTGGCGAGCGCGTCACGCTGGTGCATTCCAACTTCTGCAATATGGAGAAGGTGCTGCGCGCGCTCGGCATTCCCGGCGTGGACGGGATTCTGCTCGACCTTGGCGTGTCCTCTCCGCAGCTGGACGACGGCAGCCGCGGCTTCTCTTATATGGTGGATGCGCCGCTCGATATGCGCATGGACGCCTCCGACAGCCTGACGGCGCGCGAAATCGTCAACTCCTATAGCTATGAGGAGCTGCGCCGCATTCTCTATGACTACGGCGAGGAGCGCTATGCGCCCCGGATTGCCGCGGCGCTGTGCCGCGCGCGGGAGGCCGCGCCGATTGAAACCACCCTTCAGCTTGCGGAACTGATCCGCGCGGCGATGCCGCCGGCGGCGCTGCGCGAGAAGCAGCACCCGGCCAAGCGCAGCTTTCAGGCCATCCGCATCGCGGTGAACGATGAGCTTACGGCCGTGCGCACGGGGCTGGACGCGGCTATCCGCTGCCTCAACCCGGGCGGGAGGCTGTGCGTAATCACCTTTCATTCGCTGGAGGATCGCATCGTTAAGAACTGCATGGCGGAGGCGGCGCGCGGCTGCACCTGCCCGCCGGAATTTCCGGTGTGCGTATGCGGAAAAAAGCCCATCGTGAAGCTCATCACCCGCAAGCCGATTGTGCCGGACGAGGAAGAGCTTGGCGAAAATAGCCGCGCCCGCAGCGCAAAGCTGCGCGTGTGCGAAAAGCTGTGAATACTCGTTTTTTTAGATAGAGAGAGGGGTCATAAGATGGGTCAGCAGCCCAGGGTGCAGTACATCAATTCTATGGTTTCCGGCAACCTGGCCTACCAGCCGGAGCGCGAGCAGAGCAAAAGAACCCGCCTCCCGCGGCAGAGGAGGGCGGTCACCTACGTCTTCCCCGTGGATGTGGCGGCGATTGCGGCGATCCTCATCTGCATTGCGCTGCTGGCGGGAATGCTGAGCGGCCTGGGCGCGCTGCAAAGCGCGTGGGCGGAGCTGTGGACGTTGGAGGACTACACCGAAAGCCTGCGCGAGGAGAACGCCCGCCTGCGGGAGGAATACGCCTCCGGCTACGATCCCGAAGAAATTCAGGAAATCGCCGAGGCGATGGGCTATATTCCCATCGAGCAGGCGCAGCACATCACCATTACGCTGAGCCGGCCCGAGCCCGAGCCGGAGCTAAGCGCGTGGGAGCAATTTTGCGAATTTGTCGCGGAGCTGTTTGCATATTACCCGGACTAGGCAAGTAAGATGAAATACCGCTGCAATGGGCAGTGAGGTGCGGCCGCATGGCGCCCTGCTGCCCATTCGCGGCAATCTGCTGCCGGAGGCCGGTTTATGGGTAAACAGGGGAAACAAGTCGAATTCTCCCGCATCCGGGGGGATTCCGGGCAGCACCGAAGAATTCTCGCAGCAATGGCGGCTTTGGGGGCGGCGGCCTTTTTCCCGGTGGCGGCGAAGCTGTGGAGCCTGATGGTGACAAATTTCGACTTCTACAGCGCGCAGGCGCTGCGCAACCAGACCCGCTCCACCTCCGTGAGCGCGTCGCGCGGCGTGATTTACGACCGCAATATGAACGTGCTGGCGCAGTCGGTGGGTGTGGAGAATATCTACCTCGACCCGCATGAGCTGAAGCAGTCGGACGCGGATATTGCAGCGCTTTCGCGACAGTTGGCGCAGATTTTGGACTTGGACGCCGACTGGATCGGCGAGCAGGCGGCGGATTTGACGATGCGCTATAAGCTCATCGCGTCCGCTGTGCCGGAGGAAACCGCCGCGCTCGTGCGGCAATATATCACCGACGAGGAGATTTCCGGCGTACATCTTGAGCCGAGCACCGAGCGCAGCTATCCCTACGGCACGCTCGCCGCGCAGGTGATTGGCTTCACCAACGCCTCCAATACCGGCTCGGAGGGAGTGGAGGCGGCCTACGACAGCTACCTTTCCGGCGCTTCGGGCACGGTGATCACCACCAAGGGCAACAACGAGATGGATATGCCCTATTCCTACGAAAATTATCTCACCGCCAGCCCCGGCTGCGATGTGATTCTCACGCTCGATACCACCGTGCAGAGCATGCTTGAGCAGCAGATGCAGGCGGCAATCGAGCGATATCAGGTGCAAAACGGCGCCTTTGGCGTGGTAATGAACGTCAATACGGGGGAAATCCTCGCAATGGCGACGCTCTCGAGCTATGACCCGAACGACTATCAGGCGATTGCCGACCCGGCCGCGCTCGCCGAGCTGGAGTCGCTGCGCGAGAAGTACCTCGCTTACCCTTCGGATTCGGCAGAGTATGCCGCCGGGCAGGAGGCCTACGAGGAGGCCCTTGCCGCGGCGCGGCTGAAGCAATGGCGCAACCGCGTGATTTCCGACGGCTATGAGCCGGGCTCGACCTTTAAGCTGCTTACCATGTCCGCCGCGCTCGACAGCGGCGCAATCGACCTGAATTCTACCTTCTACTGCTCCGGCTCGGAGCGAATCGCCGGGCGCAGCCAGCTGCTGCACTGCTGGCGCTCGGCCGGGCACGGCAGCGAAACCACCGCGCAGGCACTGCAAAATTCCTGCAACATCGCCTTCGCGCATATTGCGCTCCAGCTTGGCGGCGAAACCTTTTACGAGTATATCGAGCGCTTTGGCATTTTGGAAAAGACTGGCATTGACCTCTATGGGGAGAGCAAGGGCGTGTTCTTCGACCGGGAAATCATCGTCGATACCGAGAAATGGGGCACGGCCTCGCTCACCTCGGCCTCCTTCGGGCAGACCTTCAAGCTCACCCCGATGCAGCTTGTGCGGGCGGTGGCCTCGGTGGTCAACGGGGGCAATCTCGTGGAGCCGTACATCGTTTCGGAGGTGATCGACGCCTCCGGCAACACCGTGCTGAAAAATGAGCCCACCGTCGTGCGGCAGACCATCTCGGCCGAAACCAGCGCGGCAATGTGCGAGCTGATTCGCAGCGTCGTTACGGACGGCACGGCCAAGAATGCCGCCGTTGCGGGCTATGACATCGGCGGCAAGACCGGCACGAGCGAGAAAATCGACGTGCTGGACGAAAACGGCAATCCCACCCTCGATAAAATCGTATCCTTCGTGGGGATTGCGCCGATGGATGACCCGGAATACATCGTCCTGATTGCGCTCGATACCCCGTCGAGAGAAACGGGCATCTACATTTCCGGCGGCGTGATGGCCGCGCCTACGGTGGGCGCGGTGCTGGCGGACATTCTGCCCTACCTCGGGGTGGAGCAGACGCTCGCCGCGGACGACCCGGCGGCAACGGAGCAGGTAATGCCGGATTTGACCGGCCTGACGGCGCAGGAGGCTGAAAAGCTTCTGAGCGAATACACCCTGAGCGCCTCGTTTATCGGTGCGGGCGAAACCGTTGTCGGCCAGATCCCCGCAGCGGGGGAGCGCATCAGCGGCGGCAGCGAAACGGTGCTGTACCTCTCCGGCGAGCCGGGGGAGGTGATGGCAGAGGTGCCGGATTTCACCGGCATGACCCGCCAGCAGGCATCCGACGCCGCGGGGGTGCTGGGGCTGTACATTCTGGTCGCCGGCAATACGGAGGTTTCCCCCTCGGTCACCGTGCAATGCCAAGACATCGCGCCTGGCACAAGCGTGCGCGTGGGCACGACCATCCAGCCTACCTTTGCCGACGGCTCTACTTCCGATTGATGATTTGGAGAATACTATGCGCATTAAGGATTTCCTGAATACCGTGCCGGTTTTGGAGTGCCATGTGCCGGAGGACACCGAAATTAAGGCCCTTGCCTGCGATTCGCGGCGCGTCACGCCCGGCTGCCTGTTCTTTGCCGTGGCGGGCTTCGCCACCGATGGCAACCGCTACATCCCCATGGCGCTCGAGAATGGCGCGGCGGCGGTGGTTACGGCCAAAAGACCGGCGGGCGACGTGCCCTATATCCTCGTCGCCTCCGACCGGCTCGCGATGGCGCTGTTCAGCGCGAGCTTCTATGGCAACCCCGCCGACAGCATGGTGATGGTGGGCATCACCGGGACGAACGGAAAGACCTCCTCCGCGCTGCTGCTCAAGCAGGTGCTGGAAATCTGCACGGGGGAAAAGGTCGGCCTGGTGGGGACGCTGGAAAACGCCATCGGCGATACCATCCTGCCCGCGGAGCGCACCACGCCGGAGAGCGTGGAATTGCAGCAGCTCTTTGCCCGGATGCGGGACGCGGGCTGCCGGTATGTGGTGATGGAGGTTTCCTCCCACGCCCTTGCGCTTGAGCGGGTGGGCGGCATCCGCTTCCGCGTGGGTGCTTTCACCAACCTTACCGAGGATCACCTCGATTTTCACAAAACGATGGAGGCCTATTGCCGCACGAAGGCCCTGCTCTTCCGCCGCTGCGACAGGGGCGTTGCCAACTGCGACGACGAATGGTTCCCCGCCGTTACGCGCGAGGCGACCTGCGAGCTGCTCACCACCTCCGCGCGCCGCGAAGCGGGCCTGTACGCGAAGGATGTGGAGCTGAAGGCCGACGGCATCCGCTTCACGGCGGTGCACGGCGGCGAAAGCACGGCGGTTTGCCTCGCTATCCCCGGGCGCTTCACGGTCTACAATGGACTCACCGCGCTCGGCTGCGCGGTGCAGCTGGGTCTGCCGCTGGCGGACGCGGCGCGGGCGCTGGCCGCCTGCACCGGAGTCAAGGGGCGCGTGGAGGTGGTGCCGACGCCCGGAATGCCCTTTACCGTGCTGATTGACTACGCCCACACGCCGGACGGGCTGGAGAATGTCCTGCGCTCCGTGCGCGATTTTTGCCCCGGCAGGCTGATCACCGTGTTCGGCTGCGGCGGCGACCGCGATGCGCGCAAGCGCCCGATCATGGGGCATATCGGCGTGGCGCTGTCGGATTTCGCCGTGATTACCTCCGACAATCCGCGCTCCGAGAAGCCCGGCGACATCCTCGCGGACATCGTGCACGGGGTGCAGCCGGAGGACGGGGAATATATTACCATCGAAAATCGACGCGAAGCGATACAATTTGCTCTGGACAAAGCCGAAAAAAATGATATGATTGTATTGGCCGGAAAGGGCCACGAAACCTATCAGGAGATTTGCGGCGTGAAGCACCCCTTCGACGAGCGGGAAATTGTCGCCGCAATTTTGCAGCAGAGGAGAAGCTGATATGGCGGAGCTTACCATTGCCCAGGCCGCGGCCTGGTGCGGCGGGACCTATGATGAAAAATATGCCAATGTCGTATTCAACGGCGCGGTCAACGATTCGCGTCAGGTGCGGCATGGGCGGCTCTTTCTCGCCCTTCAGGGCACGCGCGACGGCCACGAGTTTATCCCGATGGCAATCAAGAAGGGCGCGGCTGCCGTGCTGTGCACCCATTGCCGGGAGGATGTTCCGGCGCTGATTGTGCCGGATGTACGCCTCGCGCTGGGGCAGATTGCCAAGGGCGTGCGGGAGAAAAGCCGCATGAAGGTGGTGGGCATCACCGGCTCTGTGGGCAAGAGCACCACCAAGGAGATGGTCGCCTGCGTGCTGAGCAGGGCCTATGTCACAGAAAAGACCCCCGCCAACCACAATAACGACATTGGGCTGCCGATGGCGCTGCTGGATATGCCGGACGATGTGGAGGTCGCCGTGCTGGAAATGGGGATGAACCATTTCGGCGAGATCTCCTACCTGACCCGCATCGCCCAGCCGGATCTGGCCGTGATTACCAACATCGGCACGATGCACATGGAAAATCTCGGCTCGCAGGCGGGCATTCTGAAGGCAAAGCTGGAAATCCTCGAGGGGATGCCAAAAAACGGGCAGATCGTCCTCAATGGGGACGACCGCCATCTTTGGGAGCAGAAAAAGCTTCCCGTTGCCGTCACCTACGCCGGCATTCGCAATGGCGAGTGCGACCTTGTCGCGCGTGACCTGCGCGAGGAGGACGGAAAAATCACCTTCCGCGCCTGCTACGACGGCCGGGAGATTCCGATTATGCTGCCCATCGAGGGGCTGCATTTCGTGCCGGATGCGCTCAGCGCCATCTGTGTGGGGCTGCTGATGGGAATGGAGGAGGCGGATATCGCCGCCGCACTCGCCGGGTTCCGGAACATGGAGGGGCGGCTGGAGATTTGCCAAGTCCGCGGCATAACGGTGATTAAGGATTGGTACAATGCCGGGCCGGAATCGATGGCCGCCGCGCTTGTGGTGCTGGGAAAGCAGCCCGGGCGGCGCATCGCCGTGCTTGGCGATATGCTGGAGCTGGGCAACATCTCCTCGGCGGAGCATTTCCGCATCGGGCGCATCGCCGCGAGCGTGGCCGACTATGTGCTTGCATACGGGCCGATGAGCGCGCAGGTGGTGAAGGGCTGCCTGACCGGCGGGATGCCGCCCAGCCGCGCCCGCGCCTTTGAGGACCCTGATTCGCTCGGCGCGGTGCTGGAATCTCTTGCCGAAAAGGGGGATGCGCTGCTGATTAAGGGCAGCCACGGGATGCACATGGAGCGAATCGCCGGCAAATTTCTGAAGGAAAAAACATAAGGGGAACAATATGACACGTTTATGGATTACCGCCGCCGTCGGATTCGTGCTTACCGCGATTGTGGGCTTCCTGCTGCTGCCGCTGCTGCGCGCGCTGAAGGCCGGGCAGTCGATTCGCGAGGTGGGCCCCACATGGCACAATTCCAAGGCCGGCACGCCGATGATGGGCGGGCTGATGTTCATCCTTTCGCTTTGCATCTGTATGGCGATTGCGGCGGCCTTTGTGGAGGATCGCTCCGTTTTCTATTGCCTGGGGCTGAGCCTGTGCTTCGGGCTGATTGGCTTTCTGGATGATTTCTGCAAGGCAAGGTTCAAGCGCAACCTTGGGCTCACAAGCCTGCAGAAGCTGCTGCTGCAAATGGCGGTATCGGCCATCTACCTCTACCTCATCTATCGGCAGGGCAGCCTTACCTGCGACCTGTATATCCCATTTTTCCGCGTGCGAATCACGAATATCCATCCCATGCTCTATATTTTCTTCGCGATGTTCGTCATGGTCGGCTGTGTCAACTCCGTCAACCTGACCGACGGCGTGGACGGCCTGTGCGCGAGCGTGACGCTGCCGGTGATGATTTTCTTCGCCGCCGCGGCCTATAAGATGGGCAGGGGCGACCTCGCGCTGATGCCCGCCTGCCTGGTGGGCGCTCTGCTGGCCTACCTGCTCTATAATTGGCACCCGGCGAAGGTATTCATGGGCGATACCGGCTCGCTCTTTCTGGGCGGGGCGGTATGCGCGCTGGCCTTTGCGCTGGATTTGCCGCTGGTATTGATTCTCGTGGGCTTTGTGTATATCTGCGAAACCCTGTCCGATATTTTGCAGGTGAGCTATTTTAAGCTCACGCATGGCAAGCGGATTTTCAAAATGGCGCCCATTCACCACCATTTTGAGATGTGCGGCTGGAAAGAGGTAAAGATCGTGCTGGTTTTTGCGGGCGTTTCCGCGCTGATGTGCGCCTTGGCGTGGCTCGGCATTCTGGACTTGGTTCGCTGATACCGCTTGGGAAGGAGAATGTATGGTATCCCGTTTCTGGACGGATACCAAAGAGCATCGCCGCCTCCGGGCGGATGAAGCTGTCGATAAGCCCTTTCTGATTCTGGTGCTGGCGCTGCTCGGCGTGGGCCTCATTGTGCTCTATTCGGCAAGCTCTGCGCAGAGCCTCTACGATACGGGCTATACCGTTTCCACCCGCTACCTGCAAAAGCAGGGCGTGTGCGCGGTGATTGGGCTGGTGTGCATGGCCGCCTTCAGCCGCATCCCGGCGTCATTCTGGTTTCGCGGCGCGTGGGCGGTGTACGGCGTGAGCATCGTGCTGCTCCTGCTGGTGCTCGTGGTGGGCAAGTCCGCCAACGGCGCGCAGCGCTGGATCCCCATCGGCAGCCTGCAATTCCAGCCCTCCGAGATTGCGAAATTCGCGGTGATTCTCCTGTTCGCCCGCCTTACGCGGGAATTCGGAGAGCGCGCGAGGAGGTTCCGCTATGGCGTGCTGGGCTTCGGCGCGGCGCTGATGGGCATTCTTGTGCCGCTTGCACTGGAGAAGCACCTCTCGGCCATCCTGCTCATCGGCATGGTGGCGGCCGTCATGATGTTCATCGCGGGGACGGACTGCCGCTGGCTGCTGGCAGGCGCGGGCGCGGCGGTGGCCTTCGTGATTGTGTACATCACCGTGATGGGCTACGCCGGTGACCGCGTGAGCGCATGGCTGCACCCGGAGCTGGATCCCAGCGACACCGGCTACCAGATTTTGCAGTCGCTGTATGCGATTGGCTCGGGCGGCGTGTTTGGGCTGGGCTTCGGCAAGAGCAGGCAGAAGTACCTGTACCTGCCGTTTCAGTATAACGATTATATTTTTGCCATCCTCTGCGAGGAGCTGGGGCTGGTCGGCGCGCTGGGTGTGATGGCGCTCTTTGCCGCGACCATCTGCCGCGGCTACCGCATCGCGCTGCAGGCGAAGGATCGCTTTTCCACGGTGCTTGCGGCGGGGCTGATCACGCTGATTGCCGTGCAGACGGTTCTGAATCTGTGCGTGGTCACCAATTTGCTCCCCTCCACGGGCATCAGCCTGCCGTTTTTCTCCTATGGCGGCACGGCGCTCGCGGTGAATCTGGGGGAGATGGGCATTGTACTGAGCATTTCGCGCCATGTCCACGAAACAAAGACACAGGAGGTTTCCTTATGAACCTGATTTTTACCTGCGGCGGTACCGGCGGGCACATCAATCCCGCCATTGCCGTTGCGAGCGCGATGCGCGCAAGGCACCCGGATGCGAATATCCTCTTTATCGGCGCGCAGGGGCACATGGAGGAGCAGCTTGTCCCCAAGGCCGGCTTCCCGCTCAAATGCCTGCACGTTGCGGGGCTGAAGCGCGGCAAGAGCCCCAAGGCGCTGGCGGAGAATGGGAAAATCCTGCTCGAAACCTTTCACGCCGTCGGCGAATGCAAGAAAATCCTCCGCGATTTTCAGCCCGACCTCGTCATGGGCACCGGCGGCTATGCCTGCTACCCGGCGCTGAAGGCGGGCGCGGAGCTGGGGATCCCAACCTGCGTCCACGAGAGCAACGCCATGCCCGGCGTCGCTACGAAAATGCTCGAGGGCAGCATGGACAAGGTGATGATTGCCTTCGCCGACAGCGCGAAAGCCTATAAGCACCCTGAGAAGCTTGCGCTTGTGGGAATGCCCATCCGCAGCGAGTTCCTGTTCCTGCACCGCGACGAGTGCAAGCGCGCGCTTGGCGCGACGGATAAGCCGCTGGTCGTTTCCGCCTTCGGCAGTCTGGGCGCAAAGCGCATGAACGAAACGATGGCGGAGCTGTTCCGGCTCGAGAAGGAGGCGGGCTTTCCCTACCGCCATATCCATGCTACCGGCAAATTCGGCTGGGAATGGATGCCCGAGCTGGTGCGCAGCAAGGGCGTGGATTTGGCTGCCGCGCCCGATTTGGAAATGCTGGAGTACATCTACAATATGCCCACGCTCATGACGGCCGCGGATGTATTCCTGAGCCGGGCGGGCGCATCCAGCTGCAACGAGCTTGGCGTTGCGGGAACGCCGTGCATTCTGATTCCCTCGCCCAATGTGGCGGAGGATCACCAGACGAAGAACGCCCGCGTGCTTGCCGACAATGGCGGCGCGGTGCTGATCCCCGAGAGCGAATGCTCGGCGCGCAGACTCTTCGACGAAATCACCGCCCTGCTGGCCGACCCGGCGCGGCGGGAGAGCATGAGCCGCCGGCTCCAGCAAATCGTCGTTCCGGATGCTACCGATCGCATCTGCGCCATTGCCGAGGAGCTTATCGCGAAGCACAAAGGAGGCAAAAATGGAAACTGAAGAAAAGCAAAGGGTACGCCGCCGCCAAAGACGAAGGCAGCCGGAAAAGAAAAATGCCGATACGGTTGTCTATATGCCTCCGGACAAGCTGGAGAAGGGAAAGCTCCTCATGCGCCTGCTGACCACGCTCGCCGTGGTGGTTGCGCTCTTGATAGGCGTGTCGCTCTTTTTCCGGGTGAGCACGGTTACGGTCTCCGGCAACGGGAAGTATACGCAGTGGGACATCGCCTCCGCCTCCGGCATTTCGGAGGGCGACAGCCTGCTTACGCTGAACCGCTCGAAGGCCGCCGGAAAAATTATGGCGAGCCTGCCGTATGTCGAGTCGGTGCGCATCGGAATAAATCTGCCAAATACGGTAAAAATTGAGATTGTGGAAACCGAGGTGACCTACGCGGCCAAGGCCGAGGGCGGCGGCTGGTGGCTGCTCAGCGCAGCCGGGCGAATTGTCGCGCAGGCGGGCAGCGGCGAGGAGGCGAGCGTTACGAAGCTCCTCGGCGTGACATTGAGCGACCCGGTTGAGGGCGAGCAGGCCACAGCCTATCAGCCCGCGAGCAGCGAAACCGACGAGGAGGGCAACGTAATTCCTATCACCGTAACGGCGCAGGAGGACCTGCAAACCCTGCTCGGGATTGCCACCTATCTGGAGGAATACGGCATCCTCGGCAGCATGGTGAGCATGGATATCTCCGATCGCACGGAAATCGTGCTCTGGTACGGCACGCAGTTTGAGGTGCTGCTCGGTGACGACAGCCAGCTTGAAACCAAGATTGCCTACCTTGCCTCCGCGCTCGAGCAGATGAAAAGCTACCAGAGCGGCACGCTCGATATCCGCTTCGTAACATGGCCGGACAGCGTGGGATACACGCCATTTGACTGATTCCAGAAAAAAGTTTGGCGAAAAATAAGAAAATTTATAAAAAAGTTATTGACCAAATGCAAATTTCAAGATAGAATATAAAGGTAAATTTATAAATGGGAGCGGAGGCTGATTTCCGCAATGACACATAGGAGGAAAACCAAAATGGCTGAAATTTTTGAAGAGCGGGTCGTAAAGATCAAGGTCGTCGGCGTTGGCGGCGCGGGCAACAACGTTATCAACCGCATGATCACATCCGGCGTCAGCGGCGTGGAATTCGTCGCAATCAACACCGACAAGCAGGATCTCAACAAGTCGGTCTGCAAGAACAAGGTGCAGATCGGTGAGAAGCTGACCGGCGGCATGGGCGCCGGCTCGAAGCCCGATATTGGCCGCAAGTCCGCTGAGGAGAGCCGCGCGCAGATTGCCAAGGTGCTCGAGGGCACCGATATGGTGTTCATCACCGCCGGCATGGGCGGCGGCACCGGCACGGGCGCTGCGCCGATTGTGGCGGATTTGGCGCACGAGGCGGGGATCCTTACCGTGGGCGTGGTCACCAAGCCCTTCAAGTTTGAGGGCGCGAACCGGATGCGCCAGGCGGAGGCCGGCATTGCCGCGCTCAGCGAGAAGGTCGATTCGCTGATCATCATCCCCAACGACCGCCTGAAATACGTCACCGATCAGAAGATTACCTTCGCTAACGCATTCGGTATCGCGGATGATGTGCTCAAGCAGGCTGTCACCTCCATTTCGGAGCTGGTCGGCTTCTCGGAGAAGGTTATCATCAACCTCGACTTTGCCGACGTGTCCTCCGTCATGAAGGACGCCGGGCGGGCGCACATGGGCGTCGGCACGGCGACCGGCCGCGAGAAGGCGGAGCAGGCCGCGCTGATTGCCATCAACAGCCCGCTGCTTGAAACCTCTATCAACGGCGCGATGGGTGTGCTGGTGAACGTTACCGGCTCGTCGGAGCTGACGCTCGACGATGTCGAAACCGCCGCCGGAATCGTGCAGGAGAACGCCAACCCCGAGGCAAATATCATCTTCGGCGCGACGTATTCCGACGACTTTGAGGACGAGATGCGCGTGACCGTCATCGCCACCGGCTTCGACGGCAAGATTTCCGAGCTCTCCGCGCCAAAGGCGGAGCAGTCTGCCGACGAGAGCGCCCCTGCCGCTGCGCCGAACGCTCCCAAGGTGCCGGATATGAGCGATATTGACGAGATTTTCAACATCTTCAAGCGCTGATTTTCGCAGAAAACCGCCATCCCGGGCGTTCGCCCGGGATGGCTTTTTGGAGGCACTATGAACGCTTACCTTTCCCTGGCGCAGGTCTACGACCGGCTTACGAACGACGTGGACTATGGCGCGATGGTGGATTTTTACGAGCAGATTCTGCGCCGGGAGCAGCTGCACCCGCGCACGGCGGTCGACCTTGCCTGTGGGACGGGCTCTGTCGGCATCCTGCTTGCCCGCCGGGGCTACCGGGTCATCGGCGTGGACGGCAGCGAGGAAATGCTTACGCAAGCGCAGGCCAAGGCGGAGGGCATGGAGAATGCGCCGCGCTTCGTGCGCCAGCGGCTGCAGGAGCTTTGCCTTCCGCGCGGCGTGGATTTGGCCGTCTGCGCGCTTGACAGCCTCGATTATCTCACTTGCCCGGCGGATTGCCGCGCCTGTATCCGGCGCATCTATAAGGCGCTCAATCCCGGCGGCATCCTGATTTTTGACGTCAATACCCCCGAGAAGCTGCGCGCGATGGACGGCGAGGTGTTTCTCGATGAGGATGAGAATGTCTACTGCGTCTGGCGCGGCGAATTTGACGAAAATACCAATATCTGCTCCTACGGCATGGATTTGTTCCTGCGCCGGGGGAGGCTGTGGGAGCGCAGCTTCGAGGAGCATCGCGAGTATGCCTACAGTGCGCCGCAGCTTCACGCCTACCTGCGTGAGGCGGGCTTCACGCGCATAGAAATTTTTGGCGACCGGAGGCTGGAAGCGCCGCGCAGCGGCGAAACGCGCATCTGGCTCAAGGCGAGAAAGGGAGTGCTGCAATGAACGATTATCTGGTCCGCGCGGTAACGGCCGATGAAACGGTGAAGCTCGTCGCCATCCGCTCCACCGAGCTGGTGCGCCGCGGCGCCGAGATCCAGCACACCGCGCCCAACGCCACCGCGGCCTTCGGCCGCGCGCTCACGGCGGCCTCCATGATGGGCAATATGCAGAAGGTGGACGACGGATCGCTTACCCTGCAAATTCGCGGCGGCGGTCCGATTGGCACAATCACCTGCGTTTCGGATGCGGTGGGCAATGTCCGCGGCTGCGTGACCGAGCCGAATGTGCCGCTTGTGGAGAAGTACCCCGGCAAGCTCGATGTGGGCGCAACGGTTGGCGTTGCCGGCACGCTTACCGTGATTCGTGACCTGCGGATGAAGGAGCCGTATATCGGCACCATTGAGCTGGTTTCGGGCGAAATTGCCGACGATATTACCGCCTATTTTGCCCAGTCGGAGCAGACGCCCACGGCCTGCGCCCTCGGTGTGCTGGTTGACCGCGATGCGACAGTGAAGGTCGCGGGCGGCTACCTCCTGCAGCTGCTGCCCGGCGCGCCGGAGGAGGTCATCGACGCGCTCGAGCAGGGCGTTGCACGTGCGGGCGCGGTCACCAAAATGCTGGAGGACGGCCTCACGCCGGAGGATATGCTGGCGCAGGTCTGCGGGAGCCTCGGCGTGCTGCTCCTGGAAAGCACCGAGGTTGCCTACCGCTGCTACTGCTCCCGCGAGCGGGTGGAGCGCGTGCTGATCAGCCTCGGCCGCGCGGAGCTGGAGGACATTGCCGCGCAGGGGCAGACCTTCCCGGTTTCCTGCCAGTTCTGCGACGCGCAGTATCGGTTCACACCGGAGGAAATCCGCTGCCTGCTCGAAAAAATTTGAAAAAAACGAAAAATAGGGCTTGACAAAACGTGCCATCTCGTGTAAAATATGCTTCGTCGCCGGCAGATTGCCTGTGCGGCGCGGTAGGGGAGCATAGCTCAGCTGGGAGAGCACATGCCTTACAAGCATGGGGTCACAGGTTCGAGCCCTGTTGTTCCCACCATCATCTGGCCCGGTAGTACAGTTGGTTAGTACGCCAGCCTGTCACGCTGGAGGTCGACGGTTCGAGCCCGTTCCGGGTCGCCAGTTTTAACGCATGGAGCAGAGCGGCGCTCTGCTTCGCATGCCTCTGTAGCTCAGTTGGTAGAGCAGGGGACTGAAAATCCCCGTGTCGTTGGTTCGATTCCGACCGGAGGCACCAATATGCGGGTGTAGCTCATCCGGTAGAGCGCCACCTTGCCAAGGTGGAGGTAGCGAGTTCGAGCCTCGTCACCCGCTCCAAAGAGGTAAGGAACGCCATAAAAAGCGTTCCTTATTTTATACATGGTACCGTGGCCAAGTGGTAAGGCAAAGGTCTGCAAAACCTTCATTCGCCAGTTCAAATCTGGCCGGTACCTCCATGAGACGGCAGGCTTCGGCCTGCCGCTTTTGCGCCGCGAGGGGAAAAGAAAGTTCGCAGGAATTTCCCTTGTCAAATTTGGACTTTGGTGGTATAATAAGCAAAAGGAGCGGTTATTGTCGCTTTTGGAAGCGGCGGCAGCCACTCGGGAATATTCTATAAGAGGTGTTTTCTTTTGAAGATTGACGTGTATTCGGGCTTTTTGGGCGCGGGAAAAACCACGCTCATCAAGAAAATGATTGCCGAGAGCTATCACGGCGAAAAAATCGTGCTCATTGAGAACGAATTTGGCGAGATTGGTATCGACGGCGGCTTCCTGCAGGACGCGGGCGTCAATATTACCGAGATGAATTCCGGCTGCATCTGCTGCTCGCTCGTGGGCGACTTCGGCAAGGCGCTGCGCAAGGTGATGCAGGACTATCACCCCGACCGAATCATCATTGAGCCTAGCGGCGTGGGTAAGCTCTCCGATGTCATTGGCGCGGTGAACAAGGTCGTCGGCGGTGATGTGGAGCTTGGCAATACCGTTGCCGTGGTGGACGCTTCCAAGGTGAAGGTCTACATGAAGAACTTCGGCGAATTCTACAATAACCAGATTGAATCGGCCTCCACCATCGTCCTCTCCCGCACGGATTCTATCCCGCAGGCGAAGCTCGACGCGGCCGTGGCGCTGCTGCGTGAGCACAACAGCGAGGCGACCATCGTCACTACCCCGTGGGGCGAGCTGACCGGCGACCAGATGCTCGAGGCGATGGAAGGCAAGGCCTCCCTCGCGGCGGCGCTGGCGGCGCTTGTGCACGCGCATGAGGAGGAAGAGGAAGAAGAGGACTGCTGCTGTCACCACCATCACGACCATGATGAGGATGAGGAGCATGAGCATCACCACCATCACGACCATGACGAGG
>JAJQFT010000100.1:0-29655 GCA_021200975.1 Bacillota bacterium | reverse complement strand
CACCACCATCACGACCATGACGAGGGTGAGGAGCACGAGCATCACCACCATCATCACCACCATGCCGATGAGGTGTTTACCTCCTGGGGTGTGGAAACGGCGAAGAAGTTTACCGATGATGAGATCGCGCATTCGCTCGGCGAGCTGGACAGCGGCCGCTATGGCCAGATCCTGCGCGCGAAGGGCATCGTCCCCGCGGCTGACGGCGGCTGGATTCACTTTGACTTCGTGCCGGGCGAAATCAATGTCCGCCGCGGCGGCGCGGATGTGACCGGCAAGCTGTGCGTGATTGGCGCGCAGCTCGACGAGAAAGGCGTTGCGGCGCTGTTCGGGGTGTAAAGATGCAGCAAATCCCCGTTTACGTTTTTACCGGCTTTCTGGATTCCGGCAAGACCAAGTTCATTCAGGAAACGCTGGAGGATCCCCGCTTCAATGCCGGCGAGCGCACGCTGCTGCTGGTATTTGAGGAGGGGGAGGAGGAGTACGATTTTTCGACCTACCCCCACAAGAATGTGTATATGGAGCTGCCTGACCAGCAGACCGTAAGCACCAAGGAGCTGCAGGCGCTGGCAAAGAAGTGCCGGGCGCAGCGGGTGATTTGCGAGCTGAACGGGATGCAGCTGGTTGGCGACCTCTATACCCGTTTCCCGGATAACTGGGCGGTCGCGCAGGAGGTCATGTTTGCCGACAGCACCACCTTCAACGCCTACAACGCCAATATGCGCAACCTGATGGTCGATAAGCTCTCGGGCGCGCAGATGGTGGTATTCAACCGCCTGCCCAAGGGAACGGATACCATGCCGCTGCACAAGGTCGCCCGCGCGGCGAACCGCCGGATCGACATCCTCTACGAGTATACCGATGGCTCGTCGAGCTTCGATAACGTTGAGGATCCCCTGCCCTTCGACACCCATGCCCCGGTGATTACCCTAAACGACGAGGACTACGCCCTGTGGTACCGCGATGTGACCGAGGAGCCGCAGAAGTACGCGGGCAAAACGGTGCGCTTCCGCGCGCAGGTTGCGATGCTGCGGCGGGAGCGGGACAAGATGTTCGCGCCCGGCCGCTTTGTGATGACCTGCTGCGTGGAGGATATCCGCTTCTGCGGCGTGCCCTGCCGCTATGCGCAGTCGGCCTCGCTGAGTTCGCGCTCGTGGGTGGAGGTGGAGGCGACGGTTTCCGCCGAGAAGCACCCGCTGTATCAGGGCGATGTCGGCCCGGTACTGACGGCGCTTTCCGTCAGCCCCGCCGAGCCTGCGGCGGAGGAGGTTTGCACCTTTTAGACGCGAAATGCGAGATTCGGAAAAAAAGTGAAAAAAACGCTTGCATTTCTTCTGAGAGTGTGATACAATAGCCGGGCGATTGAAATTGCCGGGCGGATTTCGCCCTTTACATGAATAGAAAGAGGTGAACAAAATGAAGGAAGGTATCCATCCTAAGTACGAACAGACTACGATTCGCTGTGCCTGCGGCAACGTCTTCACGACCGGCTCCACCAAGAAGGACATTCGTGTTGAAATCTGCTCCAAGTGCCACCCTTTCTATACCGGCAAGCAGAAGCTGGTTGACACCGGCGGACGGGTTGACCGGTTCAATAAGCGGTTTGGCCTGAAGTAAGAAATTTCCCCGCACTACGAAAAGTGGTGCGGGTTTTTCTTTTTTCCTGTAGATTTTTGCGGAAATTTGTGCTATGATAGATTCTGGAATATAGCGCGCAGCTTTTTTACGGCATAAAGGAGATTTATGGAATCCAATTTTGAAAACAAGGTCGAGCGCGCCATCCTCGTGGGGTTGAATGCCGACTGCTTCTCCCCCGACCAAACCGCGACAGAGGAAACGCTGGAGGAGCTGGAGGCGCTGCTCGAAACGGCAGGCGGCTTCTGCACGGCGAAGGTGCTGCAGAACCGGCACACACCGGATTCGCACAGCTTCATCGGCGAAGGGAAGGCGCTGGAGGTGAAGATGCTCGCCGAGGCGACTGCCTCGGATATGGTCATTTTCGACAACGAGCTTTCCCCCGGCAATATCCGCGCGCTGGAGGAAATCATCGGCGTGACGGTGATTGACCGCTCCGCGCTGATTCTGGATATTTTCGCCCAGCGGGCAAAAACCAAGGAGGGGCGGCTTCAGGTTGAGCTTGCCCAGTACCAATATCTGCTGCCGCGGCTTTCCGGCATGGGCGCAAGTCTGTCGCGGCAGGGCGGCGGCATCGGCACCCGCGGCCCCGGCGAAACGAAGCTGGAATCCGACCGGCGGCACATCCGCGAGCGGATCGACCGGCTGCAAAGGGAGCTTGAGCAGGTGCGCCGCCTGCGCGGCGTGCAGCGCGAGCGGCGGCTGAAAAATTCCGTGCCCGTGGTCGCCATCGTGGGCTACACGAACGCGGGGAAATCCACCCTGCTCAATACCCTCACCGGCGCGGGCATCAGTGCGAACGACCGCCTGTTCGATACGCTCGATACCACCTCCCGTGCGCTGACGGTTTCGGATAACCTCAATGTGATTGTCACCGATACCGTCGGCTTCATCGCGAAGCTGCCCCACCACCTGGTAGACGCCTTCCGCGCGACGCTTGAGGAGCTGCAATATGCCGATTTGCTGCTGCATGTGATTGACGCCGCCGACCCCCACCGCGATGAGCACATCCGGGTGGTGAACCGGCTCGTCGACCAGCTTGCGAAGCCGGGCGTGCCGGTGCTGGAGTGCTACAATAAGTGCGATTTGGTGGCGCCGACGGAAATCCCCATCGGGGAGAATATCGTCGCGATTTCCGCGCGCCGCGGCAGCGGTGTAGCGAAGCTGCTCAAGGCGGTGGAGGCTGCGTTGGATTCCGGCCGGCACCATATCGCGGTGCGCCTGCCCTATTCGATGGGCGGCATGGCGGAAGCTCTGCATGACGGCGCGAAGGTGCTGCGCGTGGACTATACCGCCGAGGGAATCCGGGTGGAGGCCATCGTTGATTCCATCCTGTATGGAAAGCTGCGGGAGCTTGTAGTGGAGGAGCGCTGAAATTTGGAGGAGTACCTTGTCCCTGCCGGCTTCGGCGAGGCGGAGTTTGTCGAGAAAAAATCCCGCTTTATCGGCAGGCTTTGGCTGGCCGAAAGCGAGCAGGAGGCGCTCGAGAAAATTCAGGCCATGAAAAAGCGGCATTACGACGCGACGCATAACTGCTGGGCATACATCCTGCACGGCGGCGCCGTGCGCTTTTCCGACGATGGCGAGCCAGGCGGCACGGCAGGAATGCCGATGCTGCAGGTCTTGCAGCGCGAGGGGCTGGAAAACTGCGTGTGCGTAGTCACGCGCTATTTCGGCGGAATCCTGTTCGGCGCGGGCGGGCTGGTGCGCGCCTACACAAGGGGCGCGAAAATTGCCGTGGATGCGGCGGGCAAGTCGTGCAAGCGCGTATGGACGGTAATCTACCTGCCGTGCCCCTACAGCTACTACGAGCGCATCCGCCTCACGGCTGCGGAATTCGGCGGCATTGTGCGCGATACGCAGTTTGGCAGCGAGGTGGAGATGGAAATCCTGCTGCCTGAGGCGCAGGCCGCGCCCTTTCAGGCGAGAATCACCGACTTATCCGCCGGGAGCGTGGAATGTATGGAGATTGGGCAGGAATATCGCGCCTTTCCCATGGAAAGGCCATAAGGAAACTGGAAATAAAGGTGGGATTTTTATGACACTTCGCGAACAGATGGAGGAGCGGGAGCACCGCTTTCTGAATCCGCTGGCGCAGTTCGCCGACGCCTCGCGCGGCCGCCTGCGCCCCGCTGAGGAGAGCGACAATCGTACCTGCTACCAGCGCGACACCGACCGCATCGCCCACTGCAAGGCATTCCGGCGCCTGATGCACAAGACGCAGGTGTTCCTGCAGCCGGAGGGCGACCACTACCGCACCCGCATGACCCACACCATCGAGGTCACCCGCATCGCCCGCACCATCACCCGCTGCTTGGGGCTGAACGAGGATTTGGCGGAGGCCATCGCGATGGGGCACGACTTGGGGCATACCCCCTTCGGCCACGCCGGGGAGGACGCGCTGAGCCAGTGCCTGGGCGAGCCGTTCCATCACAACGAGCAGAGCCTACGCGTGGTGGACATCCTCGAAAAGGACGGGAACGGGCTGAATCTGACCTACGAGGTGCGCATGGGGATTTTGAAGCATACGGGCGAGGCATGGCCGGAAACGCTTGAGGGGCAGATCGTCCGCCGCTCCGACCAGATCGCCTACGTCAACCACGATATTGACGACGCGATTCGCGCGGGCATCCTCACCGAGGCCGATATTCCCCGGGGGATTACCGCGGTGCTCGGCGATAACCATTCCCAGAGAATCAACACGATGGTCACAAATATTGTTGAAACCTCGATGGAGGCCGGGCAAATCCGCACAACGCCCGAGGTGGAGAAGGCGCACCGGGATCTGCGCGCCTTTATGTTCGAGCGGGTCTACCGCAGCCCCATCGCCAAGAGCCAAGAAAGCAAGGCGAAGCAGATGCTCATTCGCCTTTTTGAATACTATGTTTCCCACCCGGAGGCGCTTCCGGCGGACTTCCAGCCGCAGATGAGCTTCGACGGGCTTTCGCGCACGGTGTGCGACTACATTGCGGGCATGACGGATAAGTACGCGGTGGACAAGTTCACCGAGCTGTTCATCCCCGCCGGCTGGCAGGTTCGGGGGTAGGGTGAGCCGATGAAGAAGCTCCTGAATTGGCTTGCGCCTTTCCTTTGCGCCGCGGTGCTCGCGCTGGGGCTGCACCCGCAGGGCGTGGCAATGCACTTTTCCGCCGATGCGGCGGTGGGCGGCGACGTGACCGAGTATTACCGCTTTCTCAGCCTCACGCCGGTGCAGTACGGCAACTGGGGGCCGCTGCTTAGCTGCGCGCTCGCCGCGCTGCTGCTGGTGATGACTACGCTTCTGGCGGCGAAGCCGGAGCGCACTCTGCGCCGCTATTGTATGCTCGTGGCCGTTGCGGCACTGGCCGCCTCGCTCTTGAGTCTGCTGTTTGGACAGATGACGCCCGTTGGCTGGGCTGCGAGCGCCGCGCTGGCGCTGCTGCTGGTGCTGCTGGGCGTGCAGACGAGGCCCGGGAAATAATCCTTGCAAGGAGGGAGAAAAATGCCGTTTCCGCCGTCCTTTATTGACGAATTGGTGGCCCGCAACCCGATTGAGGAGGTTGTGGGGCAGTATGTGAGCCTCAAGCGCTCGGGCGCGAACCTGTTCGGGCTGTGCCCGTTTCACGGTGAAAAGACGGCCTCCTTCTCCGTCAATCCCGAAAAGGGGATTTATTATTGCTTCGGCTGCCACAAGGGCGGTGGGGTAATCAATTTTGAAATGGAAATCGAGGGGCTTTCCTACCCCGATGCCGTCCGCGCTCTTGCTAAGCGCGCGGGGCTGGATGTGCCGGACGACGCGCAGTACCAGAGCCGCTACCGCCAGCAGGAGCGCCTGTGGGCGCTGTGCAAGGAGGCGGCGCGCTTCTACCACGCGCAGCTCTACGAGCCCTCCGGGGCGGCGGGGCTTGCCTATGCGCAAAAGCGCGGCATGAGCAAGGGCGTGCTGACGGCGTTCGGCATTGGCTTCGCACCGGACAGCTACGATGGCCTGAGGAACGCCATGCGAGCCAAGGGCTATACCGACGCCGAGATGGTCGCTGCCGGACTCCTATCCGAGTCGCAGCGCAAGACGGGCGCCGTTTACGACCGCTTCCGCAACCGGCTGATGTTTCCCATCATCGATGTGCGCGGCAATGTGATTGGCTTTGGCGGGCGGGTGATGGATTCCTCCACGCCCAAGTATCTCAATTCCCCGGAAACCCTGATTTTTAACAAGCGAAAGAACCTATTTGCCCTCAATATTGCCAAGAAATCCAAGCTCGGCTATCTGATTCTGGTGGAGGGCTATATGGATGCCATCTCCCTGCACCAGTATGGCTTCGACTGCGCGGTGGCCTCCCTTGGGACGGCGCTCACCGAGGACGGCGCGAACCTGCTGAGCAAGTATACCGAAAAGGTAATCCTGATTTACGACGGCGACACCGCCGGGCAGAACGCCACGCAGCGCGCGATCCCCATCCTCGAGCGGGCGGGAATTACGGTGCAGGTGCTGCAAATGCGCGACGCCAAGGACCCGGACGAATACCTGAAAAGATTCGGCGCGGACCGCTTCCGGCTCCTGCTGGCCGACTCCTCCAACCGGGTGGAGTACCAGCTGCGCGTGATTGAAAAAAAGTACGATTTATCCAGCGACGAGGAGCGGGTGAAATTCCTGCAGGAATCCGCGCAGCTGATTGCGACGCTCAGCCCTGTGCGCCGGGAGGTCTATGGCCGCCGGGCGGCGGAGGCGGCGGGCATTGGCTTCGACGCCTTCAAGATTGAGGTTGACCGCGCCTATAAGCGCCTCACCGCGCAGGAGCGCAGGAAGCGCGAGCAGGCCGAGATGCAGCCTGCGAGGAATTTGCAGCCGAAGGCGGCCTCGATGCGCTATGACAATATTCGCTCCGCAATGGCGGAGGAAACGCTGCTCGGCCAGCTTTTGCGCGAGCCGGCGCTGTTCGACCGCTGCCAGGGGCTGAGCGGGAGCGATTTTACCGCCCCCTTCCTCGGCAGAGCCTACGACCAGCTGCTTGCGCGTCACCGGCAGGGGCTGGAGGTTTCGGTTTCCGTGCTGGAGGATTTCTCGGCGGAGGAAATCTCCCACCTTGTCGGGGTGCAGCAGCGCGGCGACGGCCCGGTGAGCGAGCAGGCGGTGGACGACTGCCTGCGCACCATCCGCGCCCAACGGGAGGCCGGCAAGGTGACCGCCGAGGAGGATTTGCTCGCCTTCCGCAACAAACTCAAAGAAAGAAAAGGACTGTAAGTATGCCGCACGAAAGCACCCAGCGAACCGAAGATGGAGCCGACGAGCTGAGCCTGTATCTGCAGCAAATTCGGCAGTACCCCCGCCTGACGCCGCTCGAGGAGCGGGAGCTTGCGCAAAGGTGCGCGCAGGGGGATGAGGAGGCCATTCGCAGGATGGTCAACTGCAACCTGCGGCTGGTGGTTTCCGTCGCGCGCGAATACACGGGGCGGGGCGTTCCGCTGCTGGATTTGATTCAGGAGGGGAGCATCGGCCTGCTGATTGCGGCGAAAAGATTTGACCCCACGCTTGACTACCGCTTCTCCACCTATGCGACGAAGTGGATTTATCAGGGGATTTCCAAGTGCCTTGCCTCACACGGCCTGATTCGCGTGCCGACCCACACCGGCGACAAGATCCGCAGAATACATATCGCCGAGAAGGAGCTGACCGCTGAGATTGGCGCGCAGCCCACGCCCGAGCAGCTTGCGCAGCGCTGCGGGATTACGCCGGAGAAATTGCAGCAGCTGCTCGATCTGGAGCCGAACATCTGCTCGCTCGACGCTCCCTTGGGCGAAGAGGAGGATTCCTCGCTAGCCAGTATGCTGCAGGAGAGCCGCGAGCCCAGTCCCTACGACGCGCTCGTGCGCGAGCAGCTGCGGCAGATGCTCGAGTCGCTCCTCAGCCAGCTTGACGAGCGGCAGCAGACCATTCTGCGCCTGCGCTATGGGCTCGATGGCGGCGCTGGGCTGAGCTACGCCGAGATCGGCGAAAAGCTCGGTGTTTCCAAAGAGCGCGTGCGCCAGATTGAGAAACAGGCAATGCAGAAGCTGCAAGCCAAGGGCGCGAACCTTGGACTGGAGGATTTTTTGGAATGAATTCCGTGGAACTAGAATTTACCTTTGACGATACCCCGTGGGAGCGGCTATCCCGGAGCTTGCAGCCCGGCGGCAGCCTGCCAGCCGATGTGCTGCTGTCGGCGCTCGAGGGCGAGGACGAACAGGCTCTGCGCTCCGCGCTCGACGAGCTGCGCGCAAAGAGCGTCGCCGTTGACCTTACCCGGCTCCCCAAGTACGCCTGTGAGGATAGCCGCGCGCTGCGCCTGCGCGAGGAGGAGCAGCTGGTAAAGGCGAACACCGGCTTTTCCTCCCTGCCGGAGAATGACCCGCTGCGCCTGTTCTACGCCGAGCTGGAGGGCGCGCTGTGCAGCGCGCCGCCGGAAACGAGGGCGCTGCTGGCGGCTGTGCCGCCCATTGCCGCGGAGTATGTGGGCATGGGCGTGCTGCTGATGGATTTGATTCAGGAGGGCTCGCTGGCAGTGTGGGAGGCAATCGCCGCGGATGCGCCGCCGGCCGACTATCCTGCCAAAATCCGCGAGGCGCTGCTTCTGGCGGTGCTTGCGCAGGCGCGCGCGGACGGCGTGGGACGCAGGCTGCTCGAGGCGATGCGCGATTACCGCGCCGTGGACGAGAGGCTGCTATCCCAGCTCGGGCGAAACGCGACCATCGAGGAAATTGCCGAGCAGATGCACCTGCGGCCGGACGAGGCCGCGCGGGTCGCCGACGCAATCCGCGCCGCGCGGCTGCTTGAACGCGCAGTCCCGGCCGAGGAACCAGAGCGGACGCGCGAGGAGGAACAGGCGGTGGAGGATACCGCGCTATTCCAGATGCGCTCGCGAATCGCAGACCTGCTCAGCCTTCTGCCACCGGACGATGCGAAAATTCTTTCGCTGCGCTTCGGCCTGGAGGGCGGCGCGCCTATGGCCGCGCCGGAGGTTGGAAAAATCATGCGCCTGACGACACAGGAGGTCGCTTCCCGCGAGGCGGCAGCCCTTGCCGTCCTACGGAGCAAGGCATAAAGGAGAGCAATATGAAAAGAACATTCAATGTCGCAATCGACGGTCCCGCCGGCTCGGGGAAATCCACCGTCGCCAAGCGTTTGGCGGCGGATTTGGGCTTCTGCTATGTCGATACCGGGGCGATTTACCGCACTGTGGCCTACTTCCTCGACCTGCTTGGCATCAGCCCGAAGGATGTCGACGGAGTCGCGCGCTATATCGACGAGCTGACCGTGGAGCTTGCCTACGACAGCGAGGGCGCGCAGCACATGCTGATGAACGGCATGGACGTGACCGCCGACATCCGCACGCCCGAGATTTCCCGCCTTGCTTCACAGGTTTCTGCGCACAAGGCCGTGCGCGATATGCTTCTGGAGATGCAGCGCGCCGTCGCGCGCGAGCAGGACTGCGTCATGGACGGGCGTGACATCGGCACGGTGGTACTGCCCAACGCGCAGGTGAAGATTTTCCTCACCGCCTCGCCGGAGGTGCGCGCCCGCCGCCGCACGCAGGAGCTGGCCGCCAAGGGCGAAAGCGTTTGCTATGAGCAAATCCTTCAGGATATCCACCGGCGCGACGAGCAGGATACGCACCGCGCCATCGCCCCGCTCAAGCAGGCGAAGGACGCGATTCGGATCGATACAAGCGAGATGGAAATCGAGCAGGTGATTGTCGCCGTGAAGGAAAAGATTGAGGAGAAGCGGAAATGATAGAGATTGCGCAAAGCGCGGGCTTCTGCTTTGGTGTGAACCGGGCGGTGGAAACCGTGGAGCAGGCCGTGGGGGAGAAGCGCAAGGTGGTCACCCTAGGGCCAATTATTCACAACCATCATGTGGTGCGCCGCTTCCGTGAGCTGGGCGTGGAGGTCATCGAAACGCCCGAGGAGGCGAAGCCGGGGGATACCGTGATTATCCGCTCCCACGGCGTGCCGCGGCGCGTATATGAGGCGCTGCAGGCGCGGGGCGTGGAGGTCATCGACGCGACCTGCCCCTTCGTCAAGCGCATTCACGGCATTGTGGAGAAGGCGGACGCGGAGGGACGCCTGCCCATCATCATCGGCACCCGCGCCCACCCGGAGGTGGAGGGGATTGCAGGCTGGTGCGGGCACTGCCGGGTGTTTGAATCGCCCGAGGAGCTGGAAAGCTTCGCTAGAAGCGGAGAAATTTCCCCCGATGCCCCCATTTGCATGGTCTGCCAGACTACCTCCACAGAAAATTTGTGGAAAAAATGCGTGGAAATTGCAAAAAAGGAGTTTACAGCTCTGAAAATGTTTGATACAATATGTAGAGCGACGGAATCCCGCCAGACCGAGGCCGCCGAGCTGAGCCGCAAGGCCGACGCGATGGTGGTGGTCGGGGATGTCCAAAGCTCCAATACCGGCAGACTCGCTATGATCTGCCGCCAGTACTGCGATCGGGTCTACTTAGTAGACAATGCCTCCGAGCTTCGGCAGGAGGACTTCGCCGGTGCTGCTTTTGTCGGAATCACTGCCGGCGCCTCTACCCCGGCGTGGATAATAAAGGAGGTCAACAAGACTATGAGCGAAATTACAAATGATGTTGTGCAGGAGGAGAATTTTGAGGAGCTCCTCGAGCAGTCCATCAAAACTTTAAATACAGGAGATAAGGTCACTGGCATCGTTACCGGTATCGGCAACACCGAAGTGCAAGTCGATTTGGGCACAAAGCACGCCGGATACATTCCCTACGACGAAGTCAGCAGCGATCCCTCTGTAAAGCCCGAGGACGTGCTGAAGGTTGGCGACGAGATTCAGGTGTTCGTCGTCCGTGTCAACGATCAGGAGGGCACCGTGCAGCTTTCTAAGAAGAAGCTCGACGGCATGAAGGTATGGGACGATATGGCGGCCTGGGTTGAGGACAAGACCACCGTAGAGGGTACCATTACCGAAGTCAACAAGGGCGGCCTCGTCGCCAATATCAAGGGCATCCGGGTCTTTATCCCCGCGTCCCAGTCCGGCATCGCCAAGGGCGGCGATATGTCCGGCCTCGTGGGGCAGACCGTGAAGATGCACATCACCGAGGTCAACCGTGCCCGCCGCCGCGTCATCGGCTCCATCCGCGCGGTTCTGGCCGAGGAGCGCAAGGCTGCGCAGGAGAAGTTCTGGAGCGAGATCGAGGTCGGCAAGAAGTACCACGGCACCGTTAAGAGCCTGACGAGCTTTGGCGCGTTTGTCGATGTCGGCGGCGTGGACGGCATGGTGCACGTTTCCGAGCTGAGCTGGAACCGCATCAAGAACCCCGCGGAGGTCGTGAAGGTCGGCGATGAGATCGACGTTTACGTGATTGCCTTCGACCCGGTCAAGAAGAAGATTTCCCTGGGCTACAAGACCGCCGAAATGAACCCGTGGAACCAGTTCATGACGAAGTACGCCATCGGCGATGTGGTTGACGCGAAGATTGTCAAGCTGATGACCTTCGGCGCCTTTGCCGAGATTTTGCCCGGCGTGGACGGCCTGATTCACATCTCCCAGATTGCTGACCGCCGCATCGGCAAGCCTGAGGACGTGCTCAGCGAGGGGCAGGAGGTCAAGGTCAAGATTACCGATATCGACGCCGAGGCCAAGCGCATCAGCCTCTCCATCCGCGCGCTGCTGGATGCTCCCGAGGAGCCCTCTGAGGAAGCGTAAGCCATCGCACCATACATACCGGAGCTGCCGCAGGACAGTTCCGGTATTTTGGGATTTACGCGGAAAATTCCGCACAATCCGCCCGCAATATGCCGGCTTTCCCCGCCGGAATATGTCCATTCAAATTGTGTAAAGGAGAAACGCTTATGATTAAGCACATCGTTTTGTATACCATCCGCGACGGCGTGGACAAGGACGCGACCGTTGCCAAGATTGCCTCCCTGCTCGAGCCGCTGGTGGGGCAGATCCCAGGCCTTACGAAGATGGAGGTGCGCCGCTGCTATCAGGGCGCGGACTACGCCCTCTATTCCGAATTCACCAGCGCCGAGGCGCTGGAGGGCTATGCGGTTCACCCCCTGCATCTGGCGGCAAAGGCGCAGTTCAACGGCCTGCTCGCGAGCCGCCTGAACGCCGACTATGAGGTGTGAGGCATGAAGGCAATCGTGACCGTGATTGGGAAGGATTCGGTTGGTATCATCGCCTCCGTTTGCAGCCTGCTCGCCTCGTACTCCATCAACATCCTCGATATCAGCCAGACCGTCATGCAGGGCTACTTCACCATGATGATGGCGGTCGATACCGCCGGCTCGGCCGCGACCTTTCAGGAGCTGGCCGACAGCCTGAATGCGCTCGGGCAGCAATCCGGCCTGAGCATTCGCATCCAGCGCGAGGATATTTTCGATGCGATGCACCGCGTTTGAGGTGGCCGAATGCTGAATCAAAGCGATATTTTCCAAACGCTCGACATGATCGATCACCAGCACCTCGATATCCGCACGATTACGATGGGCATCAGCCTGCTCGACTGCGCGGATACAGAGCTTCGGGCCTGCTGCAACAAAATCTATGAAAAAATTACCCATAAGGCCGAGAACCTCGTAAAAACCGGGGAAGAAATCGAGCGGGAGTTCGGGATCCCTATCGTCAACAAGCGCGTTTCCGTAACGCCCATCTCGCTCGTTGCCGCGGCGTGCCGGGAGGATTGCTATGTGGAGATCGCCCGCACGCTTGACGCGGCAGCGAAGGCTGTGGGCGTGAATTTTATCGGCGGCTTCTCCGCGCTGGTGCAGAAGGGCTTCACCGTATCCGACCGCAGGCTGATAGCCTCCATCCCCGAGGCGCTTGCCGAAACGCAGCGGGTATGCGCGAGCGTGAACGTTGCCTCCACCAAGGCCGGCATCAACATGGATGCAGTAAAGCTCATGGGCGAAACTATCAAGCGCGCCGCCGAGCTGACTGCCGATACGAGCGGCTTTGCCTGCGCCAAGCTTGTAGTATTCGCAAACGCGGTGGAGGACAATCCCTTTATGGCGGGCGCATTCCACGGCGTGGGCGAGCCGGAATGCGTGCTGAACGTTGGTGTGTCCGGGCCGGGCGTGGTGTACCATGCGCTGCAGGGAGTGAAGGGGCAGGCCTTCGACGTGGTCGCCGAAACGGTGAAGAAAACGGCCTTCCGCATCACCCGCATGGGGCAGCTCGTCGGCCGGGAGGCCTCCGAGCGGCTGGGGGTTCCCTTCGGCATCGTTGACCTGAGTCTTGCGCCGACGCCAGCCGTGGGCGACAGCGTTGCGCGGATCCTCGAGCAGATGGGGCTGGAAACCTGCGGCACGCACGGCACCACGGCGGCTCTCGCGCTGCTAAACGACGCGGTGAAGAAGGGCGGCGTGATGGCATCGAACCACGTCGGTGGGCTCAGCGGCGCTTTCATCCCGGTTTCCGAGGATGAGGGCATGATCGCCGCCGCCGAAAGCGGCGCGCTCACGCTCTCGAAGCTCGAGGCGATGACCTGCGTGTGCAGCGTGGGGCTGGATATGATCGCCGTGCCCGGCGATACCTCCGCCGCCACCATCTCCGCCATCCTTGCGGACGAGGCGGCCATCGGCATGGTCAACTCCAAGACCACCGCCGTGCGGATTATCCCCGCCTGCGGCAAAACGGTGGGCGACCGCGTGGAGTTTGGCGGCCTTCTCGGCTCGGCGCCGGTCATGCCGGTGCACCGGCAGAGCGCGGACGAATTCATCGCCCGCGGCGGGCGCATCCCCGCGCCGCTGCAAAGCCTGAAGAACTGAATGAAACAAAACGAAGCTCCCTCCTGCCGCGCGCAGGAGGGAGCAATCTTTCCGGGAGAGGCTCAGCCGCCCGAGCCGGCGGAATCGGCCTCGCTTGTATCCGTAGCGGAGGTTTCCGGCTCGGTGGCTTCCGGCTCGGTGACCTCCTCCGTTTCGGTTTCCACCTCGGTTGGCGGCTCGGTTGGGGCCTCCACAATGGCGACCACGACTTCATTGATTTTCTCGTAATGCGCCGTTTCTACCAGCTCGGTGGAGGAGCTGGCGCCGTTGGTATAGGTGTAGACCCGGGAGATTTCCACGTCCATTCCGTTGACGCCGCTGACAAGCACATCGCCATCGGCGTAGCCGTCGGGGTTATCGGAATACATGGTGGTAGTGAGCGTGGTGTAGGCCAGCTTGGTTTCCTTCGACTGGATGCGCACGGAGTATTCGGTATTCTTCACGCCGAGGATGCTCACGGTCACCGAGCTGCTGCTCACGCTGATGTCGATGCGAATCGGGCCGGAGCTGGTGTTTGTGAAAATCAGGTCGGCAGAGCCGGAGCTGACATAGGCATCCAGACCGGCGTCGGTGAAATCGGTGACGTAGGTGTAGGTGTTGTGCTCGAGAATCTCAAAATCTGCCATCAGCGCGCAGTAATACATGGCGGTGGCCATGCGGCTCAGCCCGCCGCCGAGCACGGAGGTCTCCTCGTCGTCCACCCAGTCGTCGGCCGTCACATAGCCCTTGCCGCTGGTGATGCTGCCGAGCTTGCTGTTGAACGCGAAGGTGTCGCCGGAGCGGAGCATCGTGCCGTTGAGGATTTCGGCGGCAACGCGCAGGTTGGTGAGCATTTTGCTGCTGGTCACGGTGATGGTCTTGGTGGCGAGCGTGTCGCTGAACAAATCCGAGGAGAGATCGTCGGCGGTGAAGGCGGGCGCGAGGTAGGTCAGCTCGAGAGTGATCTCGTCGCCATAGACCGCGCTGTCCCACCATGCCAGCGCCTCGTCCAAATCAAAGCCGTAGCCGTAGGATTCGGCCGTGATTTCGTAGGTGGTGGAATCCATCTGCGCGTCTACGGGCGCGACGCAGTATTCATCGTAGATTTCGTAAATGAGGTTGGTATCGTCCGGCAGGACGACAGATATTTCGCCCGTTACCGCAAAAACATTGGAATTGTAGGCGTCAAGAATCTGCTCATAGAGCTGGTCGGTGTCCAGCCCGTATTCCGGCGTGCCGCGTGTGACGGTGATCCACTGGTACACCACCGTGGTGTCCACACCGGCGGATACCTCGAGGCTCGGCTGTGTGCCGGTAACGGTGTATTCCGATTGGCTCAGGGTGCTGGCGTAGAGCGAGCCGAGCGACTCCACCTGCGCGGCGATATAGTCGGTGTCCAGCGTGAGGTAGGGCAAAATGGAGAGCGTGTAGGAGGTGGTTTCGGCGAGGCTTTTGGCCTGCTTCTGCTCCGCCTTGGTGCCGGTGCGGCCGTAATTGTAGGCGGCCTCCACCACCGCGTCGATGTCCAGCGATGCGCCGGTCTGGGCAGGGGAGAGGGTAAGCGTGGTGTCGAGCACCTGCACCACCATGTCCAGCTCGGAGTAGGTGCTTTCGGTTGCCTGCTGCAGCAGCTGCTTGGCCACCTCCGGCGAGGTTCCGCCGATGTTTACCCCGGCGGCATAGACATTTTGCAGGATCAGGCCGTCGTCCTCCTCGCTGGAGGAGCTTAGCATGGCAATGCCGATGATGATTGCCAGAATCAGCAGCGCGAGGATCACCCCGGCAATTATGAGAATGTTGCGGTCGCGCCTGCTCAGCCCCTTTTTGCGCCGCCTGCGCCGTGCGCTTGCGCGGCGGGCCGCGGAGGAACCGGCGGAGGCGCTGCGGGAAGAGGCGGAGGATGGGCGGCGCACCGGGGCGGCGCCCCGCGCCGCTGCGCGCGTACTGTCGGCGGCGGATGCCGCCTGCGCGGGGGAAATATACACCTTACGGGTCGCGCCCGGGGCCTGCGCAGGGGCGGATGGCTGCTGCGCGCCGCCCTGCGGCGCGGCGGGGTCGGAGGCGGAAGGCTCTAAGCCGGATGTGGCGGGCCCGGAGGCGGAGGGCCCTAGGCTGGGTGCGCCGCTGGCGGGCTGCTCCGGCGCTCTGCGTCCGGAATCGTCGATACTCATGACAATCACTCCAATCGTGTGTTTGGACTATGCGCGCGGATTGCCTGCGCATAGATATTGTAGCATATTTTTCGGGAAAAACAATGAAAAAATTTCAAATTATTTTTTCACTGCATTTTCAGCTTTTCCCCGTATTTTTGGATAAAAATCTGGCTCTGCTTCAGGCTGTCCACGCCCGAGGCAAGCTTGAGCCGCACGGTAGGAACCTTCGCGCTCGCGACGAAGCTCACGCGCCCCTTGTAGCCGGTATCGTCGCAGAGCGCGGACATCGCCGCAAAGTCCATCTCGGTGAGGGTGAACAGCACGTCCCCGCTCTTCTGCCGGATATCCGTGATGCCAAGCTGCTTGGCCTGCGCGCGCATGAGGGCGATGCCAATCAGGTTCAGCACGCCCTTGGGCGGGTCGCCGTAGCGGTCGACGATTTCGTCCAGAAAATCGTCCGCGTCCTCCTGCGAGCGGATGGCCGCCATGCGGCGGTAGAGGTCCATGCGCTCCTCGCCGCGGGAAACGTACTGCTGGTCGATGTTGGCGGTAACGTTCAGGTCGGCGGTACATTCGGCGGCTCTGGGCGCTTCCCCCTTTTCCTCCAGAATCGCCTCGTCAAGCAGCTTCAGGTACATATCGTAGCCCACGCTCATCATGTGGCCGGATTGCTCCGCGCCCAGCAGATTGCCCGCGCCGCGGATTTCCAAATCGCGCATGGCAATCTTGAAGCCGGAGCCAAATTCGGCAAAATCCCGGATGGCGGAGAGCCGCTTTTCCGCCACCTCGCTGAGGTTTTTATCCGGCTTGTAGGTGAAGTAGGCGTAGGCATGGCGGCTCGAGCGTCCAACGCGCCCACGAAGCTGGTGCAGCTGGCTGAGGCCGAAGCGGTCGGCATTTTCGATAATCAGGGTGTTGACATTCGGAATATCCAGCCCGGTTTCAATAATGGTGGTGCACACAAGCACCTGTATTTCGCCCTGTACCATGGCGTTCATCACCTCGGCCAGAGCGTCCTCGCCCATTTGCCCATGCGCAATGCCAACGTGCAGGCCGGGGATCCGGCGCAGCAGCGCGCCGGCGCACTGCTCGATGCTTTCGACGCGGTTGTGCAGGTAATATACCTGCCCGCCGCGCTCGATTTCGCGGCGAATCGCGTCGTCGATAATGGCGTTGTTGTGCTCCATCACGAAGGTCTGCACGGGGTAGCGGTCGGAGGGCGGCACCTCGATGGTGGACATATCCCGCAGCCCTGACAGCGCCATGTTCAGCGTGCGGGGGATGGGGGTTGCCGAGAGGGTCAGCACATCCACGCCCTTGGAAATCTCCTTCAGCCGCTCCTTGTGGCTTACGCCGAAGCGCTGCTCCTCGTCCACAATCAGCAGCCCCAGATCCTTGAACTCCACGTCCTTTTGCAGGAGCTTGTGCGTGCCGATGACGAGGTCGGTGCTTCCGGAACGGATATGCTGCATGGCAGCCTTGAGCTCCTTGGACGAGCGAAAGCGGCTTAATACCTCGATGTTCACCGGAAAGCCGCGGAAGCGGGCGGAGGCGGTTTGGTAGTGCTGCTGCGCAAGCACGGTGGTCGGCACCAGGATCGCCGCCTGCTTGCCGTCCATGATGCACTTCATCACCGCGCGCAGAGCGACCTCGGTCTTGCCAAAGCCCACGTCGCCGCATAGAAGCCGATCCATCGGCACGGGCGACTCCATATCCGCCTTGATCTCGCTGATGCAGCGAAGCTGATCGTCGGTTTCGGGGTAGGGGAAATTGTCCTCAAATTCCTTTTGCCAGGGCGTATCCGCCGAGAAGGCGTAGCCCTCCTGCCGGCGGCGCGCGGCGTAGAGCGCAATCAGCTCCCCGGCCATATCCTTTGCGGCCTTGCGCGCCTTCGTCTTGGTCTTGCCCCAGGTGTCGGAGCCAATCCGGTTGAGCTTCACGGCGGCGTTTTCCGACGCGCCAATGTACTTGCTCACAAGGTCGAGCTGGCTGGCGGGGACATAGAGCACGTCGCTGCCCTGATAGGCGATTTTCACATAGTCCTTCAGCACGCCGTCGATTTTCATCTGCTCCATTGCCACGAAGCGGCCTATGCCGTAGTTTTCGTGCACCACGAGGTCGCCGGGCGTGAGGTCGGTGAAGGAATTGAGCTTCTGGCGGTTGGTGGCGGCGGATTTCCTGCCCTTCCTGCGTGGCTGCGCCTGCGCGAGAAGCTGGCCGTCCGTGAGAATCACGAGCCGGCTTTCGGGGTATTCCATGCCATAGGGCAGGCTTCCCTCGGCCAGCAGGATCTGCTCGGGCTTTGGCGCGCCGGTCAGGGGAATGCTGAGCATGGCGCTCAGCCCCTTCTCGGAAAGATATTGCTGTAGAATTTCCGCGCGGCGGCGCGTGCCGCACAGCACAAGACTGCCGAAGCCCTGCCGACGGTAGTGCTTCAAATCCTCCGCCGCGGTTTCCATGCTGCCGCCATAGCCTGGAAGCTGCTTGGCGGTGAGGGGGAAGAGCTCCTTAGGCGGATTTTCCTCGGGGTAGGCGCTGCCGCCGAAGGCATCGAAATACAGCAGCGTTTTCCCGCGCAGCTTGGCGCAGAAATCCTCCCATTGACACACATAGTCGCACAGCTCGCCGACGAGGATGCCGCCCTGGAGCAGCGCGTCCAGCTGCAAGCCCATCGCCTCCGTGCGCGTGCGCGCCGCGCGCCTGAGGTTTCCCTGGTCGCAGGCAATCACGAGCGCATCGGGTGGGATATAATCCAGCGCGGTGGTAAATTCGGGATAAATGAGCGCCATATAGCGGTCGGAAGCGGAATTTTGCAGCCCGTTTTCGTATTTCTCCAAATCCGTTTCCAGGGTCGTAAGCAGCGGCTCGTTGCGGTTCTTTCGCCGCTTCTGCCGCGCAATCTGCGCGCGCAGGTCGGCGCACAGGCCGCTCAGCCCCTGCCGGTGCAGGCGCGGCTGCGTTTCGCCGACGGGCAGCACCGCCACGGCTTCTACATTCTCCACCCGGCGCTGGCTGCCCGTTTCAAAGTAGCCCATCGCGTCGAGCGTGTCGCCGAAGAATTCCGTGCGGAACGGATTTTCTGCCGCGGGGGAGAAAAGGTCGAGGATGCCGCCGCGCACGGCGAACTGCCCCGGGCCCTCCACCATCGCGCAGCGGGTGTAGCCCAGTCCCACGAGCCGCTCGGTAAGCGCGTCAAGCGAATAATCCTCCCCGATTTTCAGGGTGAAAACCGCGTCCAGCAGCGTCTGCGGCGGGATGGTGCGCTGGCTCAGCGCCTCCCATGGCAGAATTTGAATGCGCGTCTGGCCGGTTTGCAGGCAGTAGAGCTGGCGCAGCCGCTCCTGCTCCCATGCACGGGAGACAACGGCCGTGTCGTACAGCGTCAGCTCCCGCGAGGGAAGGATCGGTACCCCCTGCCCGAGGAAGGCCTTCAGCTCCTCCTGCATACGCCGGGCGGAGAGCTCATCCTGCGTAAGAATCACGACGGGCCGGTTCAGACTTTGGCACAACCCCGCAATCATGTGCGAGCGGTTCAGCTGCCCCACGCCGGTCACGGCGGCCGAGCGATTTTTGGCAAGCATCCTTTGCAGCTGCGGGTATTCCGGTATGGAATCCAGCAGGAAAAGCAAATTTTCCACGTTTTTCCTCCACGAGAGAATGCGGAAAGAGGGAAAAATCCCCCTTTCCGTAGAATTTTGAAATTTTTACGCCTCCGGCAAAGAGCCGTTGTAGCGGTTGGCGGCCTCGCTTACGCCGTGCGAGAGGATGCACAGCGCTGCATCCGCGCCGCGCCCGAGAGCGGATGCGACCGCCTTTTCCTCTGCCGGGGTGAAGCCGGAGAGCACCCAGTCCGCCAGCTCGGCCTGCGGGTGCGGCTTCGCGCCCACGCCGATCTTCACGCGCGGAAAATCCTGACTTCCCAGCTCCGCGATGATAGACTTGATACCATTGTGCCCGCCGGCGGAGCCGTCCGCGCGCACACGCAGGCGGCCGGGCGGCAGGGAAATATCGTCGAACAGGACGAGGATGCGCGACGGCGGAATTTTAAAAAACGCGCTCATCTGCACCACCGCGCGGCCGGACAGATTCATGTAGGTCTGCGGTTTGAGCAGGTATACCGTGCGCCCCTCGTAGACCGCCTTGCCGTATAACCCCTGAAATTTTCCCTTATCCACCTTGCAGCCGAGCCGGGCGGCGAGCAAATCGAGGCAGCGGAAGCCGCAGTTGTGGCGGGTGCGCGCGTATTCCGCGCCCGGGTTGCCCAGCCCGACAATCAGCCAAGTTTCGGACGGCTGCATCGCTCAGAAAAGGTCGGCAATGGAGGTGCCGCTGTGAATGTGGGCGATCGCCTGCGCGAAAATATGCGCGACATCGAGCTGCCGAATCTTGCTGGAGGGGGTGTTCTGCTTGAGTGGGATGGTGTTGAGGATGGTCAGTTCCCGGATGGGGCTCTCCTCCAGCCGCGCGAGGGCCGGCCCGGAGAGCACGCCGTGCGTGGCGCAGGCATAGACCTCCTTCGCGCCGCCGATTTCCACCAGCGCCTTGGCGGCGCTGCACAGGCTGCCGGCGGTGTCTACCATGTCGTCGTAGAGGATGCAGGTCTTGCCCCGCACGTCGCCGATGACGTTCATCACCTCGCACACATTCGCGCGCGGGCGACGCTTATCGACAATCGCAAGGCTCATATGTACCTTGGCGGCGAAGGCGCGGGCGCGGCTCACGCTGCCCACGTCCGGCGAGACCACCACGAAATCCTCGCGGTTGTAGGCGGTCTCGGGGAACTTTTGCGTGTAGTATTCGACGAAAGTGGGATTGCCCAGCAGGTGATCCACCGGGATGTCGAAAAAGCCCTGGATCTGCGCCGCGTGCAAATCCATCGTAAGGATCCGGTGCGCCCCGGCGGCGGTGAGCATATTGGCTACGAGCTTGGCAGAGATGGGGTCGCGGCTCTTGGCCTTGCGGTCCTGCCGGGCGTAGCCGAAATAGGGGATGACCGCGGTCACACGCCCGACGGAGGCGCGGCGGCAGGCGTCGATCATAATCAGGAGCTCCATCAGGTTGTCGTTGACGGGGCTGCAGGTGGACTGCACCAGAAAAACATCCGCGCCGCGAACGGTTTCGTTCAGCGTCACGGAAACCTCGCCGTCGGAGAAGCTCTTGATTTCGCCGTCGCCGATTTGGAGGCCGAGGCAGTCGCAGACGGTCTTTGCAAATACAGGGTTGGAGCTGCCGCAGAATACCTTGACATTCTCACTGTATTCGATCATTGGGTAATGCCCTCACTTTCGTATAGTACCCAGATGGCTGGGATACCATTATACCATTTTTTACAGGAGATTTACACAAAAAACGGAAAAAATATTACACAAAAATTCCTCCGGGATTTTCGCTGTACTTCGACAAAATGAACGGAAGCGGAAATTTCTGTTGACGAATTGCCGCCGCGCGGCGTATAATGGGCGTAAATGCTATGAAGGAAGTGCAGGGCCAGTTATGTTCTGGAAGGCAAAGCATACCGTCGCGGCCTGCTTCGTGGGCTACATTGTGCAGGCGGTGGTCAACAATTTTGTCCCGCTGCTGTTTCTTATGTTCCGCAGCAGCTATGGCATTCCGCTGCAGCGGATTACGCTGCTGATTACCTTCAACTTCGCGGTGCAGCTTATCGTGGATGTCGCCTCCATCGGCTTCATCAAGCGCGTTGGCTACCGCGCCGCCGCCGTCACGGCGCATGCGCTTGCCGCGCTCGGCTTTGCGCTGATTGCTGTGCTGCCGGAAATCCTCGACCCATTTACAGGGCTGCTGCTCGGCGTGGCGGTCTATGCTGTCGGCGGCGGGCTGCTGGAGGTGGTGGTAAGCCCCATCGTGGAGGCCTGCCCCACGGAGAATAAGCAGACGGCCATGAGCCTGTTGCACAGCTTCTACTGCTGGGGGCATGTGGGCGTGGTGCTGCTTTCCACGCTCTTTTTCGCCTGCTTTGGCATCGGGCGCTGGAAAATCCTCCTCTGCCTGTGGGCGATTCTCCCATTGCCAACGGCATTGCCTTTACGCAGGTGCCCATCTACCCGCTGCTGGAGGAAGGGGAGCGGGGGATGACCATCGCGGAGCTGGCGAGGAGCGGGAGCTTCTGGCTGTTCGCGCTGCTGATGGCCTGCGCGGGCGCGGCGGAGCAATCGGTAAGCCAATGGGCATCTACCTTTGCCGAGCAGGGGCTGGGGGTCAGCAAAACTGTGGGCGATTTGCTCGGGCCGATGCTCTTTGCTGCCTGCATGGGCGCCTCGCGGGCGTGGTACGGCAAATTCGGCGCAAAAATCGACCTGAAGCGGTTTATGCTGCTCAGCTGCGCGCTCTGCATCGCGGCCTATGGCGTGCTGGTGCTCTGTGGCGTGCCGATTTTCGGCTTCCTCGGCTGCGGCCTTGCGGGGCTGAGCGTCGGAATTCTGTGGCCGGGCACCTTTTCGCTTGCGGCCGGGCGGATGGAACGGGGCGGCACGGCGCTGTTCGCGCTTCTTGCGCTCGCGGGCGATGTCGGCTGCTCCGCCGGGCCGACGCTCGTGGGCTTTGTAAGCGGCGCGTTTTCCGATCAGCTTCGCGCGGGCCTTGCCGCGGCGATGATTTTCCCGCTGCTGATGCTGTTGGGCATGCTCGCGCTGCGGCGGGGAGCACGCTTGTCAAAATAATCAACACTTTCCGCAAAAAACGGGTTGAAATTTTCCGAAAAATATGATACGATATCTTCGTATCGGTATGCGTGAGGCGAAAGCGGTCGCACGCACCCGCAAATGCGCGCGCCGCGCGGCGCGCAGCTGCAAAAAGGAGCAAATTGAACCATGTCAACACCCCATTCCATTGCGCTCGCCGGCAAGGGCGGCGTAGGAAAAACGACCATCTGCGGCATGATTATCGACTATTTGTCCAGCACCGGCAAGACGCCGATTCTTGTGGTGGATGCCGATGCCAACGCCAATCTCAACGAGGTTCTGGGCGTGGAGGTCGATACAACCCTCGGCTCGATTCGCGAGGAGATGGCGCAGGCGGAGCTGAAGGGCGGCATCCCCGCGGGCATGACGAAGGCCGATTACGCCGAAATGAAATTTTCCTCCGCTTTGGTAGAAGAGGACGACTTCGATATGCTCGTTATGGGCCGCACGCAGGGCAAGGGCTGCTACTGCTACGTCAACGGCGTCCTGCAGACGCAAATCCAGAAATATGCCAAAAATTATCGCTATATCGTAATGGACAACGAGGCTGGGCTGGAGCATGTGGCGCGCGGCACGCTGCCGCACGTCGATACCCTGCTGCTCGTGTCCGACTGCTCCCGCCGCGGCATCCAAACGGTCGCGCGCTTGGCGGAAATGGTGAACGAGATGGGCTTGAACCCGACCCAGATGGGGCTGATCGTCAACCGCGCGCCGGGCGGCGCGCTCGACAGCGGCGTGCAGGAGGAAATTCAGAAGCACGGCCTTACACTCTATGGCGTGCTGCCGCACGATGAGGCGGTCTATCGCGCCGATTGCGACGGCCAGCCGTCGTCCAAGCTCCCCGCCACCGAGCCGGTGAAGGCCGCCCTGCGCGGCATCATGGAGTCGCTCGGAATTTGACGACTTTTCCATTTGTCCGGTATTTTCTATAGGCCAGGCGCAGGTACCGCCCGCCGAAGCACCCTGCGGCAGGAGGGAGTTTCCCTCCCTTGGAAAGAGAAGGGCACTTTTTCCAATGTCGGCTATTGCGCGCTCCGGTGGGAAGCGGCCCCGGCCTAGCCTTAGAATGCCTATATGCAATCGGAAACTCGGGGGCGACCGCCGGCGGCTGCGCGCCGATTCGCTTCAGAGCTTCCAAAGCACGGTAACAATGTACATTTTTTTCAAGGGGGAAACCAAATATGTCATTTACACCCAAGACGCAGCATTACAGCGGCAAAATCAATGCCGTTACGCTGGGCACCGGCGACAAGGCAATCGTCCTCGGCGGCCAGAGCGTGCTGCCCTTCTACACCTTCGACGGGGAAATCGAAAACGCGCCCAAGATTGGTGTGGAAATTTCCGACGCCGCCTCCGAATGGGCGGTTCCCGGCCTGACGGCGTTCTATGCCGGCTGCACCACGATGGCGGACTACGCCAAGCGCGCCGAAACCATTCCCGGCGCGGACTTCCTGTGCCTGCACTTTGAATCCGCCGACCCGAACGGCGCGAACCGCTCCGTGGAGGACTGCGTGGCGGACGCGAAGGCCGTTGCCGAGGCCGTATCCATGCCCATCGTCATCATGGGCTGTAAGAACATGGAGAAGGACGGCCAGCTTTTCAGCAAGATTTCCGAGGCGCTGCAGGGCAGAAACATCCTGGTCCTGTCCGCCAAGAGCGAGGATTACAAGACTGTCGGCGCGTCCGTCGCGCTGGCCTACGGTCAGAAGGTCGGCGCCGAAACTGCCGACGATATCAACCTCGCTAAGCAGCTGAACATCATGCTCAAGGGGCTCACCGTTCCTGCGGGCAGCATCTGCATGAATGTCGGCACCGCCGCCGTGGGCTATGGCTACGAGTATGTCGCCTCCACGCTCGACCGCGTGCGCGCCGCCGCGCTGGCGCAGTCCGACGCCGATTTGCAGATGCCTATCGTTTCGCCGGTTTCGACCGATACTTGGACCGTGAAGGAATCTACCGCTTCCGCTGAGGATGAGCCCGCTTGGGGCGACATGGAGGAGCGCGGCATCGACATGGAAGTGGCCACCGCCGCGGCCAACCTGACCGGCGGCGCCGATGCGGTGATCCTGCGCCATCCGGCTTCCATCGCCACGGTCAAGAAGTTCATCACCGAGCTGGTCTGAGATTAGGAGGAACGAATCATGGCATTAAAAGGACTGGATATTTTCAAGCTCTCTCCCAAGAAAAACTGCAAGGAGTGCGGCAGCCCCACCTGTATGGCATTCTGCATGAAGGTGGCGCAGGGCGCAATTTCAATTGATAAATGCCCGTATTTTTCCGACGACGCGAAGGCAATGCTCAATGAGCAGACCGCCCCTCCCATGAAGACCATCACCGTCGGCTCCGGCCACAAGCTGGGCGGCGAAACCGTACTGTTCCGGCATGAGAAGACCCTCGTAAGCAAGAACCTTTACGCCGTTTCCGTCTGCTCCTGCATGAGCGACGCGGAGCTTGACGCCGCGCTTGCCGATATGCAGAAGGTGGACTATGTCCGAATCGGCGAGCGGATGTATGTAGAGTTCCTCTACTGCAACTACGCCGGCAACGGCGTGGACAAGTATACCGCCCTTGTTTCCAAGGCCGCCGCCACCGGTCGCAGCCTGATTCTCAACTGCACCGATGTGGACGCGGCGAAGGCCGCGCTGGAGCTGTGCAAGGACGGAAAGCCTATCCTCAACGGCGCAACCCCCGAGAACTACGCGCAGATGAGCGAGCTGGCCGTTTCCGCCGCTGTCACGCTGGGCGTGCACGCGCCGAACCTCTCCGAGCTGTACGACACCGTTAAGAAGCTGGAGGCTGCGGGCAACAAGAACCTCGTGCTGGATGTCACCGGCGCGACCGCCAAGGAAACGCTGGCCAACGCCGTTCTCGTGCGCCGCACCGCGCTCAAGGATGGCGACCGCAGCTTCGGCTATCCCTCCATCGTCAATGTCGGCGCAATCGCCCCCGGCGACAGCCGCCTGCAAACCGCCTACGCCGCCATGTTCACCGAGCGCTACGCCTCCATCATTGTTATGGAGCAGATGACCTATGCCGAGGCGCTGCCGCTGTACGGCCTGCGTCAGAACATCTTCACCGACCCGCAGAAGCCGATGAAGGTCGAATCCAAGATCTACCCCATCAACGGTGCGGACGAGAACAGCCCCTGCGTGATGACGGTGGACTTCGCCCTGACCTATTTCCTCGTTTCCGGCGAGCTGGAGCGCTCCGGCTGCCCTGTGAACCTGATTATCACCGATGCCTCCGGTATGTCGGTGCTGACGGCGTGGGCCGCCGGCAAATTCTCCTCCACCACCGTCAAGAAGACCTTTGAGACGCTGGATATCGAGAATAAGATTAAGAGCCGCACGCTGATTATCCCCGGCAAGGTTGCCGTGATGAAGGGCGAGATCCAGGAGAAGCTGCCCGGCTGGAACGTTGTCGTTGGCACCACCGAGGCCGTCCAGATTCCCAAGTATATGCGCGACAAGGAGTATGAGGCCGCCGCCAAGGCCGCCGCTGCCGAGGCTGCCGCCAAGGCTGCTTCCGCGCCCAAGGAGGAGGTCAAGGAGCTCAGCTTCGACGAGCTTTTGGCTACCAAGGTGCCCAAGATCGAGGTCGTGGACATGGGCGTGCAGTACAAGGGGCACAATCCCGAGAGCAAGACCTTCGTCACCATCGGCGAGCGTATCCATTGCATCTCCCCGTCCATCCGCAAGGCCATGGACGAGCGCGACCCCGCACCTATCCTCAAGCGTGCGGCGGAGCAGATTGCCGCCGGCGCGACCTATCTGGATGTCAACATCGGCCCGGCCGAGAAGGATGGCCCGGAGCGCATGATGTGGGCGGTCAAGCTGCTGCAGGAGAATTTCAACAACGTCCCCCTTGCGCTCGACACCGCCAACAAGAAGGCAATCGAGGCCGGTATTAAGGTCTACAACCGCACCAACGGCAAGCCCATCGTCAACTCCGCCGATGCCGGCTCGCGTATTGAGAACATCAATCTCGCGGCCGCGAACGACGCCATCTGTATCGCCCTCTGCTCTGCCGACGGCATCGCCAAGGATAACGAGGAGCGCATGAAGCATTGCCACGATATGCTCGAGCGCGGCTTGTCCCTGGGCATGACCTCCGACGACCTGTGGTTCGACCCCCTGTTCCTCGTGGTCAAGGGTATGCAGGATAAGCAGATGGACGTGCTGAACGCCATCAAGCTCTTTGCCGACGAGGGCCTGAAGTCCACCGGCGGCCTGTCCAACAACTCCAACGGCGCGCCCAAGACGCTGCGCCCGATTATGGATTCCGCGCTCGTCGCGATGGCGATGATGCAGGGCCTTACCTCCGCCATTGTCAACCCCTGCGACCTGCGCCTGATGGAAACCATCAAGTCCTGCGACATTTTCAAGAACCACGTTCTGTATTCCGACTCCTACCTGGAGCTGTAAATCCGCTTTGCCGGGAGGGCGCTCCCTCCCGGCAAATTTGCAAGCCGGTGTATCCCCCTCGGGGGGATGCAAACAAGGAAATTCGGGGCCAATCGCCCGCGGCGTCCTGCACTACCCCTTGCGCCACAGATGCGGTTTGAAAATTGGGAAATACACTAAGGATTTTCCAATTTTCCAAACCTTTTTGCTGCAAAAGGATATGTGCCATCCGCTCCTGCCGATGGATTCCGGGCTTCCGAAGGTATATTCGCCTGCGGGCTGAGTATAAATCCAAAATCCTGTAACAATGGGAGGAATTTACATGAGTGTATTAACCGATTTGATTTACGGCGGCTCCAACGCCGTGGCCGGGCTGACAGAGGGCGCGGTGAACGATGCCATTGCCAAGTACGGCGCGGGCAAGGAGATTGCCTTCCCCGACACCGCCTATTTCTTCCCCACTATCTATGCCGCCACCGGCGTGAAGGTCAAGACGCTGGGCGACCTGACCGCCTGCGTCGGCGTGCTGAAAAGCCTGATTACCAACCAGGAGGATCTGGGACAGGCGCTGAACGCCGGCCTTGCCACCGCCGTGGGCGCGGAGATCCTCGAGGGACTGAAATACATTGACGGCGCCGATCCCTATGCCGCCGATTCCGGCATCGGCTTTGTGCCGGATCCCATCATCCGCTCGCTCGGCGTGCCGCTGGTCACCGGCGATATTCCCGGCGTTGCGGCCGTGCTTGGCAAGGCGGAAGATCCCGCCGATGTCGTGAAGGTGGTCAAGGACTACCAGAGCAAGGGCATCATGACCTTCCTGGTGGGCGATGTGATCGAGCAATGCGCCGAGGGCGGCGTGAAGATGGGCTTGGAGCTGCGCGTGATCCCGCTCGGGCACGATGTCACCGCGGTTATCCATGTCGTCACGGTGGCGATTCGCGCCGCGCTGATTTTCGGCAATATCCAGCCCGGCGATTTGCCCGCCCTGCTCGACTATACCAAGAACCGTGTGCCCGCCTTTGTCAACACCTTCGGCGCGATTGATTCCGTCGTTGTTTCCGCCGGCGCCGGCGCGATCGCGCTGGGCTTCCCGGTGGTTGTGGATATCGACCTGGGCGAGAATCAGGTTCCCGGCGCGCTGGAATCCGTGTGCGACCATGCCGAGACGGTGAAGAAGTCGCTTGAGCTGCGCAATATTAAGATTAAGACTACCGAGCTGCCTATCCCCGTGGCCTTCGCCGCGGCGTTTGAGGGCGAAATCATCCGCAAGGCCGATATGCACAATGAGATGTGGTCGTCCAAGAACCCCACCGCTGAGCTGGTGCTGATGCGCGACCTTTCCGAGGTGGAGGATCACAAGATTACCATCATCGGGCCGGATTTCGATACCGCGAAGGATTTGGCGCTGGCGACCTATGTGGAGGTCGCGGGCAAGAAGATGCAAACCGATTTCGAGGCCGTGATTGAGCGTAAGTTCCACGCATGGTTCAACTATATGGAGGGCGTGATGCACACCGGCCAGCGCAATCAGGTGCGCGTGCGCGTGTCCAACGCTGCCTATGATGCCGGCCTGCGCATTAAGGACTTTGCGGAAGTGCTGTATGTGATGATTATGAACGAGTTCGACGCGGTGGTGGATAAGTGCCAGATCACGCTGATTACCGATGCCGCCGAGGCCGCGAAATTCCGCGATGAGCTTGCCATGCCGCGCTACAATATGCGCGATGACCGCCTCGCCTCCATGACCGACGAGGCCGTGGACCGCTACTATACCTGCATCCTGTGCCAGTCCTTTGCGCCCGCGCATTGCTGCGTGGTCACGCCGGAGCGGCTTGGCCTGTGCGGTGCGGTATCTTGGCTGGATGCGAAGGCCACCAACGAGCTCAACCCCAACGGCCCCTGCCAGCCCATCTTCAAGGAGGGCTGCCTCGACGAGCGTACCGGCCGCTACGAATCTGTCAATGCGGCGGTCGCGAGTGCGACCCACGGCGCAGTAGAGAACGTCACGCTGTATTCGCTTCTGGAGGATCCGATGACCTCCTGCGGCTGCTTCGAGTGCATTTGCGGTATCGAGCCGATGTCGAACGGCGTGATTGTCGTCAACCGCGAGTATAAAGGCATGACCCCCGCGGGCATGACCTTCGGCGAGCTTGCCTCCTGCACGGGCGGCGGCGTCCAGACCCCGGGCTACATGGGGCATGGCCGCCACTTCATCGCCTCCAAGAAGTTCGTCGCGGCCGAGGGCGGCCTGCAAAGAATCGTCTGGATGCCCAAGGAGCAGAAGGATGATGTTGCCGAGCGGCTGAACCAGTCTGCGCTGGAGATGTATGGTATCGAGAATTTCAGCGACATGGTCGCTGACGAAACCATCACCACCGACTGCGAGGAGCTGCTGAACTGGCTGACCGAGAAGGGTCACCCCGTGCTGAACCTTGAGCCGCTGATGTAAGCGCGCAGCGCATTTGTCAAACCAGAACGGATCCGCCCCGGGCCCCGGGGCGGATTTTTCGCGCGATCGCCGTGCGCAAAAAATGCGGCGCGCATAATAGGCATTCCCCATAAGGAAGTTTTTCATTATTATTGGAACCTGCCGATACAGTTTTCCTGCTTGCTACGGTATGCGATACGAAAACACCTAAACGCTACTACACCGTCGATATAGAAAAAAGCCGACAAACTGTGAGATATTTCACAAGTTTATCGGCTTATGATCTGATATTTTGATTATTTGCATAACTGCCTGATAAATAGGAATATTTCAATTTCTCTTCCTGTTTGAAACCGATGCCGCAATGCAAGCAATACTTACCCCCATCAACACCCAAGGTACAGCTGCAAGGGTAAACTGTACAATCGGATTGCTTCCATTATAGGAATAGCTACTATTACACCAAACAGAAAACAGAAAAGTGACTATAATCAAAATCCATGCAACTTTCATTAGGGATTGGCTGCTTTTCACTGCATCCATGTCTTTTTTTATTTGGTCGATTGTAAAATGAAGTTGAACACCTAAAAAATCCATAGCGATTGA
>JAJQFT010000006.1:47479-52714 GCA_021200975.1 Bacillota bacterium | reverse complement strand
CCACCCGCCCCGTGTCCGAAACCATCCCCGGCAAGCTGCCCCAGCGGAAAATTGTCACCACCGCCGCCGCGGGCTATTCCTCCTACGGCAATCAGATAGGGCTTGCCACCGGCATTGTGGATGAAATTTACCATCCCGGCTATGCGGCAAAGCGGATGGAAATCGGTGCTGTCATTGCCGCCGCCCCAGCGGAAAACGTGCGCCGGGAGCGCCCGGTTCCTGGAGATGTGGTAATCCTGCTGGGGGGCAACACCGGACGGGACGGCATCGGCGGCGCCACCGGCTCCTCCAAGGCCCACAACAGCCACTCCGTGGAAACCTGCGGCTCTGAGGTGCAGAAGGGCAACGCCCCGGAGGAGCGGAAGCTCCAGAGGCTTTTCCGCAATGCCGAGGCATCCCGTTTGATTAAGCGCTGCAACGACTTTGGCGCCGGCGGCGTGTCCGTGGCCATTGGCGAGCTGGCAGACGGACTGGAAATCGATTTGAACGCCGTGCCGAAGAAGTACGAGGGCCTGGACGGTACAGAGCTGGCAATTTCCGAATCTCAGGAGCGGATGGCGGTGGTGGTAGAGTACAAGGACGTTCCCCGCTTCCTTGCCTTAGCCGAAAGCGAGAACCTGAACGCTGTTCCTGTAGCGGTGGTGACGCAAAGCCCCAGGCTGGTCATGAACTGGAACAGCAAAAAAATCTGCGACATCCGCCGGGAATTTCTAAATTCCAACGGTGCGGACAAGCACATCACCGTTTTTGCTGACGCCCCCCGGAGCTTCGACAAGAGCGTGCCGGATTCCTTCCGGCAGGGGTTTCTGGCGGTGGCGTCCGACCTGAACACCTGCTCCAAGCGGGGCCTTTCCGAGCGGTTCGACTCCACCATCGGCGCGGGAACGGTGCTGATGCCCTTTGGCGGCAAATATCAGCTCTCTCCCGCGCAGGCGATGGTGCAGAAAATCAGCATGGAGGCCAAACACACCGACGACTGCTCCTTTATGGCCTTCGGCTATAACCCCTTCATCACCTCCGCCTCTCCCTACCACGGGGCATATCTGGCGGTGGTAGAGTCGGCGGCGAAGCTGATTGCTTCCGGCGCGGACTACGCCGATACCTACCTGACCTTCCAGGAGTATTTTGAGCGGCTGGGCAAGGATCCCAAGCGCTGGGGCAAGCCCATGGCGGCGCTGCTGGGAGCGTTCCAGGCACAGATGCGGCTGGGTCTGGGAGCGATCGGCGGAAAGGATTCCATGTCCGGCTCTTTCGAGGATTTGGATGTGCCGCCTACCTTAGTATCCTTTGCCGTCACCACGGGAAAGGTAAGTGACGTGATTTCTCCTGAGTTCAAGGCCGCCGGGCATCGCGTGTGCCTGCTTGCGCCCGATTACGACCAGAGCGGCCTGCCGGACACCGGCAGCCTGCTCTCCACCTTCTCCACCGTCACAAATCTGCTGCGCGGCGGCAAGGCCGTCGCCGCCTATACTCCCGGCATGGGAGGCGTGGCGGAGGCAATCATGAAGATGGGCTTCGGCAACGGTTTTGGGCTGGCGATTGAGGACAATATTCCCATGGCGGAGCTGTTCGGCTATTGCTACGGCGGCTTCGTGCTGGAGATGACCGGGGAAGAAACCGTGGGAAAGTGCTTGGGTGTGACCACCGCCGACGGCGCTTTTACCTACCGTGGGCAGGCGGTTTCCCAGAGCGAAGCCCTCACCGCTTATGAGGGAACGCTGGAATCGGTTTACGCCTGCAATCCTCCTGCCGCCCACCAAAAAATGGAAACCTTCTCCTATACCGCCCTCTCTGCGGCCACTCCAGCGGTCAGGGCGGCCAGACCCCGGGTGGTGATTCCGGTATTTCCGGGCACAAACTGCGAGTACGACTCCGCGAAAGCCTTCGCCGACGCGGGCGCGGAGCCGGAAATCATCGTTGTAAACAATCTTTCCTCCGTCGGCATCGCCCGGAGCGTGGACAGCTTCGCGAAAAGATTGGCGGATGCCCAGATGGTATTCATCCCCGGCGGCTTCTCCGGCGGCGACGAGCCGGATGGCTCCGGCAAATTCATCACCGCCTTCTTCCGCAGCGCCGCCGTTCGGGAGGCAGTCACCGACCTGCTCGACAGGCGCGGCGGCCTGATGGCCGGCATCTGCAACGGCTTCCAGGCGCTGATTAAGCTGGGGCTGGTTCCCTACGGGAAAATTATGGACACCGACGAAAGCTGCCCCACCCTGACCTTCAACACCATCGCCCGGCACCAGAGCCGCATCGTCCGCACCCGGGTGGCATCCAACGCCTCTCCTTGGCTGCGGCGCTGCCGGGTCGGCGAGGTGTACAATGTCCCCATTTCCCACGGCGAGGGGCGGTTCCTTGCCAGCGAGGAACACATCCACCAGCTGGCGGCCAACGGACAGATTGCCACCCAGTACGTGGATTTGGACGGCAACGCTACTGCCGACATTTCCTTTAACCCCAACGGCTCTCTGTACGCTATCGAGGGGCTGCTCTCCCCGGATGGGCGGGTATTCGGCAAGATGGGTCACAGCGAGCGCATCGGCAGCGGGCTGTACAAAAATGTCCCGGGGCGGTATGATATGCAGCTGTTTGCATCCGCGGTAGACTATTTCCATAAAATATGAGCGCCGCAAAAAATCGGGCCGCCGCAGCCTGCGGCAGCCCGAATAGGAAAACGAAATGTTTATCTTGTGATAATGCGATAGCCGAGAATGGGGTTGCGGTCGTAAACCTCGCCGCGCAGGCAGCGCAGAAGCTCCCGGCAGGCGGTCTGCGCGAGGGTCGCGGAGTCGAAGTGCAGGGCAAGCTCCGGGCGCAGCGGCCCATCGAGCCAATGGCTGTCGTACATCGAGTAGGTGCGGCATTTGTCGAGCGCGCCGTCCAGCTTCGCGAGCGTGTGGAGGGTGTATAGGCAGAGCGTGTCGTCCATCGCGACGAAGCGGGTGAATCCCTGCGCATAGAGGCTCTGCACGACCTGCGCGCATTCCTGCTCGGTGTCCACATTCATCTGCATGGCGATGCTTGCCGCGGGGAATTTCATTGCCTCCACCGCCTGCACAAAACCCGCGTGCCGGTGCTGGTTGACGATGTAGCGCAGGTCGTTGCCAATCAGCGCGACCTTCTCGCTGCAGCCCTGCAGAACCATTGTGCTGAGCGCGCGGCAGCCGCCTAGCTGGTCATGGTCGGCCTCCACGGCGGCCTTGCCCGATACGGCGGCGGGGAGCGAGCCGAGCGTGGCGAATGGGATGGCGCGGTTGGTCAGGATGTCCACAAGCGCGTCGTATTCCACCGTGCGGCAGAGGATCACGCCGTCCACCTTGCGGTTGTCCAGCGTGCGCAGCAGGGACTCCGGGTACTCGTCGGTTGAGAGACAGACGAGAATGTTGTAGTCCCATATAAACGCCTCCTCGCAGATGGCGTTTAGCGATTCGCGCACATAGGGAAGATCCATCTGGATGAACGACTTTGGCAGCACGAGGGCGAGATTGTAGGTCTTGCTCTCGGCCAGACCCTTTGCCGCCGCGCTGGGGCGATAGTTGCATTGAACGATGTATTCCTTGATTCTGTCGCGGGTGGCCTGGCTGATGCGACCCTTGCCGGAGATGGCGCGCGATACCGTCGTCTTGGAAACGTTCAAATCTCTGGCAATGTCGTCAATGGTAATTCTTTTCTGGGACATTTTGCAAAACCTCTTCCATTTTCACAGAGCCTGTGCTATAATATCTACAATATAGCAAAAACATGCCAAAATGTCAATCATTTCTGCGCAATTTTTTGCGAAAAAAGGAGAGCAATTTCTCATGAGCAAAGCCGACGAGATTTATCGCGCGACCTGCCTGGATATCCTGCAAAATGGCTTTTCGGATGAGGGGATGCAGGTGCGCCCGCACTGGGCGGACGGCACGAGCGCACACACCATCAAGAAATTCGGCGTGGTGAACCGCTATGACCTCTCACAGGAATTTCCCATCATGACCCTGCGGCGAACCTACTGGAAATCCGCTGTGGACGAGCTCCTGTGGATTTGGCAGAAGAAGAGCAACCGCGTTGCCGACCTCAGCAGCCATGTGTGGGACGAGTGGGCAGGGCCGGACGGCACGATTGGCAAGGCTTACGGCTATCAGCTCGGCATCCGGCACCACTACCCGGAGGGGGATTTCGACCAGGTCGACCGCGTGCTGTACGACCTCAAGCATAACCCCGGCTCGCGGCGGATACTGACCAGCCTCTACAATTTTGACGACCTGCACGAGATGAATCTCTACCCCTGCGCCTATTCCATGACCTTCGTGGTTACCGGCGGCCGCCTCAACGCCATTCTGAACCAGCGCTCGCAGGATATGCTCACCGCGAACAACTGGAACGTGGTGCAGTACGCCGTGCTCACATATATGCTGGCGCAGGTGAGCGGGCTGGAGGTGGGTGAGCTGGTGCACGTAATTGCGGATTGCCATATCTACGACCGGCATATCCCCGCGGTGAAGGCCATGCTGGAACAGCCGGGCTTCGACGCGCCGACCTTCTCCATCGACCGCTCTGTTACGGATTTTTACCGCTTCACCACCGATAGCTTCCGCATGGAGAACTACCGCTATCACCCGTTCCCGTTTGAGATTCCAATTGCGGTTTGAGGAAACAGCATGAACTGTATTGTTGCTGTGTATGAAAATTGGGGCATCGGCTGCGGCGGCACGCAGCCCCTCGCCCTATCTGCTGACCGGAAATTTTTTCGCGCCGCTACCATGGGCTGCCCCGTGATTGTCGGGCGGCGGACGGCGGCGGACTTCCCGGGCGGGCAGCCGCTCCCGGGACGCGAGAATTATCTGCTATCGCGCTCGCGTGAGGCCGCGCCCGGCTTTGCCCTCTGCCGCAGCCCCGAGGAGGCAGCGCAGCGGGCAGGGGAGGGGGCCTTCGTGATTGGCGGCGGCAGCGTCTACTGCGCCCTGCTGCCGATGTGCGACACGGCGTATGTGACGAAGATCTTCGCCGCGCCGTCGTGCGACACCTTCTTCCCCAATCTCGATGCCGACAACGCATGGGAGCGCGCGGCCCTGCTCCAATCCGGTGAAGAAAACGCCGTGCGCTACGAAATATGGCTGTACAAACGAAGATAAAGATCGCTCGCGGGTCGGCACTCTGCCGACCCGCCCAGGGGAAAAAAAAAAAAAAAAAAAAAAATGGGACCAGGCAAAGCAAGAAGAAGGGCGGTACCAACGAGGGCATGGGAAAATAGCC